>JAHFRE010000025.1 GCA_023258955.1 Sterolibacterium sp.
CAGGCTGTAGGCCTCGATCGACAGATCGCGTTTGGTGGCGATCAGATAGGGGTCCTCTGCCCAGCGCTCGAGCACTTGTTCAACCAGTTCCAGCCGTCTTTGGTGCGTCATGGGCAACTCAGTCATGGAGTCCAAGCCCATCGATTATAGCTGGGCCGAGCCGCGGCTGCTAAACTCCCGATCGACGCTCCGATCTTGTCGTCGATAACAATCAAGATGCCAGACAGCAGGGCAGCCGCATTGCCGGAATCCACACACAACGCAGGGGGAATGGGCGGGGCGCTGTTCGCCCTGGTCCTGGTTGGCGGCCTGGCGCTCACCTGGCGCGGCGTCGCGGCGATGAACCTGGCCGGGATGACGCTGTGGGAAGAGGGCGAGGTCGCGCGCCTGCTCAAGTACCTGGCCTTTCTGGTTCTGACGGCAGCACCCGGCATCGTCGCGCCACGCTATCTCTTGCCCGGTCTGGCGCTGTTTGTCGCCCCGGCCTTGTTGCTCGCGGGATTGCCGGCGATCGCGACGCTGGCGCTCATCGGTCTGGCAGCGTATGCGCTCGGCGCGGCGCTGCTGGCGCGGCTCGAGCTGTCGCGCCGGTCGCTCGCCGACGACGGTATGGCCACCGTACTGGGGCTTGCCGTGATCGCCGTCGCGCTCGCCGTCGTCGGCGGGCTGCGCCTGCACGGCGCGCCGGTCTACGCGCTGGCGGTGTGCGCTGCCTGCATCTTTGGGCGACGTCAATTGGGCGAATTGCTGCGACGCTCGGCAGCGGCCTGCAGTCTCTGGCAACCGCCGGCGGCGCGCTCGGAGCGCACGCTGCTGTTCGCCTTGGTCGGCATCTTGCAACTGCACTGGATCGTCGGCTTGAAGCCGGACGTGGGTTACGACGCGCTGGCGATGCACGCTGCGTTTCCCGTGCAGGTGGCCTTGGAACATCGCTGGAGCTACGACGTTGGACGCTACGTGTGGGCGGTGATGCCGCTCGGCGCCGATTGGCTGTACACCCTGGCCTATCTGCTGGCGGGCGATACCGCGATGCGCCTGTCCAACGTGCTCGCCTTCTTTGCTGTGACGGCCTATCTGTACCAGCTGCTGCGCCGCGAACACTCGCGCTGGACGGCGCTGGCGGTGACCGCCCTATTCGCCTCCACGCCGTTTCTCTACCTCGAATCGACGACCAACTTTATCGAACACTGGCAGACGCTGCTGCAGCTGGCTGGCTTTGCCGCCTATCTGCGCTGGCGCGACACGCGAGTCGGCGCTTGGCTCTACGTGGCCGCGGCGCTGCTCGGCGCCGCGCTCACCTTCAAGGTCATGTCGGTTTTCGCGGCGCTGGCCGTCGGCGTCTGGTTTGTCCTGGACTGCCGTCGCGGCCGCTTCCCGGGTTGGCGCACGACGGCGAGAGCGCTCGCGGTCGCGGTCGCGCTGGCCTGCCCACCCTACCTCGGCGCCCTGTGGCTGACCGGCAATCCGGTCTTTCCCTTCTTCAACAACCTGTTCAAGTCGCCGTTCTACGACACCCTGCAGGCCTTCACCAACCCCATGTATGTGCGCAGCCTCGACTGGGGCGCGCTCTACGCGCTCACCTTCGACACGGCGAAATTTCTCGAGACCGACAAGCCGGGTGGTTTCGGTCTGTTCCTCTTGCCGCTGCTGCCGGCTGGGGTGGCGCTGCTGCGACCCAGATCGTCGGCGCTGGTCTGGGCCAGCCTTTGCCTGACGCTGTTCGTCTTCGTGGCGATCTACAGCTCGCAAGCCTACGTGCGCTATCTGTACCTGCCCTACACCTTGGCGATGCTGGTGATCGCCGGCGCCATCGAGGCGGTGCGTCAGCCGCCAGCCGCCGGGCTGGCGAACTCGCGGCTGTGGGTCGGCGCGCTGACCCTCGCCGTGCTCGCCACCGTGACGCTGCAGCTCTACCTGATGCCCGCGGCGAGCAACTTGAACGGCAGCCTGTGCTTTCGCTGCGCCACCGCGCCCGAGGCACGCCAGGCCTACGTCGATCGCTACGCCGCCGAGCGCAGCATCGCGGAGATGATCAACAAGCGCTACCGCGAGCCGCGGGTCGGCATGATGGCGCTCAACCGGCCGCTCGGTGGCATTATCGCCGGCTACGTGCGCAGCGATTCCTGGCACGACGTCGACAGCACGCGGGCGTTCACCGTTGCCACCGACGGCGACGCCATCGCAGCCTGGGCCAGGCGGCTGGAGCTGTCCCTGTTCGTCTTTCCCGGCTACGAAGGCCCGGCATCGATGCGCGACAGCGTGCGCCAGTTTCGCAGCCGCTACACCCGCACCATCTTCAGCGCCGGCGACATGGACCTGGCCACCTGGAAAGACGCGGGACCGCTGCTCGCGGAATTTTCCGGCAGCCTCACCGGTTGGTCCGGCGCCAGCGCGCGCACGCCGCTGCAGGCCGATGGCAGCGTCCGCGTCACGGCCAACGATCAGCTGCGCCAAGTGGTTCCCGTGGTCGCCGGCAACCACTACCGGACGACGGCTACGGGTCGCTGCGAGGGCCCGGCCAACGCGCTGCGCTTGCAGACCACCTGGCTCGATGCTGCAGGCAAACTCGTCGGCATGAGCATCCGCGCCAAACCCTGCGTCGCTTCTTTCCAGGAATTCGAAACCGGGGCCGTCGCACCGCCGCACGCCGCCTCGGCCGTCGTGCATCTGAGCGGCCACTCCGAGCAAGCGGTATACGTCGGCCGATTGGCCTTTGGTCCCTATTGATCGCGCGATGAAGCGAGCCGAAATCACCAGTCTGCCGTCCGCGGTCGCCCACGTCGCCGTCGTCATCCCCTGCTTTCGCGTCGCGCGGCAAATCCTCACGGTCATCGCCGCGGTGGGTCCGGAAGTGACCAGGATCTATGTCGTCGACGACCGCTGCCCGGAGGGCTCGGGGCGGCGCGTGCAAGCCGAGTGCACAGACCCGAGGGTCAGGGTGCTGTTCCACGAGACGAACCAGGGCGTGGGCGGGGCGGTGATCAGCGGCTACCAGGCGGCCATGGCCGACGCTGCCGACATCGTGGTCAAGATCGACGGCGACGGCCAGATGGATCCGCGCCTGCTGCCCCGCTTCATCGCACCGCTGCTCGATGGCCGCGCCGACTACACCAAGGGCAATCGCTTCTATCATCTCGAATCGCTCTCCGGCATGCCGACGATACGCCTCTTCGGCAACGCCATCCTGTCCTTCTTGAGCAAGATCGCCAGCGGCTACTGGGACCTGATGGACCCGAGCAACGGCTACACCGCGATCCGTGGCGAGGTGCTGCGCCAACTGCCGCTAGCCAAGCTCGATCGTCGTTATTTCTTCGAATCCGACATGCTGTTTCGCCTCGGAACCCTGCGCGCGGTGGTCGCCGACATCGCGATGAACGCGCGCTACCAGGACGAGACGAGCAGTCTGCGCATCGCCCGGGTCCTGCGCGAGTTTCCCCTGAAATACCTGAGGAGCTTCGCCAAGCGGCTGTTCTACGTGTACTTCCTGCGCGACTTCAACGCTTGCTCGGTGCAGCTCCTGCTGGGTAGTGCGCTCGCGGCCTTCGGCTTTTGCTTCGGCGCGTTCGAGTGGTCGCGCTCGATCGCGAGCGGCGTCACCGCGACCGACGGCACGGTGATGCTGGCGGCGCTGCCCATTATTCTTGGCGTGCAGTTCCTGCTCGCGGCCGCCAGTTTCGACACGGCGAACATTCCGCGTCAGCCGATCCATCCCCAGCTGCGCGACTGCGGCGGCGCGCCGCCTCCGCCCGACTCCGGGGCCAGGTCCTAGCGTCTCGCTCAGCGCAAGCTGGTCGCCTTGAGTCGCGCCGCGATCAGGCAACCCTTGCGGGCGCGGTGCATGAAGTGCTTCTTCAGTTCTGCCCCCTTGATAAGCTGTTCGCCGGGTTTGCCGCCGCGACCGGTGCCGCTGACCGTCACCGCGCCGCCATCGGTGAACGCCACGGCCAGCAGTTCTTCGCCCCGTTCGAGGTCTATGACGATGACGCCGCGGCCCTTGGCCATGGTCTTCATCTCCGTCGCCGCGAACAGCAGCAGGCGGCCTTTCTGCGACAGCGCGGCGATCGTGCTGCCGCTGGCGGGCGCCGGCGCCAGAACCTTGTCGCCGGCCTCCAGGCTCAAGAAGGTCTTGCCCGACCGGTTGCGCGACACCAGGTCGGACAGCTGGGCGATGAAGCCGTAGCCCGCCGAGCTGGCGAAGAGATAGCGAGTATCCGGTGCAGCGGTGAGCGCTTGGACGACGCGTCCGCCCTCCTGCGGCTCGATCAAGGTGGCGATCGGCACGCCGTCGCCGCGTCCCCCCGGGATGTCGGCGATGCGCAGGCTGTAGGCACGGCCGCGGTCGTCGATCAACACCAGGGGCCAGATGGTGCGGCTCTCCGCTACCAGGAAGGGCTGGTCGCCGGTCTTGTAGGCGATGCTGGCCGGATCGATGCCGTGGCCCAGCCGGCTGCGCACCCAGCCGCTCTTGGAGAGGATCACCGTCACCGCTTCGTCGGGCACCGCGATCTCGCTGGCGACGCTGGGCGCCACCGCTTCGATCAGGGTGCGGCGGGGGTCGCCGTAGCGCTTGGCGTCGTCGGCGATCTCCTTTTGCATCAGCTTGGTCATTTCGGAGCGCGCGCCGAGCAACCGATCCAGGCCGCTGCGTTCGCTGCGCAGCTCTGCCAGTTCCTTCTCCAGCCGCAGGCCCTCGAGCCTCGCCAGCTGGCGCAGGCGGATCTCGAGGATGTCCTCGGCCTGGGTCTCGCTCAGAGCGAAGCGCGACATCAGTTCCGGCTTGGGTTCGTCGGCGTTGCGGATGCAGCGGATCACCTTGTCGATCTGCAGCAAGACGGCGGTCCGGCCTTCGAGGATGTGGATGCGCCGGTCGACCTCGGCCAGACGATGGCGCGAGCGCCGCTCCATGGCGACGTAGCGAAACTCGATCCACTCGCCGAGGATCTGCAACAGGCCCATCTGCTGCGGCCTGCCGTCGCGACCTATCATCGTCAGGTTCATCGAGACGCTGGCCTCGAGGCTGGTCTGCGCCAGCAGCGCCGCCATGAACTCGGTCTGCGCAATGCGCGAGGAACGCGGTTCGAGTACGATGCGCACTGCCGCCTTGTCGCTTGACTCGTCCCTGACCGATTCGAGCAGGCCGAGCAGCACCTGCTTGAGATTCTTCTGCTCCTGGCTGACCTCCTTCTTGGCGCCACGCGGCTGCGGGTTGCTGATGGCCTCGATCTCGCCCAGCACCTGCGCGGTCGAGACGCCGTGCGGCAGTTGGTCGACGACCACCCGCCACTGGCCGCGCGCCAGCTCCTCGACGTGCCAGCGCGCACGCATGCGCAGGCTGCCGCGACCAGTCGCGTAGGCGTCGCGGATGTCGGCGGCCTGGGAGATGAGCTGGCCGCCACCGGGAAAATCCGGCCCCGGCAGCAGAGCCAGCACTTCGTCGAGGCCGGCGTTGGGCTTCCTGATCAAGAGGCGCACGGCTTCCGCAACTTCGCCGAGGTTGTGCGGCGGAATCTCGGTGGCCATGCCCACGGCGATGCCCGAAGCGCCGTTGAGCAGCACCAGCGGCAGGCGGGCGGGCAGGAGCTTCGGCTCTGAAAATGCACCGTCGTAGTTGGGCGCGAAGTCCACCGTGCCACGATCGATTTCGGCCAGCAGCAGCTCGGCGATCGGCGTCAGGCGGCACTCGGTGTAGCGCATCGCGGCGGCACCGTCGCCGTCGCGCGAACCGAAGTTGCCCTGGCCGTCGATCAGCGGATAGCGCAGCGTGAAATCCTGGGCGACCCGCACCATGGCGTCGTAGACGCTGGTGTCGCCGTGCGGATGGTATTTGCCGATGACGTCGCCGACGACGCGCGCGCTCTTGACGTGCTTGGCGGCCGCCGACAGGCGCATTTCGTTCATCGCGTGGAGGATGCGCCGCTGCACCGGCTTCAAGCCGTCTTCGACCTGGGGCAGGGCGCGCGAGCGCACCACGCTCATGGCGTAGGCGAGGTAGGCGCGCTCGGCGTAGGCGGCCAGGGGCAGCACTCCCTCATCGTCGACGGCGGGCGGTGCCGGTGGCGCGGGCGGTGGCGAAGGCGGTTGCGTTGGCAGCAGCGCGTCGAAAAGGTCGGGGGTGTGGCTCATCAGAGGTCGGCGTCCACCAGGTGGCCCTTGTCTTCCATCCAGGCGCGGCGCGACGAGGCCTCGCCCTTGCCCATCAAGAGATTGAACAGCTCCGTCGTCTCTGGGCGCAGACCGGCGCGCAGCGGCAGCACGCGGCGGGTTGCCGGCGCCATGGCGGTCTCGCGCAGTTGCTCCGGATTCATCTCGCCCAGCCCCTTGAAGCGACCGACCTCGACCTGCTCGGCGCGAAAGCCCTCCTTGCCCAGGCGATCGCGGATCGCCGCCAATTCGCCCTCGTCCAGCGCGTAGAGCCGGCGCGCCGGCCGCTTCTTGCCCTGGGCCGGCACGTCGACGCGGTAGAGCGGTGGCTGGGCGACGAAGACGTGACCGCCATCGATCAGCGCCGGGAAGTGGCGGTAGAAGAGGGTGAGCAGCAGCGTCTGGATGTGCGAACCGTCGACGTCGGCGTCGGACATGATGATCAGCTTGCCGTAGCGCAGACCGGACAGGTCGGAGGGCGCTTCCGGCGTGTGCGGATCGACCCCGAGGGCGACGGCGATGTCGTGGATCTCGGCGTTGGCGAAGAGTCGGCCGGGCTCGATCTCCCAGGAATTTTGCACCTTGCCGCGCAGCGGCAGGATGGCCTGGGTTTCCTTGTTGCGCGCCATCTTGGCGCTGCCGCCGGCCGAGTCGCCCTCGACCAGGAACAGTTCGTTCTCGCCGATGTCAGTCGATTCGCAGTCGGTCAGCTTGCCCGGTAGGACGGCCACCCCCGACTGCTTCTTCTTCTCCACCTTCTGCGCGTTCTTCTGCCTTGAGAGCGCCTGCCGTATCGACAGCTCGGCGATGGCTTTGCCCGCCTCGACGTGGTTGTTGAGCCAGATCTCGAGCGGGTCGCGCACCATGCCGGCGACCAGCTTCACCGCCTCGCGGCTGTTCAGCTTCTCCTTGACCTGGCCCTGGAACTGCGGGTCGAGGATGCGCGCCGAGAGAACGTAGGCCATGCGCGAACAGACGTCCTCCTGTTGCAGCTTGACGCCGCGCGGCAGCAGGGCGTGGTGCTCGATGAAGCTCTTCACCGCCTCGAACACGCCGCCGCGCAGGCCAGACTCGTGGGTGCCGCCGGCGACGGTGGGAATCAGGTTGACGTAGGATTCCGAGGCCAGGTTTTCGGCGAACCAGCCCAGTGCCCAGGACGCGCCTTCGCCTTCGGCGAAGCTGGCGTCGGCGGCGTCGGCAAACTTCTCGCCGGCGTGGATCGGCGCGACGGCTTCGAGTTCACCGGCGAGTTCGCGCAGGTAGCCGGCGAGTCCGTCGGGGTAGGTCCAGGTCTTCGACAGGGGCTCGCCGCTCGTCTGCTCGATCTCCATGCAGACTCTGACGCCGGGCAGCAGCACAGCCTTGGAGCGCAGCAACCGTTCGAGCTCCGGCGCCGGGATCCGCGGCGAATCGAAGTATTTCGGATCGGGCCAGACGCGAACCCGGGTGCCGCTCTGCCGCCCGCAAGGGCCCAGATCGATGAGCTCGCTGGTCTTCTCGCCGCCCTCGGAGAACTGCACGCCCCAGGAGCGTCCCTCGCGCCTGACCTCGACGTCGATGCGGGTTGACAGTGCGTTGGTCACCGCCACGCCGACCCCGTGCAAGCCGCCGGAGAAAGCGTAGGCGGCGTTGCCGCTCTTCTTGTCGAACTTGCCGCCGGCGTGCAGCCGGCTGAAGGCCAGCACCACCACCGGCAGCCCTTCCTCGGGATGGGGACCGACCGGAATGCCGCGACCGTCGTCGGTGACCGTCGCCGAGCCGTCGAGGTGCAGCCGCAGGTGCAGGTTCTTGGCGTGGCCGGCCAGCGCTTCGTCGGCGGCGTTGTCTACGACCTCCTGGATGATGTGGGCCGGCGAGTCGGTGCGGGTATACATGCCCGGCCGCTCGCGCACCGGTTCGAGTCCCTTGAGGACGCGAAAGCTCGATTCGTCGTAGGTCTGCTTGCTCATGGGATGCGGATACTAATGCCCAGTCGCCAGCAATTCAAGCAGCGCCGCGCCGTAGCTGGCGAGCTTGTGTTCGCCCATGCCCGGAATCTGGCGCAGCGCCGCCAGGCTCTGCGGCCGCGCGCGCAGCAGTTCGAGCAGGGTGGTGTCGTGGAGGATGACGTAGGCCGGGATGCCGCGGGCGCGCGCCAACTCGCTGCGCCAAGCGCGCAGCCTTTCCCAGAGCGCTTGTTCGGGTGCGGAGAGTTCGGCTTCGGGTCGGCGCGCGCCACCGCGGGCGACCTTCTTCTTCTCGCTGGCGCGGCGCAGGGCGACGCTCTGCTCGCCCTTCAGCACCGGCCGGCTGTTGGCGGTGAGGGTCAGCGCACCGTGGGCGTGGTCTACCGCGAGCAGGCCCAGGGCCACCATCTGGCGAAAGATGCCGCGCCACTCGCGCTCGCCGATGTCGGCGCCGATGCCGAAGGTGGACAGCTCCTGGTGCTGCCACTGCCGCACCCGCTCGCCGTCGCGACCCAGGAGCACCTCGATCACGTGGCCGGCGCCGAAGCGCTGGCCGGTGCGATAGACGCAAGACAGGGCTTTGCGCACCGCGTCGGAGCCGTCCCAGGTCTGCGGCGGGTTGGCGCAGACGTCGCAGTTGCCGCAGGGGCCGCTCGCCTCGCCAAAATAGTCGAGCAGGCGCACGCGACGGCAGGCGCTGGTCTCGCATAGGCCGAGCAGGGCGTCGAGCTTGGCGGCGGAGACCCGTTTGTGCCGCTCGTCGGCGTCGGACTCGGCGATCATGCGCCGCTGCTGCACCACGTCGGCCAGTCCGTAGGCCATCCAGGCGTCGGCGGGCAGTCCGTCGCGGCCGGCGCGGCCGGTCTCCTGATAGTAGCCCTCGATGCTCTTGGGCAGGTCGAGGTGGGCGACGAAGCGTACGTCGGGTTTGTCTATACCCATGCCGAAGGCGATGGTCGCCACCATCACGATCCCCTCTTCGCGCAGGAAGGCCTCCTGGTTGCGGCTGCGCGACGGGGCGTCCATGCCGGCGTGATAGGGCAGGGCGCGGACCCCCTCGGCCGCGAGAAACGCGGCGGTCTCCTCGACCTTGCGCCGCGACAGGCAATAGACGATGCCGGCCTCGCCCAGGTGTTCGGTGCGCAGGAAGGCGAGCAACTGGGCGCGGGCCGCCAGCTTCTCGACGATCTGGTAGCGGATGTTGGGACGGTCGAAACTGGAGATGAAGATGCGCGCGCCGGCGAGCTGCAGGTTGGCCACGATTTCGGCGCGGGTGGTCTCGTCGGCCGTGGCGGTGAGGGCGATCCGCGGTACCCGCGGAAAGCGCTCGGGCAGGGCGGACAGTTGCAGGTATTCGGGGCGAAAGTCGTGGCCCCACTGCGACACGCAGTGCGCTTCGTCGATGGCGAACAGCGCCAGCCGCCCAGCCGCGTCTGCCGTCGCCAGCAGGTTCATGAAGCGCGGCGACATCAGACGTTCCGGCGCAACGTAGAGCAGATCGTAGTCGCCGCGGGCGAAGGCGCGTTCGACGGCGGCCGCTTGATCGGCGGGCAGGCTCGAATTGAGGTAGGCGGCGCGCACCCCGACCTCGCCCAGGGCGGCGACCTGGTCGTGCATCAGCGCGATCAGCGGCGAGACGACGATGCCGGTGCCCGCGCGCAGCAGCGACGGGATCTGGTAGCAGAGCGACTTGCCGCCGCCGGTGGGCATCAGCACCAGCGCGTCGCCGCCACCGGCGACCAGATCGATGATCTCCGCCTGGCTGCCGCGGAAGGCCGGATAGCCGAAGGTCTCCTTGAGGATGACGAGGGCTGCAGCGGCGCGCTGTGAGTCCATCGCCAACTAGCGCCTTTGGGCGATCGCCATTTCAGCAGCGCAGGCAGGCGATGCCCGTAACGAGCATCGCCTCGCTGGCGAATGACGCGTCGCCAAGAGCGACCGGATAGGTGTTCATCAAATGCTTCCGTGGCACTGTGGTGAGCGCACTGGATCGGCGTCAGAGTGTCGCCAGTCGTGCGGCGCGGCAATGGTACACTAACTCGCGATTCCTCCAGGGAGATAGGGTCATGTCGGGTGGTTTGGTGATGTCGTACGCAAGGGCTAAGTATCTGAGAGCGATCATTGTCTGCAGCGTTTTTGGCCTGGGTGGCGTCGGCGCCCTGGCAGCCCCCTTTGCCAACGTCGCGATGATCGCAGCCGGCGATACGCATACCTGCGCGCTCTCCACGGCTGGCGGTGTCAAGTGTTGGGGCGACAATTTCACCGGCCAGCTCGGCTCCAACTCGACCGTCACTCCCTATACGCCGGTGGATGTGGCGGGACTTTCCAGCGGCGTCGCATCCATCGCCGCGGGCTACTATCACAGTTGCGCGATCACCACGGCGGGCGTGGTCAAGTGCTGGGGCGGCAACAGCGGTGGTCAGCTCGGAGACAACAGCTATACCAGTCGGTCGACAGCGATGAACGTGACCGGTCTGGCCAGCGGGGTGACCGCCGTCGCCGCCGGCGAATACCACAGCTGCGCGCTGACCGCGGTCGGCGGTGTGAAGTGCTGGGGCGACAACAGCTACGGACAGCTCGGCGACAACACGGCGACGGCGCGTTTGACGCCGGTGGATGTGGTCGGCTTGGGCAGCGGCGTGGTCGCGGTCGCCGCCGGCAGAAACCACAGCTGCGCGCTCACGGCCGCTGGCGGGGTAAAGTGCTGGGGCTACGCCATCAACGGCCAGATCGGCGACGGCGGCGTCACCAATCGGCTTGCACCAGTCGCGGTGACGGGGTTAGGCAGTGGCGTTGTCGCCATCGCCGCGGGAAATTATCACAGCTGTGCGGTGACCAGCAGCGGCGGCGCCTATTGTTGGGGCTACAACTTCGACGGCGAACTCGGCGACAACACGAACGTCAGCCACTTGGCCCCGGTCGCCGTGAGCGGCCTTGCCAACGGTGCCGTGGCGATCGCTGCCGGCTACTTCCATACCTGCGCGCTGAACTCGGCCGGCGCCGTCAAGTGTTGGGGGCGCAACGACAGCGGCCAACTCGGCGACAACTCGACCACCAATCGCCTGACGCCGGTGAGCGTGACCGGCCTGGCGAGCGGCGTCACTGCCCTCGCGCTGGGCGGCTACCACAGCTGCGCGCTCACCACGGCGTCCGGGGTGAAATGCTGGGGCTACAACATGTACGGCCAACTGGGCGACAACTCCCTGGCGAACCGATTGATGCCGGTCGATGTGATCGTCGCGATTTCACCGCCGTCTTGCACGCTGAGCGCTTCACCGATTTCGATCACGATCGGTGGCACCTCGACCTTGACCGCAACCTGCAATCCGGCTGCCAGCGCTTACGCTTGGAGCGACGCGGGTTGCACTTCCGCGGCGGCCAGTTGTACGGTGCGACCGACGGCCAACGCCAGCTATACGGTCATCGCCAGCAATTCCGCGGGTGCAGGCAATACCGCCAGCGCAACGGTGACCGTGACCAGTTCAGCGCTGGGCGCCCCCTACGTCGGTTTGTGGTGGAATCCCGACGAATCCGGCTGGGGGATGAGCGTCACCCAGCACGGGAACATGATATTCAACGCCTTCTATACCTACGACCCGAGCGGCAATCCGACCTGGTACGTCATGTCGAATTGCCCCTTGACCGGCAGCAATTGCACCGGCGACATCTACCAGGTGGTCGGCGGCACGCCCATGACCCAGTCCTGGAACGGCGCAAATAAGCTGGTGACCAAGGTGGGTTCCGGGACGCTCAATTTTTTCGACGCCAACGATGGGATCTTCAATTTCACGATCAACGGTGCACTCGGCTCGAAGGTGATTGCACGCCAGGTCTGGCTGAACAGCGGCACGGCAGCAAACCCCGATTACACGGACCTGTGGTGGAACGCCAGCGAGTCCGGCTGGGGGGTGGCGCTCACCCAGCAATTCGGCGTCATCTTCGCCGCCCTGTACAGCTACGACGGCAGCGGCAAGGCGATCTGGTACGTGGCGTCAAGTTGCGTCGTGGCGGGCAACGCCTGTTCGGGCAGCCTCTATCAGGTGAACGGCGGCTCGCCGCTGACCGGCGCCTGGAGCTCGGCCAACAAGACCGTCGCCACCGTCGGCACGGTCAGCTTCGCCTTCAGCGATGCCACCAACGGCATCATGAACTATTCGATCAACGGGGTGAATGGCAGCAGGAGCATCACCCGGCAGTCGTTCTGAGTGTCTGTTGTGGCCGAGCGCGAACGGCTGGCCGCTGCGGCAAGAGCATCGCGGCCGTAATGAAGAGCCGTGAAGAACGGGAAGCATTCGGCGAGCGAACCAACGCCACCAACAAGACCGATGCGGAAGTTGCGAAGCGCAGGATGGCAATAGCGGAACGACCGAAATGATGCCGTTACATCCGTTTGGCTGAACTACTGAAACTGTGGGCCTACCGCATCAGCACCTTCGTGCTGCTCAGCGCCATGGACGATCCTGCTTGGCTTGCGATGATGTTCTGCTAGGACCTTCTTAACGGAGAGGTGCAGCGCGATGCAGAAGAAGGTCCACGTAAGCGAGACACCAGCGACGGCGATGCTTCGCGCCCACAGCATTGCCTTCACCGAGCATCCCTACGAATACCTGGAACATGGCGGCGCCGAGCATAGTGCAGAGGTCTTGGGGCTGGACCCCTCCGCGGTGGTCAAGACGCTCGTCATGCAGGACGAAAAAGCCGTTCCTCTACTTGTCCTCATGCACGGCAACCGCAAGGTGTCTACCAAGAATCTGGCACGACAGGTGGGCGCCAAGTCGATAGAACCATGCGCGCCTGCGACCGCCAATCGTCACAGCGGCTACTTGGTGGGCGGGACCTCGCCATTCGGTACCAAGCGCAAAATGCCGGTTTACATCGAGCAAACCATTCTCGGCCTGCCACGCATTTGGATCAACGGTGGGCGCCGTGGCTACCTGGTGGGATTGGCGCCTGTCGTCTGCACTCAGTTGCTGGCGGCTACGCCGGTACATTGTGCGTTAGATCTGTGAGCGCTATCTCTAGCAACCATTGCCGGCGATTCGCAGTGTCCTGTAAAGTTACGGCTCTGCGCTTCGCAGAAAGCGGCATTTCTCCGATGTATCACTCCATCGGGCAGGCCAGTTCGAGGTAGCTACACTACGCCGCGAACACGGCAACCAACGCTGCGGCGGCCAGTAGGGCCCAAAGCCAATCGGGGATGGCGTTTCGCGCCTCGTCATCAGGGTCGGTGATGTAAATTCTGGTGCTGCCGGGTCTAATGGATTCGCCCATGTCTCCCCCATATTGTTTGCGCGGCCAGAAAGCTAGATGGCGAATTCTTGATACAGCTTCAAGCGGAGTTGACAGGTGCAGCGATGTCCGTTGCCAACCACGACGACGTTATCACACAACAAGCCGGCAGGAGCATTCACGAACAGCCATGCAGCGTTGTAACCAACATCCCACATTACTAGCTCATCAACAACGCATGGCGGAGTCGATAGGACTTGGCCGGCTTCACGGGGGCAGGCGCAAGACTCGATCGCCTGCAATCTGTCAGCCAAGGGGAAACGGATACTAGGTGAGCAGTAGCGCGAAAACGCTAAGAATGAGGATCGCAGATACCCAGGGTAGCCACGTCGGACCGGCACCGTCTACATGAGTGGTCATTGCTTGTCTCCAGCTTATTGGAATAATGCACGGAGTATAGAGGCGGGCAAGCGTCGCCACAATCGGACGAAAGTAATAGGACAGAGCAGCCGGCGGTGCGGGGCGCTGCGGTGCACCGTTTGCCGACACTGGCCGCGGCTGGATGTTCTTCCGCGGCCATTACCGGCCGCTCGCTACCCCTTCACGAAAGCAGACTATATTTCGGGCCGATCGCTCCTAACCGGTCATCCAACTGACGCCGTCAACCATTCAGATCTGGAGGGCCGGCCGTCTGCCTTTTCCACCCATCCCCCGAGCGTGGTCTACCTGGTTCTTGCGGAGCGGGCGACAGCCGTGAAGAAGTCGTAGATCCCGTTCTCGCTCATCCGTCTCGCGTCGGCCAGTTCGCCGGCTCTCGTCGCGTAGAGTACCTGGTTGGCGGGCGAGAGGACGACGACCGCAGGAATACCTTTCGCGATTGGATTGCCGTAGGCGGCAGCCAGGTCGAGGTTCCGGTTGAACCGGCCGACGTCGACCTTGACTACCTTGAATTCGCGGGAGATCAGCTCGGCATTCGTGCCGCTCTTCAGCGCTAGGTCTAGTGCCCGGCAGTCCTCACACCAGTTCGCGCCAAAGACGAGCAGGACGGGAAGCTTTCGCGTCTTTGCGGCGATCAGCGCCTGGTGCAGTTCGGTCCACGCATCAGCCGCTTGATCGTAGGGCGGTATTGCAATAGCGGCAGTAGTCAGCAGGCAGGCGAGAAGCGTCAGGTGTCTTCGCATCGGGAAAGTTCCCTTGGCTCAGTTTGCAACGATCTCCCGAGCGAGCTCTGCAGCATCGTAGGTCGATTTCAAGAGTTCGATGATGGCGCCGCTGTGCACCGCCACTGCCCGGTTGTAGCGCGGGTCGTACCAGAATGCCCCGCCCAGAGAATGGATGTTACCGTCGAAGATCAGGCCGACGATCTCGCCTTTTCGATTGATCAGCGGACTGCCCGAGTTGCCGCCGATGACGTCGTTGGTAGTTACCAAGTTGTAGCGCTGCGCCAGATTCAGCTTGTTCTTCGCTGCATGCCAGGTAGCGGGCAGAGCGAACGGATCGATGCCTGTGTCGCGATCGAAGGCGCCGCCTATCGTCGTGAAAGGTGGAACCGGCTTGCCTGCTTCTTCCCACCCCTTGACCTCACCGTAGGAGAGCCGCAAAGTAAAAGTTGCGTCCGGGTAAGCTGCCGTGCCGTGCTGTGCGAAGCTCGCCTGCGCGATCAGTTCCGAGTTCCTCTGTTCGACCGACTCGACCTCCCTCTCATACTGCTTGCGGATTGCCCGTGCCGCGGGATCGATCGCCAGGGCGAGCTTGATGAAGGGATCGTCCGACTTCTCGACGGCTTCCCTTCCACCCGCCCACAATTCTCTGCGCAGCGCCACCTCGCCGAGCTTGGTGGCGTCTACGGTGGCTGCGGCAACCTGTTCCGGCGAACGTTTGCCCAGCACCTGTTTGACGATTGGATCGTCGGAGCCCAGCCACTCGCGCATCTTGGTCAAGGCGAAGGCAAGCTTCACCTTCTCGAATTCCGGATAGATAGGCGCGCGCGAGAACAACCGTTGCTCGACCTCTGGCATCTTCGATTCAACAAACTCTGGCAGTCGCTCACTATTTGGCTTGACCCTCTCCTGCGCTGCGCGCACAAGCATCCTGGCGTGGGTAAAGTATTTGGTAGAAAATCCGCGGCTTCCCTCAAGAAACCGGTAGGGCTTCTCGATTTGGCGATAGATCAACTGCGCTGCTTCGATGGCGTCCCACGCGCCACCTATCATCGACTTGAGCTCCGGCTTGCTCTCGACAAAGCGGCGCAGCGTCGCCTCCTCATCCTGCTTATTCTTGAGCAGCGCCGGCTCGAACAAGGCGGTGAACTCGCCGTAGAGCGCCTTGTATCCATTCTCGATGCCAAAGAGCGTCTGCTCCGAAGTGCGGGCTGCCTCTGCGCTGGACTTGCCATACTGTTCGAGAACTCCGCGCGCCTCGGCTAACTCTAGCAAGCGGCCGAGAATGTTGACCTCGCGCAGCGTATTTAGCTGCGACAACGTCAGCTGGCGCTGGGTCGAGCCCGGATGACCGGTGACGAACACCATTTCGCCTTCCTCAGCGCCCCTCTGGCTAAAAGGCAGGTAGTCCCTGACGGCAGCGGGCTTGCCGTCTTCATAGGCACGCAGCAGGGCGACATCGAGGTCGTAGCGGGGGAAGTTGAAATTATCGGGATCGCCGCCGAAGAATGCCGCCGCCTTCTCTGGCACCCAGACCAGGCGTGCGTCCTGGAAACGATGGTAGCGATACAGGTGGTAGCGACCGCCGTGATATAGGTCGACGACATCGCAGCGCGTCGTGCTACTGTCCTGGCCGACGCAATCTGCTGTCAGCTTCGCCTTAGCGGCGTCCTGTGCGCTCTTGAAGGCCTCGCCCTGCAATCCCTTGGTTGCGGCCTGGACCTGATCGCTGACATCCGTGATCTTCTCCAGCCGGTTCAACTCAATCTCGGGACAGCGGACCTCATGTTCAGACCGCCTGGCCAGGAAGCCATCCTTGGAATAGTCTTTCATGGCGGATGACAGTTGCTCGACGCACTGGCTGGCACAGTGGTGATTGGTCATGACCAGCCCGTCCTTCGAGACGAACGAGGCGGAGCAGCCGCCGGCGATGCGGACCGAGGCGCGCATGACGCGGTCTACCCAGGCCGCATCCGGCGCAAAGCTATAACCGTCTTTCAGCCGCTCCATCGGCAAGTTGTCCAGTGTCCACATGCCCTCGGCGGCGTGCGTCGACGCACAGATTGCGCAGCCAATAAACAATAGGAGCGTTCGCATTGCCGGCCTTAGGTAGAGATTGTCCAAATTGGATGCTAGCACGCACTGTTTGTAAATCGCGAATCCCGCCCGGGGCGCGCCAAGGTCGGCAATGCGGCTCGGGTTGCCAGATGGCGGTCCCGGCCGTGACCAGTCGCTGGGGAGTGATGTTCCGAAGCTGACCTATGTTTAAGCCGCTGCTCCCAAGCGGTCCTCCGACTGGCGCCGTCAACTATTCTTGCCTGGGTGACCTTCCCACCTCTTTCAAACCAGTAATGTCTGGAAGCCGGCCATAAGGAAAAACTGACAGTAAATGGCGGAGCCCCCGCTACCACAACGGCCGCTATTTGGGTTACTGAGCGCATGCCTAAGACGATGCCTACCCATGAGAATTCCATGGTTGTTTATCTCCTGATTTAAGCTTATGTTGATAGCCTGAGCTGCCACTATTGGTTTGTAGGAGGAAACGTCAGTGGAAGACACAATTCACGCGCTATGCTCTCTTTGATCAGCTAAGAGCATAAGGTCCGATAGATACGTTCAAATCTACAAAGATGCCATGTCTTTCGTTGATAGGCGTCGCCGATTCGCTTTGTTGGAATCCCATTCAAGCGGACTTCCTGCGTCGGGAGGCTAAGGAAGATATCGGGTTGGCAATGGTTATTGAACACCTCAACGCAACATTGCGCACTAGCACTTTGATCAGATCTGCTGCGGTTCGGCACTTGCTGATTGCCTAGATGCACATCCGCGGTGTGTTCGCATTCTGCTTTGCGCGACGCAGAGGAGTGGTGATGAAAAGTGAGGAAATGGAAGAGCTTCTGTCCTTGGATGGAGTCCTTGAAAAGACGATCAAGGAGGTCGGCATTCCGCCGCGCCCAAGAATCCTTGACCGAATTGCCGATGAAATGGCTAGGCCAGATCCCAATTTTCGATATCTTGGGCGAGTGATTTCTACTGACGTCAGCCTTTCGGCTGGCCTAATTAAGACCGCCAACTCCTCCTTCTTTGGCTTTCATGGTCGTGTGAGTTCTCCAAGCCAGGCGCTGATGATGTTGGGTCTGGAAGTAGCCAGTCGCGCTGTCGCTGGCATTAGCCTGCGTAACGTGTTTTTGGTCGATAGACGCGTGGATGGGCTCCTGCATTCCTCAGCAAGAATTGCTGCGTTGTCGGGTTGGCTGACGCGAATTGTGTGCGACGGAAGATTGCGCGCCGACGAAGCATACACATTTGGCCTTTTCCGGGACTGTGGCATCCCGGTGATGTTGACAAGATTTCCTGCTTACGAACAGGTTCTCGCTCGAGCAAACGGCGATGCCTTCCAGCTCTTTACGCAGGTGGAACAGCAAGGATTGGCTGAAATGCCAATCGATCATGCCCTAGTCGGCTACCTCCTCGCCAAGAGTTGGTGGCTGCCTCAGGAAATCTGTTTGGGTATTCGCCACCATCACGAAATATTGGCAATTGATTCGGGCCTTCCCCTCACCAGTCGTTACCTAATTGCCATAGGGCAAATTGCGGAGCATGTACTTCAACATGTCACGGAGGAGCCCCATACTCGCGAGTGGTCGAAGCTTGGTGCCTCATGCCTTCGGTTGTTGGATTTCACTGAAGAAGAGCTGGAATCCCGCTACGAAGATGCTGAAGAAGTGCTAGCGCTGGTCGAATAGCGACGTGGGAGCAGATAAGAGACCGGCAATGGGTTGAAGGCAGAGATGTACCTGTCAGTGTTTGAAAGGCTTCACCGGGGTTGCGGACGTTGCTGTCCGAGTCACTGCAATCTCTTTATGGGCTTCTCAACCAAGCGGAAGTATGGCCGGTGACCAGTCTTCTTTGGCATTTGACACGTTGTTGGCCATGGACTAAACCGCTCGCGCGGTAACGGTTGCGACGACATGTAGCCAGAACACAGCCGGTGGTTGGCAACGGTCGCAAATGGGGCTGAAGTTGAAGTCGAGGCAATCCGCCTCGATTTCGACAGGAGCCCACCATGGAGACACGTAACCCAGCGGGGTCGCCGCTGCGCCAGCGCATGATCGAAGACATGCGGATGCGCAAGTTTGGCGAGAAGACGCAGTCCCAGTACCTTCGCGCAGTACGACAGTTTGCCAAGCACCTCGGGCGGTCCCCGGACACTGCCAGCGTCGAGGAACTGCGAAACTACCAGCTGCATCTGGTCGACAACGGTGTTTCGCCGGCATCACTGAACTCCGCGATCTGCGGACTGAAGTTCTTCTTCAGCGTTACCCTGGACCGGCCAGAGGCAATGGCCAAGATGAAACCGGTGCATCTGCCGCGCAAGCTACCGGAGATCCTGAGTCCGGATGAGGTGAAGCGACTGATTGCCGCCGCCGGTAATCTGAAACACCAGACTGCGCTGGCACTTGCCTACGCGACCGGGCTGCGCGTGAATGAAGTGGTCCACCTGAAGGTCGGTGACATTGATAGCCAGCGCATGACTCTCCGCGTTGAACAAGGTAAAGGACAGAAGGATCGCTACGCATTGCTGTCACCGGTGCTCCTTGAACGCCTGCGCGTCTGGTGGCGGGTTGCCCGAGCGCAGGGCAAGATGTTCGATGGCGGCTGGCTGTTCCCTGGGCTGAATCCGATCCGGCACCTCAGCACCCGTCAACTCAACCGGGCCATCCACACGGCCGCCGACGAGGCTGGCATCGAGAAACACATCTCGATGCATTCCCTGCGTCATGCCTTCGCCACCCACCTGCTGGAGCAGAAGGTCGACATTCGCCTGATCCAGGTTCTGCTCGGGCACAAGAAACTGGAAACGACCGCCCTCTACGCCCAGGTCGCCACCGACATCCTGCGCGAGGTGGTTAGTCCGTTGGAGAAGTTGAACTCCGTGTAGTGCCGCCATGGGGCGGCCCGCCTTCGAGGTTGCGGACATCTTCCGCACTCATGGGCCGGCGTGGCGAGCGAAACATGCAGGTCACCTGAGTCTCGGCCAGCTCAAGGCTATGTCGGCCATCGAACAGTGTCGTACAGCGGCACTGGGAGGACACGCATTGCGCTGCGATACCTGCGACCATGAGGAGATCAGCTACAACTCGTGTCGCAATCGGCACTGCCCGAAGTGTCAGGCGCGTGCCGCGCAACGTTGGCTTGAGGCCCGACAGTCCGACCTGCTTCCGGTCGAGTATTACCACGTCGTGTTCACGCTGCCCGAGCCGATCAGCACGATCGCCTACACCAACAAGGCGGCGATCTACCGGCTGCTGTTCGACGTGGCAGCGGAAACACTGTCGACCATCGCCGCCGATCCGAAACATCTGGGTGCACAAATCGGCGCCACGCTGGTGCTGCACACCTGGGGTTCGGCGCTGACGCATCATCCCCACGTGCATGGCATCGTGCCTGGCGGCGGAATCTCCCAGGATGGCGAACGCTGGGTAGCCTGCCGGCGCGGTTTCTTCCTGCCGGTGCGCGTGCTGTCGCGCCTGTTCCGGCGGCGCTTCCTCGAGGAGTTGGCGAAGCTACATCGCAGCGGCGAACTGCGGTTCTTTGGCGAGCACGCAGACCTGGCCGATGCAGGAGCGTTTGTTCGTTGGCTGGCACCATTGCGGTCGTGCGAGTGGGTCGTGTATGCCAAACGTCCGTTTGCCGGTCCCGAGGCGGTATTGGCCTACCTGTCGCGCTACACCCACCGGGTGGCGATCTCGAACCGGCGGCTGGTGGCGATGAGCGAACACGGTGTGACCTTCCGCTGGAAGGATTACCGGGCCAAGGGACGCACCCGTCACAAGACGATGACGCTCGCGCCAGCGGAGTTCATGCGCCGGTTCCTGTTGCACATCCTGCCCGCCGGCTTCCACCGCATACGGCATTACGGCCTGCTGGCCAATGCCGGACGACGGGAGAACCTGACCACGGCGCGCGCTTTGCTCGACGTACCTCGGCCAGAGCCGGTCGGCGATGAAACCGCCGTAATGCCCATGCCGACCTTCGTCTGTCGGTGCTGTGGTGCCACCATGCGCGTCGTCGAGATCATGCTGCGTCAGCAACCGATCCGAGCACCGCCATGATTTGCTGCCTGCCCTTCTCCCGTCACACATCAGCGTCGGATTCCGGGTACTCGGCGCCGAGAGCAGCCTGTTGCTGGCCGACGCCCTATCGCCTGAATTCGCTGCCTCTGGCAACTGTGCTCGTGCGCCAATCACCCACATCGGGGGCAATCTCTGCGTCGCCCGCGGCTCGATGCTCTGCTCACCGACGGTCTCAAGAACAGTGGCCGAGCTCAAATCCCCATAGGCCGCAGCCCGTCCGAACCGCGTAGCGGCATTCCGCGGTTTCCTCCCCGGAGGTTTATTCAACGTCTGCCCGCAGGCGCATGCGCCTCATCCACCTCAGGCACGTGCAGGGCAGACGTCAAACAAACCTAGACCTTTGCTGACGTTGGCACTGGGACGGATGAATGGCGGTTGTCGCGCAGGCTGCCGACATTGGGCCGAGATCTATGCTTGACTGGCTGCTAGAGTTTGCCCTGTATGACGGCAACCGATCGTGAACCGACCTAGATCACATCTTGGAACGGACGCTGGAAATTCAAGGTTCGAGGAAGCGGTTGTCAAATATATGCGCAAAATATGTCGGTGTGAGTGTCGAACTGCCTCGGCTTCCGGCTGGGGACCTTGCCCGATAGTATTTCGGCACCCTGCACATGCTTTCTCCCCCAGCAATTTAGCAGCTAGCATGAACTATGCTGAGGCACTGCGACTCAACCCCAGGCACAAGGGCGCACATGGCCATGTCGGGGAAGCTTATTTCAATATGTTGGATCCATCCTCTGCCACCGTCAACTCGATGGTGCGCAGCGAACGCTTGGGTTACTTCTCTTTGTTGCTGAACTTGAAGCGGCAGGCATTGCCACCCTTGGCCATGCATTCTTGGTGATAGACTGCGCTGTCGGCGAAGGTTGACAGCAGCGCCAAATCGAATTCACAAATCGTCGGGTTCTTCAGCGCCAGGGCGTGGAAGACGCAATTGTTGGCCTCGATCGAGTCGGCGCTTTCGCCGCCGGCGGTTTTGGCGTCGTATCCCAGCTGCTCCAGCATCTCGGCCAGTTTGCGCACCTTGTCTTTGCGACTTGAGAGTTCCGGATACTGGGCGCGCAGGCGCTTGCCTACCTGGGCACCGATGGTCTTTAGCCGTGCGCCCAGGTTGTCAGCGCCGATTTCCTGCACCACGGACTCGATCAACAGTTGCGCGAACCAGTCATAGTGGCGGGGAAAATACTCGTTGCCCTTGTCGGTCAGAACATAGAGCTGTTCGGGCCGCCCACCGGAAGCGCGAGTCACCCCCTTCTTTACGAGGCCGACATTTTCGAGTGCTGCCAAGTGTTGCCGAACAGCATTGCGTGTGATTTGGAGCTCTGTCGATAGCCCGTCGGCAGTCAGTCCGGCCTTGTCCCTCAGCAACAACCGCAGCAGCTCCTTCTGTCGGGTTCCCAATATCTCAAGCATAGATCCTCCTGGTCATCGTTTGCCCCATCCCCACCCGGATTCTACCGGAGCCATACGATAAAAGATAGTTAAGACAGGTGTAACTTGACAAAGTGTGATAACAAGCCTAGTCTGGGTTTACCCACTCATCGGACTGTATCGGTCTGCAAAATGGGAACCAACCTAACGGAGAGAAAAATGATACTGAATCTTCTGCAGCTACAGCCCGGCTCGCGCCGGGCCTTCCTGCGCGGCACGTCCACCGCAGTATTATCGGCTGGAGCGGTCATGTTACTCGCGGGCAGGGACGCCGGTGCCGCGTCGCGTACCAAGAGCAGCGCCGGCGACGTCGGTATTCTCAACGTCGCGCTTGGGCTGGAGCATCAGGGCATCAATGCCTACACGCTGGGCGCCAAAAGCGGTTTGCTGCAAAAGCCTGTGCTCGACATTGCCCTGAAATTTCAGGCCGATCACAAGGTTCACCGCGATCTGCTGATCGGTGCCATCGGCAAGCTTGGCGGCAAGGCCGTCGAGGAGAAATCGCTCGACATGTATGCACAGGCGCTCAATGCCAGTCAGCTCAAGACTCAGGAAGACGTATTAAAGCTTGCGCTCTCGCTGGAGCTGGGCGCGACCAATGCGTACATCGGCGTGGTCCCCTCCTTCAAAGATCATGCACTCGCCCAGGTGGCCGCCAGACTCGCAGCCGACGAAGTGGCACACTGGGCGATTCTGAACAACGCCCTCGGCATGCCATTGCCGGCCGCCATGCTGTTTGGCTCCTAACGACGACCTGCCTGCCGGAGTAGGTATTCTCCGGCAGGCCATCTCTTTAGACCCATGCCATGAAGACTGCCTTTGCACTATTCGCGCTTGCGGCATGCCTGAACACCTCTTCCATCCATGCCGCCGGCGACGCAGAAAGAGGAAAGCTGCAATATGCGGCGCGCTGCGTCGCCTGCCATTCCATCGACGTAAATCTTGCGGGACCGGCCCACCGGGGGGTGTTCGGCGCGAAGGCCGGTAGCGTCCCCGGCTTCGACTACAGCCCAGCACTGCGAAAGAGCAAGGTGATTTGGAACGAAAGGACCTTGGATAAGTGGCTGACAAATCCAGAACGATTGATTCCGGGGCAGAAGATGGGCTACGTTGTGGCCGATGCCAAGGACCGCGATGACTTGATCGCCTACCTCAGAACTCAAATCCGGCGGTAGCAGGTACGGCGCTCACAGGCGATGGCGGCCTCGATCGGTAAGCTATGGACAGGCACGAGGCTGACGGTTCGCCTCGTTTCATGCTGGATATCCTTAGGCTAACCCCGTTTTAGTACCGGCCTGAGTTGGAAATTTCCGACTCGATTGCCTCGCCTTTTCCCGCAATATTTGCAGTGACGTCAACAGTCTGCGCGTGCCGGGTACGCATTTGAAGTCCAGAGACCTCCTGACCAGACTCGCGCTGTGCTTGCCTTGCCTCCTTTGGGCAGTGGTCGGCGCCGCCCAATCCAACAGCGACTCGGCGCTGGACGTGAACCTGCGCGAGATTTGCTAATGCGGTCATGGCCGGGTCCTGTCCAAATGAAACGCGACCCCGGTGGCGGCAAAGCACCACATCGCCGACCTCTAGGGAGGAAGCGATTGCCGCGCATCTTGAGCGTCCGTTTCGGCAGGGCAGGCTCCACCGGCGAGGGTCAGATATCGAATTTCTCGGGTGACGGCAGAGGGTCGGCCTTAGTCACTGGCGCAACACGGTCTGGCGGCAGCAAACAGTCTCTTCCTGGCCCCCAAGGGATGAAGCATTCCCCTCTCCCGTCTGGGGCAACTTAGGGCCAGTTTGCCGTCGCTCATCTTTTTGGCACCGAGTTGGCGCCCAGCCCGCAAGAGCCATTCGTGTCCTTAGAATCTGCGGTAGCTATGCCGAGACAGCGGTCAACGGCGTCACCACGTGCGATATCTCGCAGGCACGCGCTATCGATTCGGTTGCGTAGGCAGGATCAATCGCGCTGCACGCTGCAAGGGATCGGCGCTGGCCTCGAGCACCCAACGCAGTCGGGGCGGATAGTCGGACGGCAGCGCGGCAATGAATTCGCGCACCAGCTTTGCCGCGTCCCCGTTTTGGTATCCGCCCAGGGTGGCGTCGGCCCAGCCCTTGGGGAAGAAGATGTCGCCGGTACGCTGCAGTTCGGGCAGCATGGCCAGCGCGGCGGGCAACAGTGCAAGCGACGAGTCGGCGCGCAGCGGGTGATGCAGCCAATGCACGGCATCCAGTACCCACGCTTCATGCGCGCGGTTTTCACCTGCCTTGAGCGATGCGAAAAACGCGGCACGCTCGCCGGCATCGGGCGATAGTGCCGGGCGCAGAAAGCGCAAGCGCGCCTTGCGGTCGGCATTGTCTACACGGGCGATCTGGTCGTCGAATAACGCCATTGCGCTGGTGCGGCCGCGAACCGTCAAGTGCAGCGCCAGATCGGTTTCGTCGGATTCGGACAGGGTCAGTCCGGGCACCGCGGCTGCGCGTCGCCAGACGCGCTCCAGCCAGTCGAGCGTGGGCGGGGTGCTAGATACATCGCTGAGCGCGGCAAACCATTCGGCCTTGGTTCGTGCGCTGGGCGCGGCGTCGAGTCCGGCGCGCAGCAGAGCCTCGATCCGCTCGGCGTGCTCGGCGCGCGTGATCGGCGAGGAAAACCGCCAGAATAGCTCGCGCTGGCAGGTCAACAGGCGCGCGAGGTCGAGTTCATCGGCTTCCACAGGTAGTGCGGCATACAACAGGGTCTGCATGTCGGCGGGCCCAAAGCGACCTTCAAGCATGGCCTCCCACAGGGTGACGATCGCCGCGCCACGGTCGCCGGCGCTGAGCATCTGCGGCACGGCGGTAGCCAGCGCGGCCTGCTGCGGAGTCGCCAGCACAATGTCGCCGTAGGCAAGCCCCCCGCCCGCCGGCAACACCCAGCGCGGAGCGCCACGGGCGGCGTCCAGAGTGACCTGCGCCTCACGCGCCAGGGTGATTCGTCGGCGGTCTACTCCGTCGGCGTAGCCAGCGGCAACTTCTACGATTTGTGGCCAGACGAGGCCTCGCCCGCGCGGGTCGTCTTGCACCAGATTGACCGCAGGCGGGTGGCTTTGCAGCGTGACGATAATGCGTGGACGCCCGCGCGAATAGACCCACGCCGCGCTCCATGCAGCCAGATCGACCGTCGTGCGTTGTTTGAGCAAGGCAACCAGTTCGGGCCAGGTGGCATTGCCGTGCGCATAGCGGTTGAGGTATTCGCGCAGACCGTCGCGCAATGCCGTCTGACCCAACAGCAGTTCGAGCTGGCGCATGACCAGCGGCGCCTTCAGGTAGATGATATTGCCATAGAGCGCGCCGGCATTGGCCAAGTTGTCGAGTGCCTGGCCAATGGGGTTGGCGCCCGGTGTGCGATCGACGGCGTAGGCGCCGGGCGCATGCTGCATAAAGAAGCGCAAATCGTGATCAATATCAGGAAACTGCGGATTGACCATCTTGGCGGCCATGAAGTTGGCGAAAACTTCCTTGAGCCACACGTCATCAAACCAGCGCATGGTGACCAGATCGCCAAACCACATGTGCGCCGTTTCATGCGCAACGACGTTGGCGCGTTGCAGCTGCTGCCATTGCGTGGCCGAGGCGTCGAGCAGCAGGCGTTCGGCGTTATACCAAATGGCGCCGGGATGTTCCATGCCGCTAAACTGGAAGGCCGGTATCAGCACATAGTCAAACTTGTCGTAGGGGTAGGCAATGCCGGTGTAGTCTTCCATCCAGTCCAGCGCCTGCGCGTGCGCACGGGCAATGGCCTCGCCGTTTCGGGCTAGTCGCGCGGCATCGTGCTCGCGATGGAACATGCGCAGCGTGCGCGCGCCCACGGCGTATTGAGCGATCTCGAAACGACCGGCGGCAAAGGCGAACAGGTAGCTGGCAATGGGCAGCGTGGGGGCGAAGGTGACGCGTGCGCGTGAGCCTTCAAGCTGGCGCGCGACGGCCTGCGCGTTGGATACCGCCTGCCACGCCGCCGGCAGCGTCAAGGTAAGTTGCCAGCGCGCCTTGAGGTCCGGCTGGTCGAACAGCGGCAGCGCATGTGAGGCGCGCGCCGGCACGAACAGGCTGTAGAGCATATCGTCGCCGCGATTGAGCGGACCATCGCCGGCAGTGAAGTCGAATTCGATGGTGTTGTCTCCGCGACGCAGCAGCGCGGTTGGAATAACCACGTGCTGTTTGACGATCTGCACAGCCAGCACCTTGCCATTGGCGCGCACCGCATGCAGGGCGCTGGCCGGCGCGGCAAAGTCAAAGGCCAGCGGCACCTCGGCGTCGGTGAGCTTGAACGTGGCGTGCAGTCGCCCGGCGATGGGCGCAACGCGCTTGGCGGGGATGTCCAGCGACAGGGCATACGCCAAGTCCGAGACGCGCGCGGCGCGCGCTTGCGCAAGTGTGAGTGGAACACCGGCGTCGGGCAGCGCGTCAGCGGCGCGAGCGCTGGGAATTGGGGCAAGTATGGCCAGACAAAGGGCGGCGAGATATAGCCTGCAGGTGACGTTTATTACCCACATTGTATGGGGCGCATTCTTCTCCGCCATGGCTGTCCGACCTCCAGATAGGCTACTAGAAATGTTCATCGCGAGCGTCAGCTATCGTGTCTCGTTTTCCTCCGACGAGGGCGCGTCAGGCAACGGAGGATGCAATTGGCACGGCAAGTCAGCGTCTCACCGAACAGATTCGGCGCACAGGCGGTGAAGCGATCAGGTCATCGACTGGCTGTTTCCAACATCAAAGGCCAGCTGTGGTCGATGTCAGTGCATTGCCTATAGCCAACCTGGCTGCGCGAGCAATGCGCCTTGTTCCGCTGCCCTTCCACCGCCTGTTTCGTGCACGTGATGCTGAACTACAGCGCCGACAGCGTTCGTTTCGCCTTGCCCCTCAACAAGTGATGCCGGTATTGCAAAGGCGTCATGTCGAACCAGCGATGGCATGCCGCGGTAAACGCATTCTGCCCGGAGTATCCTAACATCAGGGTGATCTGGGCGAGCGGGATGGCTGCATATTGCAGATAGTCCGTCGCAAGCTCGCGCCTGAGTTTGTCGATCAAATCCTCGAAGCAAAGTCCTTGTGCTTCCAGGCGCCGCTGCAGGGTGCGCGGATGCAAGCCCAGCAAGCCGGCAATCGCCTTGATCTTTCCTCCGCCATGGGCCAACCGCTGTTCTGCCAGCTCGACAACCTGCCGTCCAATATCCAGCGGATTCCGCCGCACGATATTGCTGACGAAACGCTCCGCCGTTGCCTTCAATTCCCGGCTTGCCTGGTTGATCGGCGTTCGCAGCAGCGCATGCGGAACACTCAATCCGTCATACGGCTGCCCGAGCTTGATCGGACATCCGAAAAATCTGCGGTAGTGCGTCGGCGTAAGACCCTGCTTGTGGCGAAAGGTGATTTCCCAATTCGCGCCGGTCTCCGACGCGGCCAGACACAGAAACTGGTAGAAGAGCGCGTAAGAAAGCTCTACCGCATGACGGCGGGGCACAGCCTCATTCAACATCAGATCATAGTGCAGACGTACATGAGTCTTACGCTCATGGTCGTCGATCTTCAGCCTGCCGCCTGGCGTGTGATACGCCATATATTTGGTGATGCTGTCGAGTGCCTCGCCGATGGTGGTGGAGTTCATCACGATTAGGGCTACCGCACCGAGCACTGAAATGTCTTGATATCCCGCCAATTGCAGGCCAAAGTCGGGCACCTTCAATGCCTGTGCCGTGCGCTCCAGAACGGTCGCCACCGTATTCAGAGGCAGCCGATTCTCCGGATTGTCGAGCAGTCGCGGATCGATGCCTGATGCCGACAACAGGCCATCCGGATTGCCGCCGTAGCGAGTGACAAGGCTCGCAAAACCGGTCATTGAGCCGGCGCGGACAAAGACGCCGTGGGATTGCATGGCTGCGTTCAGCATGTCATCAAATCGGTAAAGCTTGTCATCAATTAAGAATACAGAGACCCGCCTCCAGCGTCAATATTGCGCCTCTGAATAGCTGATGAATTCAATTGTCCTGGGGAGAACTGCATGGAAAGCATCAACGGTGGTGAGCTGCTTGCGCGCGCCCTGGCCAACGAGGGCATCAAATTTGTTTTCGGTCTTCAATGTCCGGAGATCGATCCCTTCCTTGCTGCGCTCGAAGGTAACGGTATCCGCTTCGTGCCGATTCGCCATGAAGCGGCGGGCGTACATATGGCTGAAGGGCTCTACAAGACCACTGGGCAGGTGGCCGTGGTTCTGGGCAATCCCGGACCGGGTTCGGCCAACCTGATTCCCGGCTTGGTGACCGCCAAACATGAAGGCGTGCCGGTGCTGGCCATCTCTTCGCAACACCGCAGCGGCATCGTCTATCCGGCGACGCCGGCCACCTTCCAGGGCCAGGATCAGCTCGACCTGTTCAAACCTGTCGTCAAATGGAACGGACCGATCTTCGAGTGGACGCGCATTCCAGAACTGGTGCGCATGGCCTTTCGCGAGATGTGGGCGGGTCGTCCCGGGCCGGTGCAGCTTGAGATACCGGGTCCTGTGCTCTACACGGTTGGCGATGCCGATAGCGCACCCATCTATCCGGCCCCGAGTGGTCGCGCTGCTCCGCTGTACCCGGCGCCGAATCAGATCCTATCGATCGCTGAACGTCTCGCCAATGCCAAGGCGCCCGTGATCTTTGCCGGCACCGGTGTCGAGCGCGGCAATGCGACCGAGGTGCTGACGGCCTTGGCGGAACGCCTCGGCTGTCCGGTCATTCCGTCACTGGCTGGTCGTTCGGCGATTGCGCACGACCATCCGTTATGCTTCAGCTCGCAAAGCCCGGCAGCCGATGCATTGCGCCGCGACGCCGATCTCATCCTCGCGCTGGGAACGCGTCTTGGCAATCTCGATGTGCCCTACGACAAATATTGGGGCCCCAGCCATCCCGACCGTCTGATCCAGATAGACATCGAGCCGCGCAACATCGGCGTCTCCCGCCCTGTCGGGATAGGCGTGGTGGCGGATGTCAAAGCGGCACTCGAGGGGATCTCATCCGCCTTGACGGGTCGCAAGCTGGCAAGCGCCGGACGCCACGATCTGGCGACGCGGCGCAGTGAAGACCAGGCATGGCGCGATGCGGTGCTGGGGCCGATCCAGGGATGGCAGGGAGTCGGCATCCACCCCGCCCATGCGCTGGGGATGGTCGGCGCAGAATTCGGCCGCGATGCCGTCTATTGCACCGATGGCGGCATGACCTCCCTCTGGGCCGGGATGGCCCTGCCCTCGACACGCGCCAATTCATTTCACGGCATTCTCGAACTCGGCATGCTCGGCGTCGGCGTACCGGCTGCCGTGGGTGCCAAGCTCGGCGCACCCGGGCGCGAAGTAGTCTGCGTCACGGGAGATGGCGCGGCTGGCTTCAACATCATGGAGCTGCAGGTCGCTGCCCGTGAACAGCTGAACTTGACCGTGGTGGTCATGGCCGAGGGGCAATGGACCATGGAAATCCCGAACGAGCAGGCGCGCTGGGGCAAGACCTTCGGCACGTCCATGGGCCATGTCGGCTGGGAACAGATTGCTGCCGGTCTTGGTTGTCACAGCGAAGCCGTCAGCAAGCTGGCAGATCTGCCGGCCGCCCTCAAGCGTGCGCATGATCACATCGGGCCGGCGCTGGTATGCGTGCGAACCAGCGTCGAAGCGAATCTTGCCGTACCGCAGAGTGTCATAGGGCGTTTCTTCGAGGTGTACTTCGGCCCGAGTTGCTGATGGGATGCGGGTCGCTGAGAGACCGGCGGGGACGATGCCAAAAAAGCGGTGACAATCAACAACGCGAGGAGAACTGAGCAGTGGCAGGCAAAATGGATGTAGCGAATAGATGGGTGCTGGTGACCGGTGCGGCATCGGGAATTGGCTTGAGCACGGCGCGTGCGTTTGCCAAGCGAGGTGCAAACATCGTGCTCGCGGACGTGGACGCAGCTATGCTCGGCCAAGCGATGACTGAAATTTCGGCAACAGCCGCAAAATGCATCGCTGCTCCTTGTGATGTCAGCAGCGACACGTCGGTTGCGGCGTTCTTTGCCACGCTGCGGGACCGAGGTATTGTTCCGGATGTCCTGGTGAACAATGCCGGCGTGGCTTTTCTTGGCGGCTTCCTCGAAACGCCTCTTGCGCAATGGCGCCGGATATTCGATGTCAATGTACTGGGCATCGTGCATATGGTGCGCGCCTTTCTGCCAGCAATGAAAGCATCCGCCGGCGCACGCTGCATCGTCAACGTGGCATCTGCCGCAGCTTATCTGCCTGCTCCCAACATGGCGGCCTATGCCGCATCGAAGGGAGCGGTCAAGCAGTTGAACGAGGTGCTCGCCATGGAATTGGCCGGAAGCAATGTCTCTGTTCAATGCATCTATCCGGGAATCATCAACACGCCCATTGTCAGTGGTGTGAAATCGGTTGGAGGGAATGTCGATGCGACCCAATTGGCCGCTCTGCAAGCCTATTACATCAAGCAGGGAGGGTCACCGGATGCTGTTGGCGAGGACATCGCCAATGCCGTAGCGGCCAAGTCATCGCACGTCTATACCGGTCCGATGGCACTGCTGGGCAACCTGCTCTCACGTATTTCGACCAGTCTGGCGCGCAAGGTATCCATGGTCGCAGCACGATCAAATGGCTACTTGCCGGCACAACGCTGACACTCGGGGAAGGTGGCCGCATGAGGCGACTTCGGTTTAGGTTTGTTCGATGTCTGCCCTCAACGTGCCGAAGCTGGACGACGCGCATGCGCCTGCGGGCAGACGTTGAATATTCCTAAACCGTTGCTGACCTCCCACCGTAGGCGTGCTATACCGCCCACTGTTTGGGTGCCATAGGGCGATGGCGTTTAGGGCATTTGGTCCCACCGACAGGAATCGAACCTGTATCTCACGCTTAGGAGGCGCGTGCACTATCCATTGTGCTACGGCGGGGAAACCCTATGGGCGGCGGCTATTCTAACGGCTCGAGTATAATC
>JAHFRE010000163.1 GCA_023258955.1 Sterolibacterium sp.
TCAACATCTACGGCTTCGTCGATCGGCAGAAGCAGAATCCGCTGACCACCAAAGAGCAGACGGACATCATCAACCGCAGTTCGAAGACCTCGCCCACCACCTCCCCCGGCCAGTACAACCAGGGCGGTCTGGTGCAGAATCCCTCCTTCCCGACCTGCGGCGCCCCCGACGGCATCCCGCTGGGCAACGGCACCACGACAGGCGCCAACGCCGGCGCCAACTGCGGCCAGCTCTACTGGCACGCGGTTGATCTGGTGCCGACGACGCAGCGTACCACCGCCTACCTGAAGGGAACCTTCCAACTGGCTCCCGAGCACCAGTTCAACGTCGAGTACTTCAACTCCTACTACACCAACTCCACCGTGATCGCCGGCGTGCCCTACGGCGCCCTGTGGATGAACCCGGGCACCAAGTACTACCCGGGCAACGGCATCACCCCGTTGCCGACGGTGTTCACCCTGAGCACGACCTACAAGCCGTCGAGCGCCCCCGCCGGCGCCCTGCCGGGCGTGATCAAGCTGCGCTGGCGCGACACCGCCAGCGGCGGCCGCCAGGAAGAGTCCGACAACAGGCAGGACCGCTTCATCGCCTCGCTTAGCGGCATCGCCGCCGGCTGGGACTACAAGGCGGGCATGAGCTACAACGAGAACCGCATCGCCGACTATTTGACCGGTGGCTACACCGACGGCACGATCGTCACACCCGCGGTGCTCAACGGCATCGTCAATCCCTTCGGGCCGCAGGACGCAGCCGGCTCGGCGCTGCTGGCTAGGGCCGCCGCCAAGGGCAATCTGTGGAACGCCAGCGGCAAGGTGCTGTCGGTCGATGCTCAGGCCAGCCGCGAACTCGGCGACTGGTTCCACAACGGCCAGAAGGCCGCCGTCGCGGTCGGCATCGAGCATCGCAACGAGCAGTTCTCGCAAAAAGCCGTCAGCGACTTTGCGACCCTGGTCGTGGCGAGCACGGGCTTCGATCCAGCCTTCAACAACGCCGGCACGCGCGACGTCGATGCGATCTACGCCGAACTGACCATGCACCTGCTGAAGGACCTCGAAGTCACCGGCTCGGTGCGTAACGACCGCTACAGCGACTTCGGCAGCACCACCAATCCGAAGGGCAGCTTCCGCTACCAGCCGATGAAGCAGGTCCTGGTGCGCGGTTCCTACTCGACGGGCTTCCGCGCCCCGTCGCTGTACGACCTCTACGCGCCGCAGACCTACACCAACACCGCCAACAACTGGAACGATCCGGTGCGTTGCCCGGGTGGCAAGCCCATCGCAGGTGCGTCGGCCTCGGACAACTGCCAAGTCCAGTTCATGTCGCTGGCCGGCGGCAATCCGAAGCTGAACCCGGAGACCTCGAAGAACTCGACCTTCGGCATCGTCCTCGAGCCGATTCCCGAGTTGAGCGCCAGTCTGGACTTCTGGTGGATCAAGCTCAAGCACCAGATCGCCGGCCTGGCCGACACGACGGTCTTCAGCAATCCGTCCAAGTACGCCTCGCTGTTCCATCGCGCCAGCGACGGCACCCTGGCCACCGACGGATCGCTGTGTCCGGGACCGTTCTGCGGCTACGTCGAACTCACCACCCAGAACCTGGGCGGCGTAGACACCAACGGCATCGACCTGGCGTTCAACTATCGCCTGCGCACCGCCGGCGCGGGGAACTTTACCTTCGCCGACAACGCCACCTACGTCAACAAGTACCAGTACCAGAACGAAGAGGGTGGTGCCTGGAATCAGAACGTCGGCATCTATTCGGGAACCGGTCCGATCTTCAAGTGGCAGAACACCTTCAACCTGAACTGGAATCTCGGTGCCTGGGGTGCGGGTCTGGTCAACCACTACAAGTCCGGCTACCTCGATCAGGATGGGGTCAACCAGGTCCAGTCCTACTCGACCTGGGACGCATACGCGAACTGGCAGGTGTTGAAGCCGTTGTCGGTGACCGCCGGCGTGCGCAACCTTTCCAACAAGCAGCCGCCCCTGTCGAACCAGGCCGCGACCTTCCAAGTCGGTTACGATCCGCGCTTCGCCGATGCGATGGGTCGGGTTGGCTACCTGCGCGCGACCTACAAGTTCTAAGCGCTTCTGCGCAACCCGCAACACAAAGGCCCCAAGCTTGCTTGGGGCCTTTCTTCTGGTGCGTCGCGCGGCGCTTGAAACGGAGACCCTGATGGCTGCCCCATTCCAACCTTTCGTTCCCGCTGCGACCTCCCTCGCCGAGCTGACCCCGCGGGCGCTCTTGATGGGCGTCATCCTCGGCGCCGTGTTCGGCGCCTCTTCGCTCTACCTGGTGCTCAAGGTGGGGCTCACGGTCAGCGCCTCGATCCCGGTGGCGGTGATCGCCGTCACCCTGTTCCGCCTGCTCGCCAAGGGTGGCGGCCGCGCCTCGACCATACTCGAGAACAACATCGTGCAGACCGCCGGCTCGGCCGGCGAGTCGATCGCCTTCGGCCTCGGCGTGACCATGCCGGCGATCCTGATCCTCGGCTTCGATCTCGAACTCTCCCGCGTCATGCTGGTTGCGGTGCTCGGTGGCCTGCTCGGCATCCTGATGATGATCCCGCTGCGCCGCGCCCTGATCGTGGCCCAGCACGGCCAACTCAAGTATCCCGAGGGCACCGCCTGCGCCGAGGTGCTGAAGGCCGCCGCCGCGTCGCCGACGGGAACCGGCGCCGACAGCCGCGCCGCGACCATCTTCGCCGGTTTCGGCATCGGCATCGTCTACAAGATCGCCAACATCGCTTTCAAGGGCTGGAAGGACACGCCGGGCACCGTCTTCGCCGCGCCGCTGAAGAACGCCTCGCTGGCCGTCGAGGTCTCGCCCGAGCTCCTCGGCGTCGGCTACATCATCGGTCCGCGCATCGCCTCCACCATGTGCGCCGGCGGCGTGCTCGCCTACCTGGTGCTGATCCCGCTGATCTCCTTCTTCGGCGAACAGCTGGCGTTGCCGCTGGCACCCGCGAGCAAGACGATCGCAGCGATGAGCCCGGGCGAGATACGCAGCGCCTACATACTCTACATCGGCGCCGGTGCCGTGGTGGCCGGCGGCATCGTCGCCATGCTGCGCGCCCTGCCGTCGATCTGGCGCGGCATCGTCGAAGGGGTCGGCGGCCTCGGCGGGGCGGGTCGGGCGAGCCGGTTGCGCACCGATCAGGACATTCCGATGAAGTGGGTGTTGATCGGGGCACTGGCCATCATCGCTGCCATCACCGCGGCGACCCCGCTCAACATGAACCTGCTGGGTGCGCTCTTGATCGTCGTCTTCGGCATTCTCTTTACCACCGTCTCTTCGCGTCTGACCGGCGAGATCGGTTCCTCCTCCAATCCGATCTCCGGCATGACCGTGGCCACCCTGCTGCTGACCTGTTTGATCTTCCTTGCCGTCGGCTGGACCGGCGGCTCCTACTACGTCACGGCGCTGTCGGTCGGCGCCATCGTCTGCATCGCCTCGAGCAACGCCGGCACCACCTCGCAGGATTTGAAGACCGGCTACCTGATCGGCGCCACGCCCAAGCTGCAGCAGTACGCGATCCTCGCCGGCTCGCTGCTCTCGGCGCTGGCGCTCGGCCCGGTGCTGCTGGCGTTGAACGACACGGCCACCGTCTATGTGCCGGTGGCCGAGGTCGCGCCGGGGCTCAGCGTCGATCCGGCCAAGCTCGGCGCCAGCGAGTCGCTCGGCGGCCCGCAGGGCCAGTTCGATCGCGCCGCCTATCGGGTCTGGCACAAGACCGCCGCCGGCGTCGACGGGCCGGCCGGCAAGTACCTGATGGACGCCAGCGGCCGCGCCGTCTATCTGGTCGATCCGGGCATCAACGGCAGCCACAAGCTCAGACCTGACGGCAGCGAAGTGCGCAAGTTCGACGCGCCCAAGGCGGTGCTGATGTCCTACATCATCAAGGGCATCCTCGACCGGCAACTGCCCTGGGGCCTAGTCCTGTTCGGTGTGATGATCGCCCTGGTGCTGGAGATGTGCAGCATCTCCTCGCTGCCCTTCGCCGTCGGCGTCTACCTGCCGCTGTCTTCATCGACACCGCTGTTCGTCGGCGGCATGATCCGCTATTGGGTCGATCGCCGCGGCGACGCCGCCGCCGGCGTCAGCGAGGCCGAACGCGTCGCCGCCAGCGACAGTCGCCCCGGTGTGCTGCTCGCTTCGGGCTACATCGCCGGCGGCGCCCTGGCCGGCATCGTCATCGCCATCATGGCCGGCGTGCTGACCGATTTCGACAATGCCATCGGCGCCTGGGCGGGGAACAACAATCCCTTCTTCGCCGGGGCCAACGCCGACCTGCTGTCGCTCGCCCCCTTCGCAGCGCTGGTCGGCGCCCTGCTCTGGGTCGCGCGCAGCCCCAGGCGCTAGTTCGGGCGCGCACCCAGGCGGGTGACCGAGCCGGCGCCTACGATCGAGCGTTTGAGCTTGGGGTCGCCGTAGTAGAGCAGGTCGCCGGAGCCGGCGACGCTGACGGCGAGCGTCTCTGTGGCCCAGACGCTGGCGTCGCCGGATCCGGCGATGCTGACCTTGACCTCCTTGGCCTCGAGCTTGCCCATCATGATGTCGCCCGAACCGGCGATGCTGGCGTGCACCCGGGTAGCCCGCCCGGCCGCTTCGAAGTCGCCGCTGCCGGCGATCGACAGCTCGAGGGCGTCGGCTTCGAGTGCGCCTATCCTGATGTCTCCCGAGCCATGGATGCTGACCTTCAGCTTGGCCGTCTTCAGCGCTGTCGCGCGCATATCGCCCGATCCAGAGACCTCCAGGCTGGACAGGCTCCTAACGGTGACGATGAACTTTAGCCTGGTCGCCTTCAACGTGGCACGTCGCGAAGCGCTGCGCAGCTCCAGCCTGCCGTTGTCGACCACCGTCTCGATCTGCGGCAGCAGATTGTCGTCGCTCTCGACGCTGACGCCATCGCTGTCGCCCTGCTGAATCTCGACCTCGCCGGGCAAGGACAGCGCGATGCCGGTGAATGCGGGCAGCTTGCGGCTCTCCGACTTGAGCGTGCCCGATCCCGAAACCACCTTCCAGATACCGAAGTTCCAATCGACCGCGCTCGCCGGGGCGGGCAGAGCCAGGCACAGCAGCGCTGCCCACGGGGTCCACAGGGCCAAGAGTCGTTCCATCGCCATCTCCCAAGAAGCGGCGCCAGCGCGCCGTGAGTCGCACTATAGGGGCAGTGCCGTCGCTCGCGGCCAACGATGCGACGAAGGGTGGGCGAGGCGGCGCCGCCTGCCGCCGGCTGCGACGCGCCGCTGGCGGCCCTCACCAGATGCTGATGCGTTGCTCCGGCGGTACGAACATCTTGTCGCCGGCCTTGACGCCGAAGGCCCGGTCGAAGGCGCTCTGGTTCATCAGCGGCAGGGTGCCGCGGGCGATCATCGGCGCGTGCGGATCGACCTTGATCAGCCGGATCGTCTCGGCGTCGCGCGACTTGCCGCGCCAGACCTGGGTCCAGCCGATGAACAGGCGCTGCTCGCCGCTGAAGCCGTCGAGCAGCGGCGCTGCTCGCTTGCCCAGGGAGATCCGGTAGGCCTTGAGCGTGATGGCCAGGCCCGAGTTGTCGGCGATGTTCTCGCCCAGGGTCAGCTCGCCGTTGATCGGATAGCCTGGCAGCGGCGAGAAGGCGGCGTACTGCGCCACCAGCGCCTTGGTGAGGGCGCGGAATTTCTCGTGGTCGGCCTCGGTCCACCAGTTGCGCAGATTGCCGTCGCCGTCGGACTGGCTGCCCTGGTCGTCGAAGCCATGGCTGATCTCGTGGCCGATCACCGCGCCGATGCCGCCGTAGTTCACCGCGTCGTCGGCCGCCGGATTGAAGAAGGGCGGCTGCAGGATGGCCGCGGGGAACACGATCTCGTTCATCCGCGAGCTGTAGTAGGCATTGACCGTCTGCGGCGTCATGTGCCACTCGCCGCGGTCGATCGGTTGGCCGAGCTTGGCAGCCTGCCGGTCGTATTCGAAGCGCCGGGCGCGCAGCACGTTGCCGACCAGGTCCTCGCGCTTGAACTCCAGGCCGCTGTAGTCGCGCCATTTGTCCGGGTAGCCGATCTTGGCGTTGAACTTGGCCAGCTTGGCCAGCGCCGCCGCTTTCGTTTCCGGGCCCATCCAGGCCAGGGTCTCGATGCTCTGCCGGTAGGCGGCCAGCAGATTGGCGACCAGGGCCTGCATTCGCACCTTGTGCGCCGGCGGGAAATGCCGCGCCACGTACAGGCGGCCGAGTCCCTCGCCGAGCGACTGCTCGACCAGTTCCACCCCGCGCTTCCAGCGTGGCCGGTTCTCCGCGACGCCGCGCAGGGTCTTGCCGGAGAAGGCGAAGTCGGCGTCGACGAAGCGCTCATCCAGATAGGGCGCGTAGGCGTCGAGCAGCTGCCACTTGAAATAGGCCTTCCACAGTGGCAGCGGCGTGTCGGCGATGAGCTTGGCCAGGCCGGCGAAGAAGCTCGGCTGGCGGACGATGACGTAGCCGACGCGATCGGTGATGCCGGCGGCGGCGAAGTATTGCGGCCAGTCGTAGCCGGCGATGACGCCGCCGAGGTCATTCAGCGCGACCTTGTTGTAGGTCTTCACCGGATCGCGGTTCTCGACCTTGGTCCATTGCAGCCGCGCCAGCGCCGTCTCCAGTTCGACGATGGATTGCGTCGCCGCATCCTTTTCGCCGGCCATCTTCAACATGTCGGCGACGTGCTTGGCGTATTCGGCACGAATGCCGGCGAGCTTGGCGTCCTCGTCCTTCAGGTAGTAGTCGCGGTCGGGCAGCCCCAGGCCGCCCTGGCTGAAATAGATGGCGTAGCGGCTCGAATCGCGCGCGTCCTGATCGACGCTGGGCAGGATCGGCACGTTGACGCCGAGCGCCACCAGATGGGCGAGCAGCGCCGGAATCTCGCGCTTGTCGGCGAGCGCCTCGATGCGCGCGAACTCGCCCTTGAGCGGCGCCAGGCCGAGCTTGGCCACCGTCGCCTGGTCCATGAAGCTGGCGTAGAGGTCGGCGATCTTGCGCTCCTCCGAGGCCGCCGGCGCGTCGGCCTTGGCCTCCTCGATGATGGCGCGCGAGTGCACCTCGGCCCGATCGCGCAGCAGATCGAAAGAACCGTAGCGGGCGCGATCGGCCGGGATCTCGGTGCTGGCCAGCCACTTGCCGGAAACGTAGCGATAGAAGTCGTCCTGCGGCCGCACCGTCTTGTCCATGTATTGCAGGTCGATGCCGGAGCCCAGCACGGGTTTGGCTGCTTCGGCCGTCAGGGCGAAGGCGCAGGCGGCGGTCAGCAGCAGCGAAGGGAGTCTACGAAGCATGGCGAATGACCGGTTGGCTGTGGGCCGACCATTATACGACCACGAGCCGGCGCGCTCAGTCGGTCGCGGCGGCGATCTCGACCCGATTGCGACCGTTGCCCTTGGCGCGGTAGAGGGCCTTGTCGGCGCGGGTCAGGGCGGCGTCGGGGCTGGCGTCGGCGGCTTCCATGGCCGCGATGCCGATGCTCACCGTCACCGATATCGCTTGCCCGGCGAGGGCCAGCGGGGTCGTCGCCACCTTCTGCCGCAGCCGCTCCGCGAACACCTTCGCTTCATCCGGACGGGTGCCGGGCAGGATGATGGCGAACTCCTCGCCGCCGACCCGTCCGACGCTGTCTATCTTGCGCAACTCGTCGCGCAACAAGGTCGCGATGTGCTTGAGCATGGCGTCGCCGGTGCTGTGGCCGTAGCTGTCGTTGATGTGCTTGAAGTGGTCGAGGTCGAGCATCAGCACCGTCGCGCAGGGTCCGTCGAAGCGCTGCAGGCGCGCCAGTTCTTCGCTCATGCGGGCGATGAAGTGGCGGCGGTTGGCCAGGCCGGTCAGAAAATCGGTGGTCGCCATTTCCTGCAATTCGGCTTCGGCGCGCTTGCGCTCGGTGATGTCGCGGATGAAGGCCGAAAACTCCGGTCCGCTGCCGCTCATGGTGATGGCCAGTTCCACCGGAAACTCGTGGCCGTTGCGATGCAGGGCCTGGGTGTCCACCCGCTTGTTCATGTAGGGACCCTCGCCGGTCGCCAGCAGCCGCCTGAAACCCGCAGCGTGGCCATCGCGATGGCGAATCGGGACGATGGTCTCGCTCACCGGGCGACCCATGACCTCCTGCGCCGACCAGCCGAAGATCGCTGTCGCCTGGGGATTCCAGCCGGTGATCCGGCCCGCGGCATCCATCATGACGACGGCGTCGAGCGCCGTGTCGACCAGGGATTGCAGCTTCTTCTGGCTCTCCCTCAGGGCGAACATCAGGTCGATTTGCTGTTCGGCGGCGGCCCAGCAATCCTGCGGCGAGATGGCGAAACCCGAGCGCTCGGCGATGTGATAGGCCGCCACCTCGATCATGTCGGCGCGCTCCTTGTCGCTGGGAATCCAGGCGGCGAAGGCAGCGGCAGCGCTCGCTCGGTCGGCCAAGGCAACGCCCCTCGATCGTC
>JAHFRE010000164.1 GCA_023258955.1 Sterolibacterium sp.
CGATGATGCGGATCACGGTGTTCAGATTGGGTTCGGCCAAGGCCCGCGGCGTGCCGAACTCGCGAATGTCGGCACCGCCGGAGAAAGCCCGCCCGGCGCCGATCAGCACCACCGCCTGCACCGCTTGGTCGCCCTGCGCGGCATCGATGCCGGCGACGATGGCGCTGCGCAGATCGAAGCCCAGGCCATTGACCGGCGGGTTGTCGAGGGTGATCACGGCCACCGCGCCGTGCACTTGATAGGCTTTGCCGCTCATGCTCGCTCCTAATCGGATGATGCCCTGGCGGGTTGCGCCGCACGGCCAGGCGACGTCACATGATCACTGGCCGGCGAACCCTGCCCCAAAACCGTCGAATTATAAGCGAGCCGCGCGCAGCTGCTCGTGGCGCCCCAGCAGCCAGCGGGCGTAGAGATTGTTTGCCACCAGTGCCGCGAGCACCATGGCGCCGCCCAGATACTCGGCGGGCACCGCCGGTTGTCCCTGCAGCGCGGCGATGGCGAACACCAGCACCGGAATAAAGTTGAGAAACAGCGTCGCGTTGAGCGGCCCCAGGCTGCGCACCCCGACGTTCCAGAGAAGGACCGCGACGACCGAGGTCATCACGATCAGGAAGACCAATTCCCAGGCGACGCTCAGCACCTGGGTGGGACTGGGCACATGAGCCCGGCCCAGCCAGGTGGCGACGGCGGCGATGAAGAATATTCCCAGGGTGCCGAAGACGCAGGACAAGGCGGTGAAGCGCAGCGGCGACCAGTCGGCGAAGCGCGCCGCGCCCAGGGTATAGATTATCCAGCACAGCGCCGCGACGAACACCAGCAGACCGCCACCAACCTGGCCGCCGCCGCGCAGGCTGGCCAGATCGCCGCGGCTGACGACGATTGCGCAACCGAGGAAGGCGACAACGATGCAGGCCAGGGTCACCGACGCCGGCCGCACGCCGCGCACCAGCCACAGGATCAGCGCCATGATCAGCGGCTGCATGGCGGCGATGACCGCGGCCTGGCCCGGGCTGGTGCTGCGCAAACCCTCGAACATGAACAGGCTGAAGCCGGCAAAACCGGTGACCCCATAGAGGACCAGCCAGCCGCGGCGGGAATCGGCGCGCAGTTCGGCCAGCACCCCCCTGCCCTCGCGCACCATCAGGATCAATAGTAGCAGGGCGGCGGCGATGCCGTAGCGGATCACGGTCAGGTAGTAGGGATCGAGCGCTACCAGCGCCGCCTTGCCCACTGGGAAGAGTCCGCCCCAGGAGAGGGCCGTGACGCTCAGGGCGAGCAGGCCGCGCTGCATTTGCGACATGGGATTCCTATCGGCAGCAGTCGCTTGCCGCTGCATAACAATTGCCGTATTCTAGCCGGCTTTGCAAAATCCCGTTTCGCTCTGCAAAACCAAGGGCCGGATCGATCCCGGAGTAAGCCATGGACTTCAGTTTCAGCGCCGCGCCACAGGCGCAGCGCAGCGAGCGGCGGCGCTGCCCGCGGGATCAGCGTTAGCGTGGGCAAGGTCCATGTCCTGCTGAAGAAGGAAGAGCTCGACCAGCAGCGCCTCGAAGGCAAGGTGGTGGTGGTCCTCGACATCCTGTTCGCGACCTCCAGCATCGTCACCGCACTCGCCCATGGCGCCCTGCGCGTCATCCCCACGGTCAACGGCGAAGAAGCGCTAGGCAAGGCGCAGCGGCAGGCGCCGGGCAGCTTTCTGCTGTCCGGCGAACTCAACGCGCAGACCCTGCCGGGCTTCGTGCACCCGACGCCGCTGGCACTGCTCGAACAAAAGATCGGCGGCCGCACCCTGATCTACTCGACCACCAACGGCACCGTGGCCCTGGCCAAGTCGCGCCGCGCCGCGCAGGTCTATGCGGCGGCGCTGCTCAACGGCAGCGCCGTGGTCGAGCGCATCGTCCGTAGCCACGGCGACCAGACCTTGCTGCTCGTCTGCGCCGGCTCGGCCGACAACTTCAACCTCGAGGACTTCTACGGCGCCGGCTACCTGGTGTCGCTATTGCGTCAGCGCGGCAGCGATCTCGAATTCTCCGACGCGGCGCTGGCCGCCGAGATCCTGCATCGCGATTGCGCGGCCGAAGACTGCCTGCGGCGTTCGCGCGTCGGGCGCATGATGCTCGCCCGCGGCCTCGAGCGCGAGATCAGCTTCGCGGCGCAACAGAGCATCTACGCGGTGGTGCCGAACCTGGCCGACGGTATGCTGATCGGCTGCTAAGGGCTCGCCGCGAGGCGCGCAGCGCGCTGCCATTCTGACGGCATATTCGCGAGGACTGGATTGTTGGCATTTTCGGGTGATATAATCGAAAACTGGTTGGAATGAACCCCGGCCCCCAGAGTTTTTGGCGCGTTGTTTTTCGCATTACTCCTTATCGATAAAGGGAAATATTAAAATGAAACAGTCACTGCTCCTCGCTGCGCTGGTCGCCCTCGCCCTTACGGCTTGCGGCAAGAAAGAAGAACCGAAGCCCGCTCCCGCCCCCGCCCCGGCTGCTGCCCCGGCACCCGCCATGGCGCCCGCCGCCGAAGCGCCCAAGCCCGCCGAAGGTGCCGCTCCCGCTGCCGCCCCTGGCGCCGCGCCTGCTGCGCCCGCCGCCGCCGCTCCGATGGCCGAGCCGAAGAAGGAAGAGCCCAAGAAGTAATCGGCTCAGCCTGCAAAGAGCCAGCCTCCGGGCTGGCTTTTTTTATTGCCGCGACCCGCTGCGTTCGAGCGGCCGCGCCGTGCCATGAGGACTCACGGCAGTTCGCTGCGCAGGAACGCCGCCGCCTCTGGCGACCGGGGCGATGCGAAAAAACTGCTGGCGGGGGTGTATTCGGTCAGCCGACCCGCGTGCAGAAAGACGACTTCGTCGGCTAACCGGCGGGCCTGGCCGAGGCTGTGCGTGACCATCACGATCTTGCAACCGGAATTGGCAATTTCGGCGATCACCCGCTCCACCTCCTGGGTCGCCGCGGGGTCGAGGCTGGCGGTTGGCTCGTCGAGGAACAGTATCTGCGGCTCGAGCGCCCAGGCGCGAGCCAGGGCCAGCCGCTGCTGCTCGCCACCGGAGAGGACCCGGGCCGGCCGCTCGGCGAGGTGGGCCAGGCCGACCCGGCGCAAGGCCTCGGCGGCGCGGGCGCTGCGCTGTGCGCCGGCGATACCCGTCAGCTTGAGTCCCAAGGCCGCGTTGGCGATGGCCGAGGTTCGCAGCATGACCGGCCGTTGAAACACCATGGCCTGGGCGTCGGCGCGGCGGCGGCTGCCGCACCAGCGGATCTCGCCGGAACTGGGCTGCAGCAGGCCGTGCATCAGGCGCATCAGGACGCTCTTGCCGGCGCCATTGGCACCGAGGATCACCGTCCGCACACCGCGGTCGATGGCCAGCGAAATGCGTTCAATGATGCGCTGCTCACCCTTGGCGAAGCATACGTCTTGCAACTCGAGGGGAAAGACGCTGCGCTCCTGGCTCATCTTCCAGCGCGGTGCGGATTGGGATAGCGCATCAGGCGCGAACGCGGCTCAATCGTCGGCGCCGACCATCACGCTATCGGCCTTGACGATGGCGTAGGCGATGCCGCCTTCCTTGAGGCCGAGGCTGTGCACCGAGCTGGTGGTGACCTGGGCGGTGATACGGATGCCGGGCGCCACCTCGATCACGACCTCGGAGTTGATCGCCCCGTGCGTGATCGAAAGAATCTTGCCCTTCAGTTGATTGCGGGCGCTCAGTCTCATGGTGAGGTACCTCGTCAGATTGGATTGAATCAGGAGCAGATTGCCAATCCCTCGCCTTCTGGATTGGCCCCATCTCGATAGCCGGTCGAGCTGGCGGCGCCGTCCATTGTAGCGGCCTAGCGACCATCTCGGGACGAGGTTTTTCGCTAGAGCTTCAGCCAGCCGCGCTTCGAGCCGTGATAGGCGGCGAAGCCGAAGACCACGGCGATGCCGACGTTGAGCACGGCGATGCCAGCGGTGGCGAGAACCAGAAAACGATCCGCCTTCTCCGGACCGGGGTCACGGCTGCCCATGGCCAGTTCGGTTCCGGCGAGAAAGAGGATCACACCCAGTACCGAGGGTGGGAACAGTCGCAACAGGGTTCCCACCGAATCCGCGAAAAACAGGCCGATGACCAGCAGCAGCGCGCCGAGCATGATCGAGGCGCCACCGGTGCGCGCGCCGAACTTGACGTGGCCGGCCATGCCGCCAGCGCCGTGGCACATGGGAATGCCGCCGAGGGCGCTCGACCAGAGGTTGAGCAGGCCCGTCGAGATCGCCACCTTGCGCTCGCTCACCGGGCGGTCGGGAAACAGGCGATTGTTTTCCTCGGTGATGGCGATCAGGGCGTTGCCGAAGGTCAACGGCAACTGGGGCAGCGCCAGCAGCATCGCCCCCATCCAGAGGTCGTTCCAACCGAGGAGCGGCCAGGCGAAATCGGGCAGGCGCAGAGCCGGCTTGATCAGCGCCAATTCACCCACCAGCGCCGGCTGTTGCAGCAGGGCCACCGCCGCCCCCGCCAGCAGCAGCAAGACCATCGCCGGCAGGCGTGAGCGGGCGAGCAGCACCAGGGTCAGCGCCAGCAAGGCTGCCGACAGCCCCCACTGCGCCGACATCATGCGCACGCCTTCGATCATGAAGCTGAAGCCCAGACCCATGACCACGCCGAGCAGGGCCGGTCGCGGGATCCAGCCCGACAGCCGCTTCGCCAGACCGCTCAGTCCAAGGAATAGCCAGATCAGCGCCGTCGCCAGACCGGCGCCGACGACCATCGTTGGCGTCAGTGCCAACGCGCCAGCGGTCTGGGTGATCGCCGCGGCACCGATCGCCTTCATCGGCTGCACCGGAAACGGCGTCCGGTAGAAGTAGCCGGCAACGATCAGCGTGGCACCGAAGCCGAGGAAGAGACTCGCCGCATCCATTTTCAAGATGGAGATGTAGGCGACGACGAAGGGAATCAGTGTGCCGAGGTCACCGAATGCGCCAGCCAACTCAGAAATGTCAAAACGATTGCGTACATCGGTCATCGGCCTTGCCTGTCCGTTGGAGAGTTGCGAATGATAGCGTCTAAGCCCAAGACCTGCAGCCGATGGGCGTGGCGCAAGTCACCGCTATGCCAGCTCCAGCCAGGAAAAGCCGTCCTCCTGGCTCGCGACGGTGATCCATTCTTCGCTGTAGGCACCCGCCGCCGCCAGCGCGCTGCGCGCCAAATCGGCCGTGTTGTTCTGCTGCGACAGGTGCGCCGCCACCAGGTGGCGCAGGCGCGAACGGTCGAGCGCGGACAGCAGCGCTGCCGCCTGGCTATTGGCCAGATGGCCGTACGCACCGCCGATGCGCTGCTGCAGGTGCCGCGGATAGGGGCCGCGCGCCAGCATGTCTTCGTCGTGGTTGCACTCGAGCACCAGGGCGTCGCAGCCATCGAGCATCGCCACCATGTGCGCGGTGGCGACACCGGCGTCGGTGAGCACGCCGAGACGATGGCGGCCGTCGCTGAACACGAATTGCACCGGTTCGCGCGCGTCGTGCGGCACCGGGAAGGCGCTGATCTGCAGTTCGCCGACGTTGAACACTCGATCGCTGGCGATGAGCCGCAGCGTCGGCAATTGTGCCAGGGCGCTGTCGCTGGCGGACAGCGCAGCCAGGCTGCCCTGGGTGAGGAAGAGCTCGATCTCCTGGCGTCGGGCGAAGGCGTGCACCCCGGCGCTGTGATCGCTGTGTTCGTGGGTCAGCGCGATGGCATCGATATCACCGGCCGCGAGCCCAAGCCGGGCTAGCCGCCGTCCCAACTCGCGCGGGCCGAAGCCGCAGTCGAGCAGCACGCGGCTGCCGGCACCCGCCTCGACCACCAGGGCGTTGCCGCGACTGCCGCTGCCCAGCGAGGCGAAGCGCACCGCTGCCGGCTCCGCGTTGCCGCTACTTCAGTTGGTTGAGCAGCAGGCCGATGATCTTGTTCGACGTCTCCGACTGGTCGAGACCGCCTTCGCGGGTCAGCACCGTCACCGTGCTGGCCTCGCCCTGGGCCTTGACCAGGATGCGGAACTGGGCGTTCTTCGCGGCGTCGGCGCTGTTGTCCTTCCAGAACATCAGTTTGTCGAGGAAGCTGCCCTGCTTCTTCGACAGATCGACCTCGGGATCGACGTAGCGCACGAAGTAGATGCCCTGGGTCCGATCGCGATCCTCGACGGTGAATCCGACGCGGTCGAGCGCCAGGCCAACGCGGCGCCAGGCGCGGTCGAAGGGCTCTTCGAGGCGCAGCGCACCCTTGGCGTCGGCTACCGGCTTGGCCTTGTCCGTCTTCGTCTCACCAGCGATCAGCGCCTTCGCCTGGTCGCTGCGGGCACCCAGGCGCACCATCAAGCGCGACAGCATTTCCGCTTCCAGTTCGGGATCGGCCGGCCGCGGCTGCCAGCGCGTTTCGGTCTTGCCCTCGTTGATGTAGGTCTCGTACATGCCGCGATGGCTGATGTAGATCTCGGTGCTGCCTGGCTCCACGCCCTTCTCCAGACGGGTGCGGAACTTGTCGCGCTCCGGGGTGGAATAGAGACTGTCGAACACCTTGCCCACCCAGTTGCGCAAGAAGTCCTGCGGCAACTTGGCGCGGTTCTCCGCCCAATCGGTCTCCATGATGCCCGCCTGGGGCAGGTCGAGATTGACGTTGAAGCCGACCTCGCGCCAGAAGTCCTTGATCGTCGGCCACAGCTGGTCCGGCGTGTTGCCGGCGATCACCAGCCAGCGCTGCGTTCCGGAGCGCTCGATGCGCATCTTGTCGGTCTGCGGCAGCACCTCGGCAGCGCCCGCTGCGCGCTTGTCGCCGCCACCGGCGTAGGCAGAATAGTTGGTGCCGCCCTTGGCGTCGGGCACGGCGTAGCGGTCGTCACGGCTGGGCGTCGTCAGGTCCGGCGGCACCTCCAGCGACACCGGCGCCGGCTTGGCGGCCGATTTGTAATCTATCTTCTTCGACTCGAACAGGGAGCCGCCACAACCGGCCAGCAAGATCACCGGCAACAACAGGAAATATCGCTTCATGCGCCCTCGATGCTTGTTCAAAATTGGATTGCCGCTTCGCGCATCGCGGCGCGCAGCGGTTCGTGACAGCTGGGCGCCAAGGGCGTCAGCGGCAGGCGCAGGCCGTCCGGGATCAAGCCCATCTGCGCCAGCGCCCATTTCACCGGGATCGGGTTGGCCTCCAGAAACAGATTGCGGTGCAGGCCGAGCAGACGGAAATTGATGTCGCGCGCCCGTGCCAGCTCGCCGGCAAAAGCGGCGGCGCACAGCTCGTGCATCAGCCGCGGCGCGACGTTGGCGGTGACCGAGATCGTCCCGTGGCCGCCCAGCAGCATCAGCGCCAGCGCGGTCGCATCGTCACCGCTGTAGATGGCGAAGTCCGGGGCAGCGCGCTTCAACAGATCGCTGCCGCGTTCGATGTTGCCGGTCGCGTCCTTGACCCCGGCGACGTTGGGCAGGGCCGCCAGGCGCAGCATGGTGTCGTTGCCGAGGTCGGCCGCCGTGCGCCCGGGCACGTTGTAGACGATCATCGGCAGCGCCACCGCCGCCGCAATCGCGGCGAAGTGGCGGTACATGCCTTCCTGGGTCGGCTTGTTGTAGTAGGGCACGACCGAAAGGTGGGCCGCGGCGCCGGCGCCCTTGGCGAAGGCCGCCAATTCGATGGCCTCGGCGGTGGCGTTGGCACCGGTGCCGGCGATCACCGGCACCCGTCCGCGCGCCTGGTCGATGACGGTAGTGATCAGCTCGCAATGTTCGGCGTAGTTCACCGTCGGCGATTCGCCGGTGGTGCCGACGACGACCAGGCCGTCGCTGCCCTCTGCTATGTGCCAATCGACCAAGCGCCGCAGGCAGGCGATATCCAGCCTGCCATCCGCTTGCATGGGCGTAACGATCGCCGGTAGGGAGCCTCTAATCATGAATGCTGGCCGACAAAACTTGGCAATATACCTGAATTGGGGGGCTCTAGGCCCGACTCACAGTCCAGAGAGCACCTTGATGTGGGTGCATACGCTGCGCGCCAGCGCCGACAAGGCGTAGCCACCCTCGAGCATGGAGACGATGCGCCCGCGCGCGCTCTCCGCCGCCACCTCCTTGATGCGCTCGGTGACCCACCCATAATCGGCATCGAGCAGACCCAGCGAAGCCATGTCGTCCTCGTAGTGGGCGTCGAAGCCGGCGGAGACGAAGATCAGCTCGGGCGCGAACTCGCGCAGCCGCGGCAGCCAGATATCGCTGACCACCTGACGGAAGCCGTCGCCGCGCGTGCCCGCCGGCAAGGGAATGTTGCACATGTTCGCGGCGGGATTGTCGATGCCGGAGTAGGGATAGAAGGGATGTTGAAAGCTGCCCACCATCAGCACCTTGGGGTTGCCGGCGAGGATGTCCTCGGTGCCGTTGCCGTGATGCACGTCGAAGTCCACCACCGCCACCCGCGACACTCCCC
>JAHFRE010000165.1 GCA_023258955.1 Sterolibacterium sp.
GCTCGAATACTACGCCTACAAGGTCTGGGGCCGTGTTGGGGAAATGATGCACATCGTTGGCGGCTCAACGTACGATCACAACATCAATGTTCCGGACCAAGGATACGCAATGCGCGATGGACACAAGGACGTCCATTTTGACGCCGATCTTCCGTGGTGCATGCTCGACACGGACAAGGTCTTCTTCAACACCCTGCACTGCCAGGGTCCTGCAAAGCGACTCATTTCGGATTATGCGCGCGGCTAGAAGCGCGGAGCCAGAGCGCACGGCGGCGGGCCTTCCTGTGGCGATACCGCAGCTAACGCAATAGACGGGGGCAAAGCGTCATGTTCAAAAAAGACATCGATTTGATCCGCGGCTTGCACGCGAAATACGGCCTGAGAGGACCCTTGCTCGATGCCGGTGGACTTATCGCACCGTGCATCGCCGACTATGACATTTCCGTAGCCAAGGCCGTGTCATTGGCCTTGCACCTTGACGAGCATCAATGGTCGATCACGGTGCCGCATCCAGTTCAAAACGATCGCTATGTGCAAATGGAGCGGCCATGGTCGTTCATCGATCCGCAGTATGTAATCGCCAACCCGGAGTACGGGGACCCCTACATCGAGCAATTGCCGGAGAAGTATCCGGAAGCCTTCAGCACCGTCATCCTGGTTTCGGTATTCGAACACGTCGAGAACCCATACAAGGTGTCTGACGCCCTCTACAAGATCGTGAGCAAGGGCGGCTACTTGATCAACTCCGCACCATTTCTGTTTCCCTACCATCCAAGCCCGGAGGACAATTTCCGCTACTCGCCTGTCGCCCTGAGGCGCATCCACGAATCAAGCGGCTTCACTTGGCTGGAGGGGGATTTCCACGTCAACTACTCGTCAAAAGCCGGCGTCGGCGACACAAATCCGAACAATTACGGTGCGCCCCAGTCCATCATGGCTTCTTACGCATGCTGTCGCAAGGATTGAGCCGGCGTTGCCGGTTCTTCGTCGCACATGATCTCCGAGCCCAGACCGAACACACGCTGTTGTCAGTCCTGAACAAATAGGTATTTGATCAGCATTTCGAGCAGCACCCTGTTGTCAAGTTGATCGACGCGGGAGAACTCCGCCATGTAACCGTGAAATCGCGTCGGCTTGACGATGCTCTCGACGACGTAATACGAGTCCCGTCCGCGATAGTCGTCCCATAGTATGACCGCGCCCGGCTGCAGATAGATGAGTGAGGCGAGAAAGCAGGCGACCCTGAACCGTCCGTCGACCAAGACCGTATCTGGCTGCAGGCCTGCTGCTCGAACCATCGCCCAAGCCCCAGTAGAATAGGATGGCCAGTTCTGCAGCATGCTATTGTCCTTCGGATGGCCGTAGTCCTTGGTTTCCCCGATGTTCGCATGCAGCAGATGCACCCTGCTCGACGTCGCAAGCGAGCCGATCTCTTCCTTGACGCGACCAATCCAGTCCGTACTAGAGTCAACTGAAACAATATTGGGGACGTTCAACCTGGCCGCGAGCACGGTGCTTCCACCCGAGCCAAATTCCAAATAGGTCTGCGAACCGCGCAAACGTTCTTCGAGCGCGGCAATATGTTCAGCGGGCATGTCGGGCGTCAAGGGCTGTTACTCCTGGTGAGGTCCGGATCGTCGCAACAGGGCGTGACCGTTCGGAGGATGGTGGCTATTTCTTTTTCAGGACCAAGAGCCTTGCCGATCCGTTGATCGGTGAATTGTTCCTATGGAAGCAGTCGTACATAAAGATGTCCGCGATGTTGTCGGTGACATACCGAACTTGTTCCGGCGTCATGTAGTCGGACTCCAATATCCCATCTTTCATGTACTTTTCGAAGACGTAGTCCGTGCAGTCGGTGCAATCGGCCCGTTTCTGACCCCAATACTTGTTATTTTGAAATAGCTCTTGATAGTCGCAGACATCTTCGACGATGTAGTATCCACCGGACTTGACGTTTGGAAACAGCAGTCCCAGCGTCTTTTGCTGATGCTCCTGGTAGTGTTGCGCGTCGTCGATGATGTAGTCGAATTTCTCACAGCCGAAATACTTGAACGCCGCCTGCAGTTGCACGTTGGATCTTTGGTCGGCGATGGCGCATTTGATTCTCTCGTTTTCTATCCACTTGAAATCCAGATCGGCAACAACGGCATGTTCTTCCAATAGTCTCTTATCGTCTTCGCTCGGGTTCTGGTTGCCGCTGCCCAGGATTGCCGAACTATTGGGCAGCAATCTGCCGTTGTCCGATCCATACACCCTGCCTTTTGGAAAGAACTCGTGCCATAGCCTCAAGGAGTTTCCCTTGAAGATTCCAATTTCGAAGATGCTGATCTCGGTATAGCGCTTGTCCTTCATCAGTTCGAAATATACTTTGGTATATCCGTGCTGAAACTTGTCTGTACCGTGCTTGCGCGCGATATCGCACATCTCATTGGTCGGCAGATCCTCTTTGTTCAAGTCTTCTAACTTCATCAAACTTCCCTTCCAAGTGGTTGCTCATCGGGACGACGGTGGGACCGAAGGATTCAGCTCGTGTCGGCCATGTTTAGCTGCCAGCGCCAGGTATCTGCACACATCTGCTGCAGGTTGCGCCCGGCTTGCCAGTGCAGCAACGTGTTTGCAAGACTGGGATCGGCCCAGTATTGGGCGACGTCGCCTTTGCGCCGGGGTGCGGCCAAGCAGGGAATCGGCCGATTGCTGGCACGCTCGAAGGCCTTGACCACCTCCAGTACCGAATGGCCTTGGCCGGTACCCAGATTGACAGTCAGAAGCCCACCGGCTTGCTCAAGATGATCCAGAGCGGCGACGTGTCCCTCGGCCAGATCCATGACGTGGATATAGTCGCGAACCCCGGTGCCATCGCGGGTCGGATAATCTGTTCCAAAGACATTGACCGCGTTGCGGCTACCGAGCGCGACTTGCGCCACATAGGGCATGAGGTTGTTGGGTATCCCCGCTGGATCCTCGCCGATCAGCCCGGACTCGTGGGCGCCGACCGGGTTGAAGTAGCGCAAACGCGCGATGCGCCAATCGGGTTCGGCGCGATGCAGATCGGCCAGGATCTCCTCGATGAACACCTTGCTGCGGCCGTAAGGGCTTGTAGGTGCGAACGGACAGTCTTCAGTGATCGGCAGCGTGGCCGGATCACCATAGACCGTTGCCGAGGAGGAAAACACCAGGGTCTTGATCTTCGCCCTGCGCATGGCGACCAGGAGCTGTATCGTTCCATTGACATTGTTGTCGAAATAATCGACTGGCATTTCTGTCGATTCGCCGACCGCCTTTAGTCCGGCGAAATGCATCACGGCTGAGATATCGTGGCCAAGAAATATTTCCGATAGCAGCGCCGTGTCGCGAACATCGCCCTGTATGAATTGCACATCGCAAGCGCAAAGCCGCTTCAGTCGTCCAATGACGCTGGCGCTGCTGTTGCAGAGGTTGTCAACAATGACCAGCTCTCGTCCCGCCGTCGCTAATGCAACGGCAGCGTGCGAGCCGAGGTAACCGGTTCCCCCGGTGACTAAGATCATCTGGAGTGAGAATCGGCTGCCATGTCTAAGGTTCCCTAATCGATTCCTCCAGCGCTTTGGTCAACGGCCAGAGCAGATAGGAAAGGACGGAACGCTTGCCGACCGCGATCTCCGCACTGAGGGTCATCCCGGGCAGCAGCCTGGCATGCTCCGGCATCTTCTTCAGTCGCGACTCGGACAGTTCGATGCGGGCAGCGTAATAGACGCTCGACGATCCCGGCGTCTGTGCATCGCGGTGGAACGCGTCTTCGCTGATGGTACGGACCGTGCCAGCGATCGAGCCGTGCTTCTGGAAGGGGAAGGTATCGAATTTTACGTGGGCGGCGTGACCGACTTTCACATAGCCCACGTCCAGCGATTCGATCTGCACGTCGGCCTCCAGCGCCGCGCCGATTGGCACCAGGGTGAACAACGGCTCCGCCTCTCTGACCACGGAACCCTGCGACAGCTTGCCTATTTCGAGCACCACCGCGTCCACCGGCGAGGTCAGGACAATATACTTGCTGCGCTTGTCGGCCTTGTTCAGCTGCTCCTTGACGTCGGCCCGGTCGCGGGAGGTGGCCAGCAGGTCCTCCATGGTCTTCTGCCGCCATCCCTTCTGAAACGCATCGCGCTCGGCCTCGGCGGAAGCCAAGTCGCGCCTGATCTCCTGCTCGCGGCCCTTGGTGGCAGATAGGTCGCGCTCCACTTCGAGGCGCTTGTCCTGCGCCTCGAGCAGCTTGACCCGGGCACCATATTGTTGCGCCACCAGCTTCTCCTGCATGGCTTCGATCTCCTGCAGGGACTTCAGGCGTGCCGCTAGCACCTGCTGGTCACGCTGATTTGTTTCCAGGGTGGTGCGCAGGCGAGCCAACGTCTCGTCCAGCTTGGTCAGCTGTGCCTTGTAGTTCCCTTGCCGCTCTGTTGCCAGTTGCCGCTGCAGCTTGCTGTCCGCGCTGTCGTCTGCGCCCGCGGCGGATTTCCTGCCGCTGATCTCTGCTTCGAGGCGCTGCGACTGGGTATCGAGGCTGCCCAGCCTCGTGCGCAGCTGCGTCTGATCGGCCTGGGTGAAGGTCGGATCGAGCGTCGCCAGGCGCTCGCCCTTCCTGACCACCTGGCCGACTCGCGCATCCAGACTGATGATGATGGAGGTGTCGAGCGGCTGGACGATGATGTTCGGCAAGGGCGTAACCAATTTCCCCTTGGCGACCACGATCTCGTCGATTTCGGAAAAGCTCGCCCAAAGAATGAAGGAGACGAGCGCGGCGAGCATCACCTGCAGCGTGATCCGCGCCAGCCAAGGCAGGGGGTTGCGCTCTATCTCGTCGGCATCGGGAAGGAATTCGACGACCTTCTTGGTCACCTTCTTGGCGCCGCGCGCGTCGACTAGACGTGGCTTGTTTGCTGGTTCCATAGCTGCTGGTAGGTTTGACAGCGGGCGAGCAACTCCTGGTGCCGACCGCTATCGATCAAACGTCCCTGCTGCATGACCAAGATGGCATTGGCATTGACCAGGGTCGACAGGCGGTGCGAGATCATCACCACCGTGCGTCCGACGGCGATGCGCGACAAGTTGTTGATGAAAATCGATTCGCTCTCCGGGTCGAGGGCGCTGGCAGCCTCGTCGAGGATGAGTATGCGCGGCTTCGACAGCAGGGCCCGCGCGATGGACAGGCGCTGCTTCTGACCGCCAGAGAGATTGGCGGCGTTCTCTTCTAGGTAGGTGTCGTATCCCTGCGGCAGGCGCTCGATGAACTCATCAGCGCCGGCTGCCTGGCAGGCTTCTACCACCGCCTCGAAGGACGAGTCCGGCCTTGCCACGGAGACGTTCTGGCGTACCGTGCCGCGGAAGAGAAAGTTCTCCTGCAACACCACGCCGATCTGCCGGCGCAAGTGCGGCAATTCCAGTTCGCGGGCATCGACGCCGTCGAAGCGCACGATGCCTTCCTGAACGCCGTAGAGGCCCTGGATGATTCTGGTCAGCGTGGTCTTGCCCGAACCACTGCGCCCGACAACGCCAACGATGGCGCCGGCAGGAATGGTAAAGCTGGTCTTGTCGAGCGCGGCGACGCTGGAACCGGGATAGCGAAAGCTGACATCCTCGAAGGTGATCTTGCCGTCGAGGTTTGGCCTCAGGCCCCCGGCCCCGGTTCGCCCTTCGGGCGCCCGGTTCATCACCTCGCCCAGCATGCGGACGGACAGTGCGGTTTCCTGATATTCGTTGACCAGGCCCACGATCGCGATCAACGGGGCGATGACGCGTCCGGAGATCATCTGGAAGGCGATCAGGGCGCCGACCGTCAGGGTTTGGTCGAACACCTCCTGGGCGCCGATGACGATGATGGTCACGGGCAGCAGTTTGCCGAGAAAATCTGTGATGCCATTGCCGGTGATCGAAATGATGCCGACGCGAAAATGCGCGGTGATCGAGTCCGCCGAACGTTGGTCCCACGATCGCCGTTGCGCCGGTTCGATCGCCAGCGCCTTGACCGTGCGCATGCCGTGGATGGTCTCCACCAGCAGGGCTTGCCGGCCACCCTCGGCCGAATACAACTGATTGAGTCGCCGCGTATAGGTCGGCACCATCGCCGTGACGATGCCGCTGATCATCACGGTGAACATCAGCGCAATGAGCGCCAGCTTGACCGAATAGGTGAACAATATCGGCATGAAGATGACCAGCGCCAGCGTGTCCAGGGCGGTGAAAAACAACCGCCCGGTGAGAAAACCGCGAATCCGCTCCAACTGCTGCACGTGGCGAGTGATGACGCCGGCGGCGTTGGTCTCGAAATAGTCGATCGGCAACGAGAGTAGATGGCGAAAGGTACGCCGCGTCAACCGGATGTCGATCTTGTTGGTCGCCGCAAGTATCAGCAGGCTGCGCAAGAAGCTGAAGGTCGAGTCGAAGGCCAGCGCGATGACGATGCCCACGGCCAGTACCCAGAGCGTGGCCGAACTCTGGTGCACCAACACCTTGTCGATCACCAACTGAAAGAAGATGGGCGTCGCCAGGGCGAGCAGATTCATCGCCATCGCCGCCAGGGCGATATCGCGGAAGGCCACCTTCTGTTTGAGAATCTCCGGGATGAACCAGCGCAGGCTGAAGGCCTGGTCCGGATCGGTGAGCGAGTAGCGGCGCTTGAGAAAGACCACATCGCCGTCCCAGCGTGCGCAGAACTGCGCCTCGCTGACCATGACCACTTTGGCCTCGGGATCGAGCGGATCGAGCACCGCCACCCGTTGCTCGCCCTCCTCGCGCACGCCGACGACGATTACGCCTTTGCCGTCGCCGAGACGCGCCATCACCGGGAAGACCCCGGTCTGGGCAAGCAGGCCCGCCCACGTCAGACTCGCCTTTTTCGCTTTCAAACCGATGTCCGACGCCATCCTCAGCAACAGCGCCGTCGCCGGTTCCTCGGCGCCCAGGGCGTATTCGTCGACCAGGCGCTCGGGATTGACCTGCAGGCCATGATGCTGGGCGATGGCGGTTAGGCACTGGATGACGGTGTGCAGCGATTTGTCGTACATTATTGCCTAGGAGAGAGGCGGCGGATGACCGTTGGGGTGACCGAACAAGACCACGGAAATGACACCGACTATGATGCAAATATGGCTATTATAAAGCCACAGAAAGGCCGGCCAGCAGCCTCTATTGCTTGGATTGGCTTGGCCGCCCGTTGTTTATTGTTCGCTCGATGAATAAATCGTTTGCTCCGGCCGATAAAGTGGCGCTGACCTCGCTCGCGGCCGCCTTGGTTGCCAAGGATCTGGATCAGGCTCTGGTGCCGGTATTGGCGGCGGCCCGGCAGGGGAGACTGGACCTCGCCGAGCTTATCTCTTTCGCCGACAGACTCAGTGGCGCCCGACGTAGCGACGACGCGATAGGGCTCTACCGCACTTGGCTGGCCAACACGCGCTCGCCCCTGGCCTTTGCAGCCTGCTTCAATCTCGGCGTCATCTTGAGCAACGCCAAGGATACCGCCGGCGCAGAGGCGATCTATCGTCAGGCTCTGGAGATCAATCCGGGATTCGTCCAGGCCCGCCTCAACCTGGGAAGCATGCTCGAGCAACGGCTGCAGCCTGAGCTCGCCGTGGAGCAATGGCGCCTGGCGGTCGTCACGCTCGAAGCCGCGGCGACGCCGGACAAGTCCCTGTTGACCCACGCATTGAACCATATGGGGCGGGTGCTCGAACTGCAGCGCGAGTTCCAGCAGGCTGAGCAGGCGCTCACCAAGAGCCTTGCATGTGACCCGAAGCAGGCGGACGTGATCCTGCACTTGGTGCACCTGCGCCAGAAGCAATGCGAATGGCCGGTATACAAGCCGCTCCGCGGCATCTCCAAACAGGAACTGATGGAGTCGACCTCTGCCTTGGCCATGCTCAGCGCGAGCAACGACCCGGCGATGCAGTTGGCCGTCGCACAGCGCTTCGTAGACACCAAGGTGGTCAAGAACGTGGCTGCGCTTTGCGACAGATCTGGCTACGGGCATCAAAGGCTACGTATCGGCTATCTGTCGTCCGACCTCTGTCTGCACGCCGTGGCCATCCTCACCGCAGAGTTGTTCGAACTGCACGATCGCAGCCAATTCGAGATCTACGCCTTTTCCTGGAGCAGGGAAGACAACACACCGATGCGCGCCCGCCTGCTCAAGGCCATGGATCACTACGTGCCGATCAAGGACATGGGGGACGAGGAAGCCGCGCGTTGCATACGCACGCACGAAATCGACATCTTGATCGACCTGCAGGGACAGACCTCGGGCGCTCGCGCCAGCATACTGTCCTATCGACCGGCACCGGTGCAGATTTCCTATCTCGGCTTTCCGGGACCCGCTGCCCTGCCCGAGGTCGACTACGTCCTGGCCGACAGCTATGTGCTACCGCCTGAGCTGGA
>JAHFRE010000166.1 GCA_023258955.1 Sterolibacterium sp.
CGCGCCCTCGAGCTTGGCGCTCTCCTGCGGCATCACGTAGTTGTCGTGCGGGCTGTAGAGGGCGGTGGCCGGCACGCCGAGGGGGACGCTGGCGAGCGCCTTCAGCCAGGCGCTGCCCGGTTCCATTTCGCGCGCGTTCTGTCCCATCCCCAGGTGTGCGATTTCGGCGCCGTGGTGCGGCGAGCCGATGGTGACGAGGCCGGCGACGCGCCCGTGGCCGCAGCGGCGCAGGTAGGCGCGCGCCACCAGGCCGCCCATGCTGTGGCCGACCAGGAGGATGCGACTGGCACCGCTGTCGCGACAGAACACTTCGATGCGCGCCGCCACGGCATCGACGTAGGCGTCGATCGAGGTGTGCACCGGCTCGAGGTTCAACGTCGCCACGTTGAGGCCGCGCGCACCCAGGCGCGGCGCCAGCCACCACCAGAAACCGCGGTTGCACTGGTAGCCGTGGATCAGCAGGACCCCGGCGGCGCCGCGCTTGGGCGCCGGGTCGGCGCCGAGAAAGAGCCGGTCGAAGGGCTGGACCAGGGAGAACAGCAGGAAGAAATGCCAGAGCTCGCGCAGGATTTCGCGCAGCCAGCGCAGATAGCCGATCCGGTATGGCGCTGGCACCTGCGAGCCGTAGAGGATGGCGTAGAAATAGGTCACGTTGATCGACAGGGCGCGCCCGGCGAGCGCCAGTCCGAGCACCAGGGTCAGGGTCTCCCAGGCGCGCCAATGCGCGTAGTGGTGCAGCAGGCCGACCAGGAACAGGTAGAGCAGAAGCTCTGCGAGCAGGATGCGGCGGAACATCTTCGCGGCCATCAGGCTAACCTCGGTCCGGCGCCGAGGCTCGCAGCGAGGCGGCTGGCGTTGCGCGCGGCGAGCGCGAAGATCGACAGCTGTGGATTGGCGCCGATGCTGGTGGGAAACAGGGAGCCGTCGCCGACGCTGAGGTTCTCCAGCTGGAAGTGGGCGCCGTGGGCGTTGACCACACCCTGCTCGGGCGTGGCGGCCATGGCGCAGCCGCCCATCACGTGCGCCGAAACGACGCGGGTGCGCAGCGGTTCGAGCGCGAGCGCGTCTATGCCCGCCCGCGCCTCGGCCCAACTGCCCCAGCCGGCGCAGTCCTGGTGCAGCGCCCAGACGCGGCGGGCACCGGCGGCGAACTGGATCTCGGCCATGGCCAACAGCGCCCGCCGCGCCCCTTCCCAGAAGAGCGGGTCGAGCGGGTAGTCGAGCAGGGGCGAGCCGTCGCCGCGCTGGCCGACCACACCGCCCTGGCTTTGCGGGTGGAAGCCGTCGCGCAGCAGCGCGATCGTCACCTGGGCGCGCGCGAACTCGGCCATGATCGCGGCGTGGGCGCGGCCGTGGCCCTGCAGCGTCGCGGCGAAGAGCAGCGGATGCAGCGGCGGCACCTCGAGCTTGAAGCCCAGCGGTCCGTCGATCGCCTGGGTGTTCAGGAAGTGATCGCAGTAGACGCTCTGCGGCGCCCCGGCGTAGGCCGCCACCGGCTCGGGCATCAGCGCCGCGCAGACCACGGTCGGATGGAGGAAGGTGCGCCGGCCGAGGTGCCGGTGCGGATCGGGCGCGCCCGAACGCGCTAGCAAGGCGGGAGAGCCGATGCCGCCGGCGGCGAGCAGGAAGTGCCGCGCCTGCAAGCGCGCCGTGACCGGCCCGCTGCGCCCGGCGCTGTCCACGCTGACGCAATCGACCGCCTCGATGCGATCGCCGCGCGCCAGCAGCCTCTCGGCGCGCAGCCGGGTGTACAGGCGGGCGCCGCCAGCCAGCGCCGCCGGCAGCGTGCTCACCAGCATCGAGCGCTTGGCGTCGAGCGGGCAGCCCATGCCGCAGTAACCCAGATCGGCGCAGCCCTTGACGTTGCGCGGGATCGCCGCGGTCGGAATGCCGAGCTTGGCCGCGCCCCGCGCCAGCGCCGCGTTGTTGGCGTTGGGCGGGGTGGTCCAGGCGGCGACGTCGAGACGGCGCTCCATGCGTTCGAACCAGGGCACGAGCTCGGCCACACCAAGCTCCTGCAGCCCCAGCCGCTCTCGCCAATGCTCGAGGGTGGTCGGCGGTGTGCGAAAGCTCGAGGTCCAGTTCACCGTGGTGCCGCCGCCGACGCAGCGGCCCTGCAGGATGGTGATCGCCCTGTCCCGGGTCTGGCGCGCCGCCGACTCCTGGTAGAGCCGGGGATAGGCCTCGGCTTCGCGCATGTGGAAATCGCGCGAACTGAAGAGCGGCCCCTCTTCGACGATGATCAGCTTGAGCCCGGCCTGGGTCAGGATCTCGGCGGCGACGCCGCCGCCGGCGCCGCTGCCGATCACCACCACATCGGCGCTATCGCTGATCGGCGCGCCGGCTTGCGCTGCATCGATTACCTGCCAGCCGGCGGCGAGGCCGGCGCGCCACGGATCCGCGTTCATAGCGTCGGCGGCCCCGGATACCCGATCGCGGCCCAAGACTCGGGCCGACCGTACCAGGCACCCAGGATCAGGTCGTGCAGCGCGGCGTAGGCGGAACGCAGCAGGGCAAAGCGGGAGGCGCGCCAACGGCGCAGGAAGTTGTCGACTTCGTCTAAGCGCGCCTCGTGCCAGGGGGAACGCACGCCGGCGACGATGAAGCGCGCCGGCGAAAAATTGAGCAGCGCGAACAGTTCGCCCAGTTCTTCGCGCTGTTGCGGCGACAGACCGGCGATCGTCTGGCCGACCGCCTCGAGCAGCCCCGCCAGCGCCCGCTGCCGCTCCGCTGCGGGCTCGGGCAGCGCACCGTCGAGGACCGCCGCGGCGAGCGCGGCGATCAGCGTCCTGGCGCGAGCGTCGTACAGCGCCAGCTGGTCGCGCTTGCCGGTGCGCAGCCAGGCGTAGCCGCCACCGAGCAGCGCCAGGCCGAGCCCGGCGAAGAGCCCGGCCTTGAGCAAGCGGCGGCGACTGGCAAGGAAATGCGCTCGGTTCACTGTGCGGCCCGTCGATTGGATGGCGCAAAGTGTACGCCGATTGGCGATCCTGGCCCCAATCGCGCAGCACCCGTCAACACGGTGACATAATGGGCCACGGTGCACCCATGACGATTCCGGCGGCAACTTCAAGCGCTCGCGGCTGCCCCGGCGCCCACGCCGAGCCGGTGGCGACGGTCGTGGCGCGCCTCGGGCTCGATCCGCGCAGCGGGCTTTCCAGCGGCGAGGTAGGGACCAGGCAGCGCCGCTTCGGCGCCAACCAGCTCGCCGGGCGGGCGCCGACGCCTGCCTGGCGAAGATTTCTCGACCAGTTCAAGAACACCCTGGTGCTGGTTCTGCTCGGCGCCGCCCTCCTGGCCGGCATCGTCGGTGACCTCAAGGACGCCGCGGTGATCAGCGTGGTGGTGCTGTTCGACGCCGCTCTCGGCCTGGTGCAGCAACGACGCGCCGAGCGGGCGCTGGCGGCGCTGAAGGAGATGCTGGCGCCGGTCGCGCGGGTGCGTCGCGACGGGCGAGTGGCCGCGGTCGCCGCCGCCGAACTGGTCCCGGGTGACCTGCTGCTGCTCGAAGCCGGCGACAGGATAGCCGCCGACGCCCGCATCATCGCTGCGCACGCGGCGGAGGCGGCGGAAGCAAGCTTGACCGGCGAATCCCAGGCGGTGACCAAGGAGCCGCAGGCGGTGGCCGCCGACGCCGTGCTCGGCGAGCGGGCGAGCATGGTCTACATGAACACCGTGGTCAGCCGCGGCCGCCTCGAGGCGGTGGTCACCGCCACCGGCATGGACAGCGAGATGGGCCGCGTCGCCGCCCTGCTCGAGGACATCGGCGAGCGCGCGACGCCGCTGCAGCGACAGCTCGATCGGCTCGGCAAGCGGCTCGCGCTGATCGCCGGCGCCGTCGTTGCGCTGATCTTCGTCTTGAACCTGGCGCGCGGCGAGGACCTGCTGACGACGGCGCTGACCGCGATCGCCCTGGCCGTGGCGGCGATACCCGAGGGCCTGCCGGCTGTGGTGACGCTGACCCTGGCCCTGGGAACCCAGCGCATGGCAGCGCGCCACGCCATCGTCAAACAGCTCGCGGCGGTGGAGACGCTCGGCTGCACCACGGTGATCTGCACCGACAAGACCGGGACCCTGACCCACAACCGGATGGCGGTCGCCCAGTGCCATGTCCTCGGCCGCCGCTTCGAGCTCAGCGCCGACAGCGAAGCGCCCATCGTCGCCACCGACGGCCGTCCGCTGCCCGATCTGCAGCCCCTGCTCCTGCCCGCTTGCCTGTGCAACGACGCCCAGTGGCACGACGGGATCCTGGTCGGCGATCCGACCGAAGGCGCGCTGCTCTCGCTCGCCGCCGCCGGCGGGCTAGACCCGGCGGGCGAGCGCGCCGCCGCGCCGCGCATCGCCGAGATTCCCTTCGACGCCGCACACAAATTCATGGCCACCTTCCATCGCCAGGGCGAGGTGGTGCGGCTGTGGCTGAAGGGTGCGCCCGACGCCCTGCTCGCCCGCGCCAGCAGCATCCTCAGCGAAACCGGCGAGGCGCCGCTGGACCAGCAAGCCGCAGCCGCTTTCGACGCCCAGACCAACGCCATGGCCGACGCGGCGATGCGCGTGCTCGCCGTGGCGCGGCGCGACATTCCGGCCAGCGAGTTCGACGCGGCGACAGAACCGATGGCCTGGGCGCACGAGCTGACCCTGATCGGCCTGGTGGGCATCACCGATCCGCCGCGCGCCGAGGTCAAAGAAGCGCTGCGCGTCTGCCAAGCGGCCGGGGTCGCGGTGAAGATGGTCACCGGCGACCACCTGCTCACCGCCGCGGCGATCGCCCGCCAACTCGGCCTGGCGGGAGCGGCGCGCGAGGGCCGCGAACTCGAGGGACTGGACGAAGCCGCGCTGGCCGAATTGGTCGAACACACGACGGTGTTCGCGCGCGTCACCCCAGCGCACAAGCTGGCCATCGTCGAAGCGCTGAAGCGGCGCGGCCACGTCGTCGCCATGAGCGGCGACGGGGTCAACGACGCGCCGGCGCTCAAGGCCGCCGACATCGGCGTGGCGATGGGCCTGGCCGGCAGCGAAGTGGCGCGCGAGGCGGCGGCGCTGGTGCTGGCCGACGACAACTTCGCCACCATCGTCGCGGCGATAGCCGAAGGCCGCAGCATCTACAACAACATCGTGGACTTCGTGCGCTTCCAGTTGTCGACCAACATCGGCGCGCTGCTCACCGTGCTCTGCGCGCCGCTGATCGGTCTGCCGACGCCGTTTACCGCGATCCAGATCCTCTGGGTCAACATCATCATGGACGGGCCACCGGCGCTGAGCCTCGGCGCCGAGCCGGCGCGCACAGGGCTGATGCGGCTGCCGCCGCGCCGGCCCGGCGCCGACATCCTCAGCGGTGCGCGCCTGCTGCAGCTGCTGCTGGTCGGTCTGACCATGGCCCTGGGAACGCTCGCCGCCTACGCATGGGGTGCGGCGCGCGGCGGCCACAGCCACGGCCTGACGATGGCGTTCACCACCTTCGTGCTGTTCCAGCTGTTCAACATCTTCAACGCCCGCGACGAGCACGCGAGCGCCTTCAACCGGCGCTTCTTCGCCAACGGTCTGCTCTGGGCGGCGCTGGCCAGCGTGCTGGCCCTGCAACTGCTGGCGGTGCATTGGCCGCCGGCGCAGGCGCTGTTCGACACCGTGGCCTTGAGCGGCGGCGACTGGGCGCTCGCGGCGGCGACGGGGGCCAGCGTGCTGCTGCTCGAGGAAACGCGCAAGGCGCTGTTCCCGCGCCGCCTCAGCCGCTGAGGGCGATACCGATGAAGCCCAGGTAGAGCAGGCCGTTGGCCAGCAGCATCCAGACCCGCAGGCCGCCGGCGGCGAGCCGATAGCGCAGCCAGACCGCGGCGGCGAGGGTGATGGCAACGCCGGCCAGCACCTCGAGGCGCGGCTGCCAGGGCGTCAGCATGATGCCGATGGCCGGCAGCAGCGTGCCCTGGAAGACCATCGCGCCGGTGATGTTGCCGAAGGCCAGGGTGTCTTTGCCGCGGCGTATCCAGAGGATGCTGTTCACCTTTTCCGGCAACTCGGTGGCGATCGGGATGATCAGCAGCGACAAGAGCAGGGGCGAGATGCCGAGCAGGGTCGATGCCCCCTGCACGCCCTCGATGAAGCCCCGCGCACCGAAGATCAGCAGCGCCAGACCGATGACGAGTTGCAGCGCGATGGTGGCGTGCGTGGTCGGCAGGCCGAGGCGGGCCACCAACATCTTCTGCTCGGCGGCGGTGCCGTGGCCGCCCTCGACCAGCTTGGCCGAGGCGCGCAGGGTGAGCAGGGTGTAGACGAAATAGATCAGCACCAGGGCGGTGGCCAGGGCGGCGCGCAGGTAAGCAGCGGTCAGCGGCACGAACATCGCCAGCGCCGCCAGGGCGAAGGCGGCCAGAAAGAAATCCAGGTCGCGTGCCAGCCCGCTGTGCTCGGGGCGGATGCGGCCGGCGAGGCCGCGGCTGCGCAGCACGGCGGCGGCCATCAGGCAGCAGGACAGGGTGGACAGCATCAGGGGCGCGCCGAGGATGGCGCCGACACCGATCTCTTCGTTGATTTCGCTGTCGGTGGTACCGGCAAACAGCGCCAACAGCGGCACCATGGTCTCGGGCATGGCGGTGGCGACCGAAGCGAAGATCGAACCGGTGACGCCCTCGGAAATGCCCAGCCGTTCGCCCAGATGTTCGAGGGCGTTGGTAAACAGTTCGGACGCCGCCAGGATCACCAACAGCATCAAAGCCAACTGCAACGCGACAGCCGTCATATATTCTCCCCTGTTCGCCATTGTACGCGGCGCCTGGCGCACCGCCCGCGGCGAATTGTCGGCGGCGCTTTTTGCTATCACGCTTTTGTGTTAGCTTCGCCGGTCGAAATGGCGGTCGGCGCTGACTGACCTCGCCCACCACAAGACACTCACCGAGGGAAAACACGATGTTCAAGAACCTGAAAATAGGCACGCGCCTGGCGCTGGGCTTCGGCTTCGTGCTGCTGCTGCTGGCCATCATCTCCTTCATCGCCTTCCTGCGCGTCGGTCAGATCAGCGGCGAGGTCAACGACCTGGTCGGCGACAAGTTTCCGAAGACGGTGTGGGCCAACAACGTGGTCGACCAGATCAACGTCATCGCCCGCGCCCTGCGCAACTCGCTGCTGGTGGCCAAACCCGAGGAGGTGGCGAAGGAGCTGGAGCGGGTGCAGGCGGCGCGCAAGGTGATCAACGAGAACATCGACCGCCTGGAAAAGAGCATCAAGTCGGAGGAGGGCAAGAAGGTGCTGGCCAGGATGCTCGAGGCGCGCCGGGTCTTCGTCGATGACCAGAACCGGTTTCTCGAGTTGCAGAAGGCGGGCAAGCGCGACGAGGCGATCGAGCTGATGGTGACGCGGATGCGCAAGACCCAGGCCGATTACATCAATGCGGTCAATGAGCTGGTCGAATTCCAGTCGAAGCTGATGACCAAGGTCGGCGAGGAAGCCGCTCAGGTCGCCAGCCAGACCCAGACCCTGGTCGTCTCCCTGGGCCTCGCCGCGCTGCTGCTGGCGGCCCTGTTCGCCTTCTGGGTGACGCGCAGCATCACCCGACCGCTCGGCGAGGCCATGGGTGTGGCCAACGAGCTGGCCGAGGGCAACCTGACGGTGCAGATCTCGGTCGACTCCAAGGACGAGACCGGCCTGCTGAAGCAGGCGATGAGCGATATGGTGGACAAGCTGTCGCACATCATCGGCGAGGTGAACACCGCCTCCGAGGCCTTGAATAACGCCGCCGGCCAGGTCTCGCAGACCGCCCAATCGCTGTCCCAGTCATCTTCCGAGCAGGCCGCCAGCGTCGAAGAGACCACCGCCTCGGTCGAGCAGATGACCGCCTCGATCAACCAGAACACCGACAACGCCAAGGTCACCGACAATATGGCGACCAAGTCCTCGCAGGAGGCCACCGAGGGCGGCGGCGCGGTCAGGGAGACGGTCGAGGCGATGAAGCAGATCGCCGGCAAGATCGGCATCATCGACGACATCGCCTACCAGACCAACCTGCTCGCCTTGAACGCGGCGATCGAAGCGGCGCGGGCCGGTGAGCACGGCAAGGGCTTCGCCGTGGTCGCAGCGGAAGTGCGCAAGCTGGCCGAACGCAGTCAGGTGGCAGCGCAGGAGATCGGCGAGTTGGCCGGATCGAGCGTCAAGATGGCGGAGAAGGCGGGCAAGCTGCTCGACGAGATGCTGCCCTCGATCAAGAGGACCTCGGACCTGGTGCAGGAGATCGCCGCGGCCAGTTCGGAGCAGAGCGCCGGCGTCGGTCAGATCAACGGCGCCATGGGCCAGCTGTCCAAGGCGACGCAGCAGAACGCCTCGGCCTCCGAGCAACTCGCCGCCACCGCCGAAGAGATGGGCGGTCAGGCCGGACAGCTCACCGAGTTGATGAGCTTCTTCAAG
>JAHFRE010000369.1 GCA_023258955.1 Sterolibacterium sp.
ATTGATGTCGTAGAGGGCGTGCCGAACCACGCCTTTGCTGTCGATGACGAAGGTCGAGCGGACGATGCACAGCTTCTTCACCCCGTCCTTTTCGCGCATCTGCGCCACGCCGTACTTGCGTGTTACCTCGCCCTCCATGTCGGCGAGCAGGCGCACCGAGAGTCCGTGCTTGTCGCGAAACTCGGCGTGGCGCATGCAGTCGTCGCGGCTGACGCCGAGGACCGTGCAGCCGTGGCGCGCGAACTCGTCCTCGTGGTCGCTGAAGTCGGTGGCCTCGAGCGTGCAGAAGGGCGTGTCGTCGCGCGGATAGAAGAACAGCACCGCGTGTTGCTTGCCGCGCAGCGACTCCAGCACGAAGGTCTCCATGTCCGCATCGGGCAGGGAGAACACGGGTGCCGATTGGCCGGTTTGCAGCATGTGCGATTCCGTAAATTTGGCTGTCCGATTCTAACCGAGTCGCCGAAAAAAAATCCAGTAGCGGCGCAAGATTGGGTAAGCTGACCCCGGCGCCGCCTGGTCGCCGCAAGCGAGAGACACACCGGGTTGCCACACTCCGCGAAGGGTCAGATTTGTCGAACAGCTATCGCGCCATGGTGCTCACGGCACCGGGTCAGGCGCTCGTCGCCACCAGGCTGCCGCTCGTCCAGCCCGGTCCCGGCCAGCTGCTGCTCGCGGTCGAGGCCTGCGGTGTCTGCCGCACCGACCTGCACCTGCTCGACGGTGAACTGCCGGAGCCACGCCTGCCCATCGTGCCCGGCCACGAGGTGGTCGGCCGGGTGCTCGCGCGTGGCGCCGGCGTCGCTGGCTTCGGCGACGGTCAACGGGTCGGCGTGCCGTGGCTCGGCCGCAGTTGCGGCGCATGCGCCTACTGCCGCAACGGTCGCGAGAATCTTTGCGACGCGGCGCGGTTCACCGGTTACCAGATCGACGGCGGCTACGCCGAGCGCTGCATCGCCGACGCCGCCTACTGCTTTCCCCTGCCCGACGCTGGCGACGCTGCCCTGCTGGCGCCGCTGCTGTGCGCCGGGCTGATCGGCTATCGCGCCCTCGTCATGGCCGGCGACGCGCAGCGTCTGGGCATCTACGGATTCGGCGCCGCAGCGCACATCGTCGCCCAGGTGGCGCTGGCCCAGGGCCGCCAGGTCTACGCGTTGACTCGCGCCGGCGACAGCAAGGCGCAGGCCTTTGCACGCAGCCTGGGCGCGACCTGGGCCGGCGACTCGGATCGACCACCGCCGCAGCCGCTCGATGCAGCGCTGATCTTCGCCCCGGTGGGGGCGCTGGTACCGGCCGCGCTCGCCGCCACGGTCAAAGGCGGGCGGGTCATCTGCGCCGGCATCCACATGAGCGACATCCCGGCGTTTCCCTACGCCCTGCTGTGGGGTGAGCGCAGCCTGCAGTCGGTGGCCAACCTGACACGCGCCGACGGCGCCGCCTTCTTCGCCCTGGTGGCCAGCCTGTCGCTGCACACCGAAGTCGAGCGCTATCCGCTGGAGCAGGCCAACGCAGCGCTGGCCGCCTTGCGCGCCGGCCAGATCACCGGCGCCGCCGTATTGGTGATGGCCTAGAAGTGCAACGCCCGCTGGTCGACCGCCAGCGCCGCCTCGTGCAGCGCCTCGGACAGGGTCGGGTGGGCGTGGCAGACGCGGGCGATGTCCTCGGCGCTGGCGCCGAAGGCCATGGCCAGGGCCGCCTCGGCGATCAGCTCGGAGGCGTTGTTGCCGATGATGTGCACTCCCAGCAGCCTGTCGCTGTGCGCTTCGGCGATGACCTTGACGAAGCCGACGGTGTCGCCCTGGCTGAGGGCCCGGCCGTTGGCGGCGAAAGGAATTTGGCCGCTCCTGAAGGCGATGCCCTCCTTCGCCAGTTGCTGCTCGGTCTTGCCGACCCAGGCGATCTCCGGATGGGTGTAGATCACCCAAGGCATGGTGTTGTGATCGATCTGGCCGGCTTGGCCGGCGATCAGTTCGACCACCATCACCGCCTCTTCCATGCCCTTGTGCGCCAGCATCGGACCCGGCACCACGTCGCCGACGGCCCAGACGTTTTCGAGATTGCTGCGGCACTGGGCGTCGACCGCGATGCGTCCGCGTTCGTCGAGCTTCAGGCCGACCGCCTCGCAACCGAGACCCTCGGTGAAGGGCACGCGCCCCACCGAGACGATCAGCTTGTCGCAATCGAGCAGGTAGGGCTCGTCGCCCGCCTCGTAGGCGACGCTGACGCCCTTCTTGCCCTGGCTGATCTTGCCGATCTTGACGTCGAGATGGATGTTGAGGCCCTGCTTCTGGGTGAAGATCTTCCACGCCTCTTTGGCCACGGTGCGGTCGGCGGCACCGAGAAAATCGGGCAGCGCCTCCAGGATCGTCACCTCGGCGCCGAGTCGCTTCCAGACGCTGCCCAGTTCCAGGCCGATGACGCCGGCGCCGATGACACCGAGACGCTTGGGCACGGCACCGAAGGACAGCGCACCGGCGTTGTCGCAGATGAGCTTGTTGTCGATCGCTACGCCGGGCAAATCGCGCGGTTTGGAGCCGGTGGCGACGATGACGTGGCGCGCCTCGACGGTCTCGCTGGCCTTGCCGTCGCTGACTTCGATCTGCCAGCTGTCGGTGCCGCGGCCGACGAACTTGCCGTGGCCGGTGAGCAGCGCCACCTTGTTCTTCTTGAACAGGCTGCGGATGCCGCTGGTCAACTGGCCGACGATGTTGTCCTTGCGCCGCATCATGGTCGCGACGTCGACCTTGATGTTGTCGAAGGCGATGCCGTGCATGACGAAGGCGTGATTGGCCTGATCGTAGAGTTCGGACGATTGCAGCAGG
>JAHFRE010000167.1 GCA_023258955.1 Sterolibacterium sp.
AACGTCCGGCGAGGATGTTGTCCCAAGCCTCGGTGATCGTGTTGCCCACGGGCGACACGATGCCCAGGCCGGTGATGACTACTCTGCGGCGCGCCAAAGGAAACTCCGGTGTCGGGTCTGTTGCGGGATTATTTCTTGACGTGGGCGTTCACGTAGTCGATGGCTTGTTGCACGTTGGTGATCTTCTCGGCTTCTTCGTCGGGAATTTCGCACTCGAACTCTTCTTCCAGCGCCATCACCAGTTCGACCGTGTCGAGCGAGTCGGCGCCGAGGTCGTCGACAAAGGAAGAATCGTTCTTGATCTCCGACTCATTGACTCCCAGCTGCTCGGCCACGATCTTCTTGACGCGTTGTTCGATGTTGTCCATGTGTTCCTCCTTCCGCCTGGCGGCTGTGGTGACAAAAACTGCGGCATTCTAGCAGAAACGGTAGTGCCGACGGGACCGACGCTCAGCTCATGTACATGCCGCCGTTGACCGGCAGCACCGCGCCGGTGATGTAGGCGGCACCGGGACCGGCGAGGAAGACGACGGCGGCGGCCACTTCCGGCGCCGCGCCGAGTCGCGCCAGAGGAATCTTCTGCAGCAACCCCGCGCGTTGCGCCTCGGTCAATGCCTTGGTCATGTCGGTGTCGATGAAGCCGGGGGCGACGCAATTGACGGTGATGTTGCGGCTGCCCAGCTCCTGCGCCAGTGCGCGCGTCATGCCGGCGACGCCGGCCTTGGCGGCGGCGTAGTTGGCCTGGCCGGCGTTGCCGGCGCTGCCGACCACCGAGGTGATGTTGATGATGCGGCCGCAGCGCGCCTTCATCATGCCGCGCATGACGCGCTTGGAGAGGCGAAACACGGCGGACAGATTGGTGGCGATGACCGCGTCCCACTCCTCTTCGCCCATGCGCAGGGCGAGGTTGTCGCGGGTGATGCCGGCGTTGTTCACCAGAATCGCCACCGGCCCGATCTCCTTCTCGATCGCCGTGAGCACGGTGTCGCAGGCGGCGGCGTCGGTGACGTCGAGCACCACGCCGCGACCGGCAATCGTGGCCTCGGCAAACGCCGCGTCGATGTCTTTGGCACCGGCCGCGCTGGTCGCCGTGCCCACCACCGTGGCGCCGCAGCCGCCCAGTTCGAGCGCGATGGCGCGGCCGATGCCGCGCGTGGCCCCGGTGACCAATGCCACCTGTCCTGCAAGGGTGTCGTTCGCCATGCTGATGTCCTTATGCTTTGACGGCGGCCAGGGCCGCCTTGAGGCCGTCGAGGTTGTCCATGGCGAGGCCGCTCAAGCCCTCGGCGCAGCGCTTGGCCAGCGCCGAGAGCACCCGCCCGGGACCGCACTCGACCACCTGGGCGACGTCGGCGGCGGCCATGAAGCGCATGCCGGCCACCCAGCGCACCGGTGCCGCAGCCTGACGCACCAGCGCCTCCTTGATCGCCTCGGGCTGGTCGAGGCAGAGCGCATCGACGTTGTTCACCACCGGGATCACCGGCGTCTTGAAATCCACCTGCGCCAGGCGCTCGCGCAGTTTCTCTGCAGCGGGCAGCATCAGCTTGCAGTGGAAGGGGGCGGACACCGGCAGCATCACCGCGCGCTTGGCGCCGCGCGCTTTGCAGGCCGCGGCGGCGCGTTCCACCGCCGCCGCGTTGCCGGCGATGACGATCTGTTCGGGGGCGTTGAAGTTGACCGCTTCGACCACCTCGCCTTGGGCGGCCTCGGCACAGGCGGCCTCCACCGCGGCGGCGTCCAGGCCCAGTATCGCCGCCATGGCGCCGGTCCCCGCCGGGACCGCCTCCTGCATCGCGCGCGCGCGCAATTCGACCAGGGGCACGGCGTCGACAAAGTCGAGCACCCCGGCGGCGACCAGCGCCGAGTATTCGCCGAGGCTATGACCGGCGACGAGCGCCGGTTGTGGGCCGCCGGCCTCGCACCAGAGGCGATAGACGGCGATGGCGGCGGTGAGCATCAGCGGCTGGGTATTGACCGTCTGATTGATCGCTTCGGCCGGGCCGGCGCTGGCGAGCTGCCACAGGTCGCGGCCGAGCGCGGCCGACGCCTGATCGAAGGTCTGGCGTACCACGGCGCTGTCGCCGTAGGCCGCCATCATGCCCAGAGACTGCGATCCCTGACCGGGAAAGACGAGTGCGAATTTCATGGCAACGGATACCTCACATCAGAACTTGAGCAGCGCCGCACCCCAGGTGAAGCCACCGCCGACGGCTTCGAGCAACAGCGTCTGGCCGCGGCTGATGCGGCCGCTGCGCACCGCTTCGTCCAGCGCCAGCGGGATCGACGCCGCCGAGGTGTTGCCGTGGTGGGCGACGGTGGCGATGATCTTCTCCGCCGGCAGCCCCAGCTTGCGCGCGGTCGCGTCGAGGATGCGCATATTCGCCTGGTGCGGGATCAGCCAATCGACGTCGCCGATGCCGAGGCCGGCCTGGCCCAGCACCTCGCGCGCCACCTCGGCCAACACCTTGACCGCGAACTTGAACACCGCCTGTCCTTCCATCTGTAGGAAGGGACTGCCGACGACCTGACCACCGGCGATCTGGCCGGGCACCGAAAGGATGTCGCGGTAGCTGCCGTCGGCGTGCAGGGCGGTGGCCAGGATGCCCGGTTCCTCGCTCGCCGCCAGCAGCACGGCGCCGGCGCCGTCGCCGAAGAGGACGCAGGTGCCGCGGTCGTTCCAGTCGAGGATGCGCGAGAAGACCTCGGCGCCGACGACCAGGGCGCAACGGTGCGAGCCCGAGGCGATCAATTTCTTGGCCAGCGTCAGCGCGTAGACGAAGCCGCTGCACACCGCCTGCACGTCGAAGGCGGGTGCGCCGTTTCTGATGCCCAGCTTGTCCTGGAGCAGGGCCGCCGCGCTCGGGAAGATCATGTCCGGGGTCGAGGTGGCGACGATGATCAGATCGACGTCCGCGGGCTGTTTGTTCGCCGCGGCGAGGGCGCGCAGGCTGGCCTGCAAAGCCAGGTCGCTGGCGCCGACGTTCGACTCGGCCAGGTGGCGCGCGCGGATGCCGGTGCGCTCGACGATCCAGGCGTCGGAGGTGTCGATGCCGCGCGCCACCAGATCGTCGTTGCTGATCGGCGCGCCGGGCAGGAAGCTGCCGGTGCCGATGATGCGGGCGTAGGTCACGCCGCTTGCTCCTGCTGCACCATGCGCGCGGCGATGCGCTCGGGCAGGCGATTGCGCGCCGCCTCGGCAGCGCGTTGCATGGCGCAGAAGAAGGCCAAGGCGTCGGCCGAGCCGTGGCTCTTGACGACGACGCCGGTGAGGCCGAGCAGGCTGCCGCCGTTGTAACGGCGCGGATCGAAACGCCGCTTGAAAGCGCTGAGCACCGGCATGGCGGCGAGGGCCGCCAGGCGGGTCAGCAGGTTGCGTCCGAACTCCTCGCGCAGCGCAGCGGCCATCATGTGGGCGACGCCTTCGGAAGCCTTGAGCGCGACGTTGCCGACGAAACCGTCGCAGACCACCACGTCGACCACACCGCGGTAGATCGCGTCGCCCTCGACGTTGCCGCGAAAATTGAGGCCGCTCGCCTTGAGCAGGTCGCCGGCGCGCTTGACCGCCTCGTTGCCCTTGATCGATTCTTCACCGATGTTGAGCAGGCCGACGCTCGGCCGTTCGCTGTGCTCCAGCGCCGCGTAGAGCATGGCGCCCATGATGGCGAACTGCAGCAGATGTTCGGGCAGGCAATCGACATTGGCACCCAGATCGAGCATGTAGCAATAGCCGCTGATCGTCGGCACGATGCTGGCGATGGCCGGCCGTTCGATGCCCGGCAGCGTCTTCAGGACAAAACGCGAAATACCCATCAGCGCCGCCGTGTTGCCAGCAGACACCGCCGCCTGCGCTTCGCCGTTCTTCACCAGTTCGGTGGCGACGCGCATCGACGAGTCCTTCTTGCCGCGCAAGGCCGAGGAGATCGATTCGTCCATCTCGACGACTTCGCTGGCGTGCACCAAGCGCAGGCGCGACCCGAACTCGGCCGCCGTCGCCGCGACCAACGGCCGCAACACCGGCTCGCGTCCGACCAGGGCGATCGCGCAATCCGCGTCGCGACGCAGAAAGTCCAGCGCAGCGGGAACCGTGACCACCGGGCCATGGTCGCCACTCATGGCGTCGATTGCGAGCGTGACCGCCATCGAGGGAAGGGGAACGCGGGAAGTGAGACAGCCAGGCCTGGGCGAAAGCCCCGGCTGCTCGATCACTCGCCCTTGCTGGGCAGGACCTTCTTGCCGCGATAGTGGCCGCTCGGGCTGATGTGGTGGCGCAGGTGCACTTCGCCGGTGGTCGGTTCGACCGCCAGCGGCGGCGCCACCAGAAAATCGTGGGCGCGGTGCATGCCGCGCTTCGACGGGGATTTCTTGTTTTGCTGAACTGCCATGTCACTACTCCTTCAAATGTTCAAGAACGTTCTGTCACTTGCCCCGGACCAAGGCCGCGAAGGGCGATGGCGGGCGGCCATCGGCTCCATCGACGACGGGCAGCGCACAGGATTCGTGACGCGGTGCCAGGGGCAGGGCAAGCAATATTTCCTCTTCTACCAAAGACGCCAGGGACTGCTCGGCCGAGGCTGCGATGGCGTCGGCGCTGTCGTCGACCAATTCCTCATCGGGCCAGGCGGCACCCGCAGGGACCAACAACAGCCTGCTCTCCAACTGCAAGGGCAGTTCCAAAGCCTGCAGGCAGCGCTGGCAGGTCAGGCGCAGTTGCCCGCTCAGCGTCAGCCACAAGCAGAGCCTGCCATCCTCGCCGCGCCCGCCGCGCAGGCTGCAGTTGAGTTCGCCGCCCGGCGCTGGCGCATACTCAGCCAGGCGCGGCATCTGCGCGACGGCCAGCGAACCCGAGACCTCGCCGTTGTCGCGCGCCAAAGCCAGGCTGTCGAAGACAACGCCACCTATCTGCCTCATTCCCCCGCCGCAGCAAAACAGCGAATGATATTATTTTTCCTCTTTTCAGTCAAAACAAAGCCATGAATCCTCAATCGGCCCCGCCCCTGGTCCTCGCCTCGACCTCCACCTTTCGTCGGCAACTGCTGTCGCGCCTGCTGCTGCCCTTCGTCGTCGCCAACCCCGAGGTCGATGAGACGCCGTTGCCGGCGGAGCCGCCGCCGGCCACCGCCGAGCGCCTGGCGCGGCGCAAAGCCGAGGCGGTGGCAGCCCAATTCCCCGGATCGCTGATCATCGGCAGCGATCAGGTCGCCTATTGCGGCGCCTCGGTCTATGGCAAGCCCGGTACCCGCGAGCGCGCCCGCGCCCAACTCGCCGCGATGCGCGGCCGCACCGTCGTCTTCCACACCGCCGTCTGCCTGCTCGACGCCGCGAGCGGCCGCTCGCAGTGCCAGGGCGTGCCGACCGAGGTGGTGTTCCGCGACTATTCCGCAGCCGAGATCGAGCGCTACCTGGACCGAGAAGACGCCCTGAACTGCGCCGGCAGCGCCAAGTCGGAAGGTCTGGGCATCACCCTGATCGAGGCCCTGCGCGGCGACGACCCCAACGCCCTGATCGGTCTGCCGCTGATCGCCCTGGCCCGCATGCTGCGCGCCGAGGGCGTGCAACTGCCCTAGCAGCAGGTACCTGCCAGCACCTGGTACGTGCCAGCACCTGATACGTGCTAGCACCTGATACGTGCTAGCGCAGGGAGAAATGCGCCAGGGTACCGGCGGCGCCCTCGGCCAGGTTGGCGCCGAACTGCCGGGCAAACTTCTCGGCCAGGTTCTGCCGCAGCGTGTAGTCGCGTACGTCCTCGGCCTTGATGATGTCGCGCGCCACCGAGTCGACCGTGCCGTAGCCGTCGGCCAGTCCCATCTCGATGCTCTTGGCCCCGGTCCACATCAGGCCGGTGAAGGTCTCCGGCCCCTCCTTGAGGCGCTTGCCCCGCCCCTTGCGCACGACGTCGATGAACTGTTGGTGGATGTCGTTGAGCATCGCCTGGGCGTAGGCCTTCTGCTGCGCGTCCTGGGGCGAGAAGGGGTCGAGAAATCCCTTGTGCGAACCGGCGGTGAGCAGGCGCCGCTCGACGCCGAGCTTTTCCATGGCGCCGGTGAAACCGAAGCCGTCCATCAACACGCCGATCGAACCGACGACGCTGGCCTTGTCCACGAAGATCTTGTCGGCAGCGGCGGCGACGTAGTAGCCGCCCGAAGCGCAGATGTCCTCGACCACGACGTAGAGCGGGATGGTCGGATGCAACTGGCGCAGGCGCTGCATCTCGTCGTTGATGATGCCCGATTGCACGGGACTGCCGCCCGGACTGTTGATGCGCAGGATGACGCCGCGCGTTCCCTTGTCCTCGAAGGCGGCTTGCAGACCGCTGATGATGCGTTCGGCGCTGGCGTCGCCCTTGGCCTGGATGACGCCGTTCAATTGCACCATGGCGGTGTGGCTCTTGCCGTCGCCGAGCCGGCCTTCGGCGTCGCCCCAGTCCACGACGTAGGCGAGCACGATGCCGACATAGAGCAGGAACACCAGCTTGAAGAAGATGCCCCAGCGCCGCCGGCGGCGCTGTTCGATCAGCCCCTCGAGGGCGATCTTCTCCAGCACCGAGCGTTCCCAATTCGGCTTGTCTTGCGGATTTTCCATCGCGGTAAGCGTCTCGTCAGTTGGCAATCGCCGTCGAAGTATAGTCGCGAACGCTCGGCACGGCCTCGCCTCAGGCTTGCGCGGCGAGCCAGCGCGCCATCTCGGCGACGCTGTCGACGCAGCCGAGCGGCGCTTCGGCCAGCAGTTCCGCGCGAGGATGGGCGCCGTAGGAGACGCCGAGCGCAGCGACGCCGGCGTTTCTGGCCATCAGCAGGTCGTGGGTGGTGTCGCCGATCATCAGCGTGCGTTCTGCCGGCACCGCCAGCTCATCCATCAATTCCTGGAGCATCTGCGGATGCGGCTTCGAATGGCATTGGTCGGCGCAGCGCGTCGCCGCGAACAGATCGCCGATGCCGCTCGTTGCCAGGGCGCGGGCCAGGCCCGCCCGCGTCTTGCCGGTGGCAACGGCCAGCAAGTGCCCGGCGCCGGACAGTTCGGCCAGCAGTTCGGGGGCGCCCGCGAACATCTGCAACTGGCTGTCGCTGGCCATGAAATGGCGGCGATAGGACTCGGCCAACGACAGGTACTGCTGCTCCGGCAGATCGGGCAGCGCGCAGGCGAGCGCATCGCGCAGGCCCAGGCCGATGATGTGGCGGGCGCGCGCTTCGCTGGGAGCGACGACGCCGATGTCGCGGGCTGCCGCCTGCAGGGCGCCGACGATGGCGCCGGCCGAGTCCATCAGGGTGCCGTCCCAGTCGAAGACGATCAGTTCATAGCGTTTCAAGCGCACTCCTTTGGCCAAAATCCAGTTTCTCGTTGCTGTTCAGGCGGTCGATGAACTCGGCCAACTCCCGCGGTAGCCGGGCGTTCAGCGCCAGTTCCGCACCGGACAGCGGGTGGGCGAAGGCCAGCGTCTGCGCGTGCAGGAACATGCGCTTCAAACCGGCTTTCTGCAAAGCCTTGTTGGCCGGGAAGTCGCCGTACTTGTCGTCGCCGGCCAGGGGATAGCCTAGGTGGGTCAGATGCACGCGTATCTGATGGGTGCGACCGGTCTTTAGTTCGACCTCGACCAGGCTGAAATTCTCCCACCTGCCCAGCAGGCGTACGATGCTGTGGGCGCTCTTACCCTCGCTGGAAACCTCGACCCGCCGCTCGCCGGCGGCGTTGAGGAATTTCAACAGCGGCAGGCGCACGTGCTCGCGCGCGTTGTGCCAGCGCCCCAAGACCAGCGCCAGGTAGCGCTTGTGCACCTTTCCGGCGCGAAAATCGTCCTGCAAGCGGGTCAACGCCGAGCGCTTCTTGGCCAGCAACAGCAGACCCGAGGTCTCGCGGTCGAGGCGGTGCACCAGCTCGATGAAGCGCGCCTCGGGGCGCTGTCGGCGCATCTGCTCGATGACGCCGAAGGCAACGCCACTGCCCCCATGCACGGCCAGCCCGGCCGGCTTGTCGACCACCAGCAGGCCCTCGTCTTCGTGCACGATGACGAAATCCCTGGGTGGCGGCGGCGCCAACGTCGGCTGGGCGGCGATGCGGATCGGCGGCAGGCGAACGCTGTCGCCCATGGCCAGGCGATGTTCGGGACCGACTCGGCCCTTGTTGACCCGCACCTCGCCGCTGCGCAGGATGCGATAGACGTGGCTCTTGGGCACCCCCTTGCAGACGCGCAGCAAGAAGTTGTCGACTCTCTGGCCGACGGCCTCCTCACCGACTTCCAGGATAGTCGCCGAATCTTTGCTTAAGCCTTTCATTTCCAATATACTGTGCCGCAGTTTGCCGATTCGTGGCCAGCGTGCCCGGTAGTCCGAAGTGACTCCGGTGGCGCAAC
>JAHFRE010000168.1 GCA_023258955.1 Sterolibacterium sp.
AGCTCGAGGTCGAGTCGCTGGGCTGCGAAATCGCCTTTCGGCCACGCCGCCAGCTGCTCGCGCGCGTGCGCGACGACAGCGGCGCACTCACCGTGCGCCTGCTCAATTTCTATCCCAGCCAGCAGAAGCAGTACGCCGCGGGTGCCCGCCTGCGCCTCTACGGCGAGGTCCGCGACGGTCACCTCGGGCCGGAGATGGTGCACCCTCGGGCGCTCTCGGTGGTCCCCGGCCAGGCCCTGCCGCAGGCGCTGACCCCGGTCTATCCGACCACCGCCGGCATCTCCCAGGCGCTGCTGCGCCGAACCATCGCCGCGGCGCTGGCGCGCCAGCCGCTGCCCGAGACCCTGCCCGCGCCGCTGCTCGCCCGGCACGGCTTGATGCCCATCGGCCAGGCGCTGACCATGCTGCACCAGCCGCCGGCGGCGCTGGGGGAGGAGGCGCTGGCGCTCGCCAATCGCGAGGCCTGGCGGCGGGTGCGCTTCGACGAACTGCTGGCGCAGCAGATTTCGTTGCGCCGCGCCCACGCCGAGCGGCGCGCACGCACGGCGCCCGTATTGCATGCCAAGGGCGAGCTGGCGCAGCGCCTGCTCGCGGCCCTGCCCTTCCGTCTGACCGCGGCGCAGGACCGCTGCTGGGGCGAGATCGCTGCCGACCTGCGGCAGCCGCATCCGATGCAGCGGCTATTGCAGGGCGACGTCGGCAGCGGCAAGACCGTGGTCGCGGCGCTGGCGCTGCTGCAGGCGGTCGACAGCGGCTGGCAGGGGGCGCTGATGGCGCCGACCGAAATCCTCGCCGAGCAGCACTGGCTGAAGCTGGCGAGCTGGCTCGAACCCCTGGGCGTCGAGGCCGCCTGGCTCTCCGGCAGCCTGAAGAAGACGCACAAGCGGGCGATGCTGGAGGCGGTGGCCGCGGGTCGCGCCAAGATCGTCGTCGGCACCCACGCCCTGATCGAGTCCGAGGTCGAGTTTCCGCGCCTGGGGCTGGCGGTGGTCGACGAGCAGCACCGCTTCGGCGTGCGCCAGCGCCTGGCGTTGCGCGCCAAGGGCGGCGCGCCGCACCAGCTGATGATGAGCGCCACGCCGATCCCGCGCACCCTGGCGATGAGCTACTACGCCGACCTCGACGTTTCGGTGATCGACCAGCTGCCACCGGGCCGCAGCCCGGTGCTGACCAAGCTGGTCGCCGACAGCCGCCGCGACGAGGTGGTGGCACGGGTGCGCGCCGCCTGCACCGAGGGTCGCCAGGCCTACTGGGTCTGCCCGCTGATCGAAGAGTCGGAGACCCTGCAGTTGCAGACGGCGCTGGAGACGCACCAACGGCTAGGCAGCGAGTTGCCCGAGTTGAACGTCGGCCTGGTGCATGGGCGCATGAAATCCTTGGAGAAGTCGGCGGTGATGGCCGCCTTCGTCGACGGCTCGGTGCAGCTCCTGGTGTGCACCACGGTGATCGAAGTCGGGGTCGATGTGGCCAACGCCACGCTGATGGTGATCGAGCACGCCGAGCGCTTCGGCCTGGCGCAATTGCACCAGCTGCGCGGGCGGGTCGGCCGCGGCTCGGCCGCCTCGGCCTGCATTCTGCTCTACGCGCGGCCGCTCGGCCAGATCGCGCGCGAACGGCTGAAGATCATCTTCGAGAACACGGACGGCTTCGCCATCGCCGCGGCCGACCTCGCCCTGCGTGGTCCGGGCGAGTTCATCGGCGCCCGCCAGAGCGGGGCGCCGCTGTTGCGCTACGCCGACCTCGACGACGCGTCGCTGATAGCGAGCGCTGCGGCCGCCGCCACGGAACTGCTGGCGGCCGACCCCAGCGCCGCCCAGGCGCATCTGGCGCGCTGGCTGGGCGGCCGCGAGGATTTGTTAAAGGCCTGACCTTTGACATATTCTTCCGGGGCGGCCGATATAATCGAAAGGCTGTCCTCGGCGCTATCAGCCAAACAAGGGTGTCTCCATGCGGCGAATTCTCGATTCTCTCGGACGGCTGCGGCTCAACACCAAGCTCGCGCTCGGCTTCGGCTTCATCGGCCTCGTCTCCCTGGCGATCGGACTGCAGAGCATCCACACGGTGATCCGGCTCAGCGACGCCGCGCAACTCAGCTACGAGGTCGATCTCTTGGGCATCTTCCACGCCGAAGAAGCCCAGGTCTACCTCGTGTCGATGGGCCGCAACCTGCGCCAGATGGCCCTGAGCGCCGACACCGCGGCGCGGGTCGAGGCCGGCAGGGCGCTGGCCGAGGCCGAGGCCCAGGTGAAGCACGAAGCCGCCGAAACGCGCTCGCGCGCCGTGCGCGAGGAGGCGCTGCGCAAGCTCTCTCAGTTTGACAGCGCCTTCGCCAGCTATACGCAAAACGTCGCCAAGGCCGTCGCCCTGCTCGCCAAGGGCGATGCCGCGAGCGCTGCCGAAGCGGCGAAATTCATCGGCAGTCCGGAGTTCGACGCCGTCCGCCAGACGGCCGAGGAGGCCCTCGACGCCATCGTCAAGATCAAGCAGGATGCCGCCCAGCAGGCGGCGCAACAGGGCAGCGAGGGCTCGCACGCCATGCTTCGCTCGACCATCGCGCTGCTCGTTCTGAGTCTGGCCGGCGCGAGCGCCCTGGGTCTGCTGATCGGCGCCTCGATCCGTCGCCCGCTCGAGGCTCTGAGCCAGAGCATCGATGATCTGGCCGAGGGCCGCCTCGACATCGTCGTGCCGCACGCCGACTACGGCAACGAGATCGGTGCCATGGCCAGCTCGGTGCTGGTGCTGCAGCAGGGCGCGCGTGGCCAGGAGGCGCAGCGCTGGGTCAAACAGGGGTTGGCCGAGATCGACCAGGCGGTGCAGCTGGCGGCGACCTACCGGGACTTCGCCGACCGCCTGTGCGCGCGGCTGGCCGAAATGCTGGGGCTGGTGTATGGGGCGCTCTACGTCGCCGACGAGCAGAACGCCGGCGTGCAACGGATAGGCGGCTATGGCTGCGACGATGCGCTGCAGCCACCGCGCTTCGCCTGGGGTCAGGGCCTGGTCGGCCAGGTGGCCGTCGACCGTCGACAGATCAGCCTCGCCCTGCCCGGCGAGCAAGCGGTCGGCGTCGGCGTCGGTCTGGGCCTGCTCAAGGTGAACGAGCTGCTGATCGCCCCCGTCGTCGATCGCGGCGAATTGCTGGCGGTGCTCGAACTGGGTTCGCTGGCGCCGCTCGACGAGCGCCAGCTCGGCTTCGTCGAGGCCTTGCTGCGGGTGGTCGCGCAGAAGCTGCAGATCCTCGCCGGCAACGTCGCCACCCGCGAGCTGCTGGCCAAGACCCAGGCCCAGGCCCAGGAGCTGGCGGCGTCGGAGCAGCAGCTGAAGGTCAGGCGCGACGAACTGGAGGAGAACAACGACAAGCTGGCCGAACAGGCACGCGCGCTCGAGGAGCAGGCGGAGGCGATGCGCCAGGCCGAGGAGTCCCTGCGCCAGGCCAACGAGGAGCAGCTGGCGATCTTCGAGTCGCTGACCCACGGCATCGGCTTCATCAAGGACCGGGTGATCGTCCGCGCCAACAGCAAACACGCCGAGTTGTTCGGCCGAACCATGGACGAGCTGATCGGCCAGTCCACCCGCATCTGGTACCCGGACGAGGAAGCCTACGTGCAGGGGGGAGCCGCTGTCTACGACGATTTGCGCCAGGGAATCACCCATCAGCGCGAGCAGCAGCTCGCCTGCAAGGACGGCAGCCTGTTCTGGTGCCACATCAGCGCCCGCGCCGTGGACAAGCAAGACCTGTCGCGCGGCTTGGTTTGTGTACTCGAAGACGTCACCGACCGCAAATTGGCCGCCGACGCGATCCGCGAGGCGAAGGAGATCGCCGAGGAGGCGACTCGCACCAAGAGCGACTTCCTCGCCAACATGAGCCACGAGATCAGGACGCCGATGAACGCCATCATCGGCATGTCGCACCTGGCGCTGCAGACCGACCTCAGCGCCAAGCAGCGCAACTACATCGCCAAGGTCGATTCCGCCGCCAAGAACCTCCTGGGCATCATCAACGACATCCTCGACTTCTCCAAGATCGAAGCCGGCAAGATGAAGTTCGAGCGCACCGACTTCTACCTCGAGGACGTCATGGATCACTTGGCCGACCTGTCGGTGATCAAGGCGCAGGACAAGGGGTTGGAACTGCTGTTCGACGTCGGCACCGACGTGCCGACCGCCCTGGTCGGGGACCCGCTGCGACTGGGGCAGGTGATCGTCAATCTGGTGAACAACGCCATCAAGTTCACCGAGAAGGGCGAGATCACGGTCGGCGTGCATAAGCTCGCCGACAGCGCCGACGGGGCGATGCTGCGCTTCGAGATCAAGGACACCGGCATCGGTCTGACCGAGGAGCAGCGCGGCAAGCTCTTCTCTGCCTTCTCCCAGGCCGACGCCTCGACCACGCGCAAATACGGTGGCACCGGCCTCGGGCTCACCATCAGCAAGAAGCTGGTGGAAATGATGGAAGGCGAGATCGGGGTCGATTCCGAGCCGGGCCGCGGCAGCACCTTTCATTTCACGGCCAGGTTCGGCGTGCAGACCGAACAGCGGCGGCTCGCGGTTGCGAGCGAGGACGCACGCGGCCTGCGCATCCTGGTGGTCGACGACAACGCCAGCGCGCGGGAGATCCTGCAGAACATCCTTGCCTCGCTCAAGTTCGACGCCAGCGCGGTGGCCAGCGGCGGTGAGGCGATCGGCGAACTCGAACAGGCGCAGTTGGAGCACAAGCCCTACGGCCTGGTGCTGATGGACTGGATGATGCCGGGCATGGACGGCGTCGAGACCATCAAGCGCATCCGCGGCGACAGCAAGCTGGCGCAGACGCCGGCCTTCGTCATGGTCACCGCCTACAGCCGCGACGAGCTGCTGGCGCGCGCCGAGGGGGTGCAGATCGACGGGGTGCTGGTGAAGCCGGTGAGTCCGTCCACCCTGCTCGACAGCATCTTGAACGCCCTGGGCAAGGAAGTCACGCAGAGCACCCGCAAGCACGAGAAGCAGGCCGGCTACAAGGAAGCGGCGCAGAAGGTGAGGGGCGCCCATCTGCTGCTGGTCGAGGACAACGCGGTGAACCAGGAGCTGGCGCTGGAGATCCTGCAGGAGGCGGGGCTGACGGTGGATGTCGCCAGCAACGGCGCCGAGGCGGTGGACCGGGTCGCGCAGCAGGACTACGACGGCGTCCTGATGGATTGCCAAATGCCGGTGATGGACGGCTTCGAGGCGACGCGCCGGATCAGGCAGAGCGAGCGCAACGCCAGGCTGCCGATCCTGGCGATGACCGCCAACGCCATGGCCGGCGACAAGGAAAAGTGTCTGGCCAGCGGCATGAACGACCACATCACCAAGCCGATCGACGTCGCCCAACTGTTTCTCACCCTGGCGCAGTGGATCACCCCCAGACAGCCGGCGGTCGCCGCCACGACCGCGCTCGGCGCGGCTGCCCCCGACGGCCTGCCGGCCATCGCCGGCCTCGACCTGAACGGGGCCCTGGCGCGGGTGGGCGGTAGCAGCAGGCTGCTGCTGAAGCTGATCAACCGTTTTGCCGAGACCCAGGCCGGCGTCATCGATCGCATCGAGGCGGCGATGGAAGCCAACGATGTGGAGACCGCTGTGCGCGAGGCGCACACGGTCAAGGGTCTGGCGGGCAACATCGGTGCCAAGCCGATGGCAGAGACAGCGGCGAGCGTCGAGGCGCTGCTCCAGCGCGGCGAGACCGAAGGGCTCGCCGCCGCCGTCGCGGCGATGGGCGCGGAATTGTCCGACCTCGTCGCGCGCATCGCGGCGGCGCTCGGCAATCCACAGCCGCTCCCGGCGGCGGGCGCAGCGCCGGCGCCGGACAAGGCGGGCCTGGCGCTCGACTTGCGGCGATTGGCTTCGCTCTTGGCCGACGATGATGCCGAAGCTGGCGAAGCGGCGCAGGGCTTGGCCGCTCGCCTCGAGGCGCTGGGTCAGACCGCCGCTGCCAAGACCTTGTGCGCGCGGCTCGAAGAGTTCGACTTCGACGGCGCATCGACTTGCCTCGGCAAGATCGCCAACGATCTGGATCTGGCGCTGTGAGCGGAGCCTCCGGCCGCATCCTGTCCTGGACTCTGGCGCTGCTGCTGGCCGCCGCCGCCGGCGTTGCCGGCGTGGAGTTGCGGCGCAGCCTGCTCGAGAGCAGCTACCAGGACGGTCTGGCGACCGAGGCGGCGCGGCGTGCCGTGGAGATCGGCGCGGCGACGCTGAACGGTAACGTCATGGGTTCGGTCGCCGCCCTGGGCCTGTTCAACCAGCCGGCCAAGCAATCGGCGCGCGCCGAGGTCGCGGCAGAAGATGCGCAACTCATGGAAGCCCTGCGCGCCGTCGGCGAGTCCTACCAGGCCAATGGCGTCTACGTGGTCAACTCGCTGGGTGTCGTCCAGTCCTGCTGGTACACCATGGGCCGGACGCTGACCGGCGTCGATGTGAAGTTCCGCCCCTATTTCCAGATCGCCCTGCAGGGTCAGCAGAACGTCTATGCGGCGATCGGTACGACCACCGGGCAGCGGGCGCTCTATTTCGCGGCGCCGCTCTACGACCAGGTGTCGTCCAATTCTCCGCTGATCGGCGTCGCCGTCGCCCGCCTCAATCCGGAGCGCATCGACGCCGCGCTGCGCGCCTGGTCGGGACCGGCGCTGCTGCTCTCACCGCAGGACGTCACCTTCGCCAGCAACCGCGAAGAGTGGATCGAACAGCTGGCGTGGCAGAAGAATGCCGAGGAGCTCAAGGCGATCAGCGCGCTCAAACAGTTCGGCCACAGCTTCGAGGGCGGTACGCCGAAGATCCTGCCCTTCGACATTCGGGCCGAGACCGTGGTTGTCGACCAGCGCCGCTACGCGGTCGCCCGCGCCAAGGTGCGGTGGAACGACCCCAACGGCGAATGGAATCTGGTACTCCTGGGCGATCTCGATGCCTTGCTGCCCCCCGCCGAGCGCGCCTCGATCGGCTTGGGAAGCGCGGCGCTGGTGCTGGCCTTGGCCGCCGTCTTCCTCGCCTGGCGCCGCCGCCTGGCCGACGCCGATGTTCAGCGCCGGCGCGCCCAGGCGGAACTGACCGCGTACACCGGCAGGCTCGAATCAGACTCGGCGAACAAATCCTATCTCGCCGAGGTCTCGGCGGAGCTGCACCAGGCTGGCTCGCTGGCCGAGTTCACGACCAGCTTCATGCGCCTGGTCGCGCCGCGTGTCGGCGCCGACTACGCGGCTTTGTACTGGCTCGACCAGGACAGCGGCCGCCTGCTGCCGGTCGGCGGGCACGGCGTCAGGGCGGCCGACCTCGAGGCGGTAGAGGTCGGCCAGGGTCTGATCGGCCAATGCGCGAAGGACCGGCTGCCGATCGAGTTGGCTGACCCGACCGGCAACGAAATCCGCATCGTCTGGGGCGAGGGTTCCCTGGCGCCGCGCTTCTTGCTGCTGCTACCGCTGGCGCAGCCCGGGCGCCTGCTCGGCGTGCTGCTGCTGGCAGCGCTGCGGCCGCCTGCGAGCGAGCAGCGCGCCCTGCTCGAGACCATGCTGCCGATGGTGACAACCAATCTGGAGATACTCAACCGCAATCTCGCCACGGAAAGCCAGGCGCAGGCTCTGCGCGCGCAGGAACAGAAGCTGGGCGAGATGGTGGCGCTGCAGCAGGCGATCTTCGACAACATCCCGGCGGGCGTCTTCCTCACCGCCGATGGCCTCATCCACCAGGTCAATCGGGGACTCGCCGAAATGTTGGGCGGAAGCGAAGGGGATCTGGTCGGCAAGCCGGCCTCCAGCATCTTTCCCTCGCCCGAGGTCTATGCCGAATTCGGCGTGCGGGCAGGGCCGCTGCTGGCCCAGGGCAAGCCGATTGCCGACGAACTGCAATTCATCCGTGGTGACGGCCGCGCCTGCGTTTGCCGCGTCTCCGGCCGCCCGGTAGCCATCAGCGGCCATTCCCGCTGCGCGATCTGGCTGCTCGAGGACATCACCGAGGCCAAGGCCGCCGAGCAGAAGCTCAGGGAGAGCGAAGCCAAGGTGCGCAGGATATTCGAGACGGCCAACGAAGGCATCTGGCTGATCGACCTCGACATCAAGACCACGGATGCCAACGGGGCGATGTGCGCGATCCTCGGCCGGGATCTGCAAGAGGTCGTCGGGCGCCCGATATTCGACTTTGTCGACGCCGACAACCAGGCGATTTTCAGGGAACAGATTCGCCGCCGCAAGGAGGGCGAGACCGGTGCCTACGAAGTGGCGCTGCGCCGCCCCGACGGCGGCAACGTGCCCTGCCTGTTCAACGCCACGCCGCTGCTCGACACGCAGGGCAAGCGGATCGGCTCCTTCGCCATGGTGACCGACATCA
>JAHFRE010000169.1 GCA_023258955.1 Sterolibacterium sp.
CGTCCTGGCGCCGGCGCAGGATCCGGTCAACCAGGCGCACATGGTATTGACCTACTACCCGAAACCGGATGCCGTGCCCTTCATTCTCGACAACCTGATCAAGGAGATCAAGCTGGCGAGCGCGCGCCCCGACCTGATCCCGGTCTACAGCTTCAACGGCGAAGGCCTCTGGCTGGCCAAGGAGCGCGCCTCCGGCCGCGCCGGCAGCAGCTCGTCGAAGATCAGCCTGTGGGCGCAGCTGAACGAGCGCCTGGGCAAGGAATTGTGAGCCATGAAACGCCACGTTGAGGTAACCCCATGACACTACTGCGCCAACTGATCATCGTCATCGTCATCCTGTTCACCCTGCTCTTCGCCGGCTCGGTGATCATCAACGTGAACAACACGCGCACCTATCTCAACAATCAGTTGCGCACCATCTCCGAGGACATGGCCACTTCGCTGGGCATGTCGCTGTCGCCGCACATCGCCAAGCAGGAGATGACCATCGTCGAGAGCATGATCAGCGCCGTCTCCGACAGCGGCTACTACCGCGAGGTGGTCTATACCGACGTCAACGGCAAGCCGGTGGTGGTGCGCCGCCAGGAAGTCAGGATCGAGGGGGTGCCGGCCTGGTTCGTCAATCTGATCCCGCTGGAGACGCCGCGCGGCGAGGCGCAGGTGATGGCCGGCTGGGTGCAGGCGGGCAGCGTCGCCATCGCCGCCAATCCGGGTTACGCCTACGCCACGCTGTGGGGCAACAGCGTCGATGCCTTCTGGTGGTTCCTCGGCTCTTCCGCGGTGGCGCTGCTGGCAGGCGTTGTCGCCCTGCGCTTCATCCTGCGACCGCTGCGCGCGGTCGAGGAACAGGCCAAGGCGATCTGCAACCGCGAGTACCTGATCCAGGACAAGGTGCCGTGGACCCTCGATCTGCGCAGCGTCGTCGCCGCCATGAATCTGATGTCGGCCAAGGTCAAGGAGATGTTCAAGGAGCAGTCCGACGCCATGGAGCGGCTGCGCGCCGGCACCTACGTGGACGCCCTGACGGGGCTGGCCAACCGGCAGTACTTCGACCTGCAGTTGAAGCAGCTGACCAAGTCGCGCACCTCGTCCTCGACCAACGCCCTGCTGTTCATCGAATTGGCCGACTTCAAGAGCTTCAACGAGCGCATGGGCTACCAGGCGGGCGACAAGCTGTTGAAGGGCTGCGCCGAATTGATCACCGAGGTGTGCAAGGAGGTGCCCAACCTCGACTACTTTGCGGCGCGCCCCTCGGGCGCCAATTTTGCCGTGGTCATCGTAGACACCGTGGACGCCGACGCCCTTGCGCTGGCGCAAAAGCTCGGCGCGGCCCTGGCGAAGCTCAAGGAGCGCGGCTACACCGACAGCGACCGCGTCGGCCACATCGGTGTGGCCATCCATCGCGGCCAGGCCGCCGGGCAACTGCTCTCCGAAGCCGATATGGCGCTGCGCGCGGCCCAGGTCGCCGGCCCCAACGCGGTGCACATGAACGAGGCCAAGGGCACGGACGAATACTCGACCTACTCCGCCTCGCGCTGGATGACCGTGTTGCGCGACGTGCTCACCGAATGCCGCGTGGTGCTGCACCGCCAACCGGTCGTCTCCTGCGCCGACGAAGCCAAGGTGCTGCAGTACGAGACCCTGCTGCGCATCTTTGGCGACGACGGCAAGCTGATCCCGGCCAACGTCATCATCCCCATGGCCAAGCATCTGCACCTGACCCAGGAGTTCGACAAACACATCGTCACCGATGCGCTGACTCGGCTGGCCCGGCCCGAATACGCCAGCGACGTGATGGCGATCAATCTGTTCCCGATGTCGATCCGCGACGGCGGCTTCGTCGCATGGCTCGGCGACATGCTGAAGACCCACGCCGGCGTGGCCAACCGCATCGCCTTCGAGGTGATGGAGCACGGCGTCACCGACAACCTCGACGCGCTGCGCGGCTGGGTCGAGCGCATGGCCGAGACCGGAGCGCGGACCGGTCTCGACCAGGTCGGCAAGGGCTTTCGGTCTTTCAGCTACCTGTCGACCTTGAAGCTCGACTACATCAAGATCGACGGCGGCTTCGCCCGCGGCATCCAGGAGAACCGCGACAACCAGTTCTTCGTCGACTCGCTGGTCAAATACGCCCACGGCCTGGACATCCAGGTGATCGCCGAATCGGTGGAGACGCGCGAGGAGTGGGACACGCTGAAGAGCTTGCGCGTCGATGGCGTCAAGGGCTATGGCGTGGCCCGGCCGAGCGAGTGGGCGTAACCAACAACATGGCGTTCCGCAGGGACGAACGACCGTCACCCCCGCCCTAGGGGAGGGGGCGGGGGGAAGGCCGTCACCTACGCCGCTTTATGTTTGTTGCCGCTGACGTGCAGGGCCAGGTGCAGGCGGTCGGAGATCCCCAGCTTTTCGAAGATGGTGGTCAGGTGCGCTTTCACCGTGCGGTCGCTGATGTCCAGGGCGCGCGCGATCTGCTTGTTGCTGGCGCCCTGTGCCACCAGTTGCGCCACTTCGCGCTGCCTGTCGGTCAAGACGTCGAGATCGCCTTGCGTCGGCGCCGGCGCCGGTGCGGCACTCGGCGGCTGGGCGGCAAAGGCCTGGAGCTTGGCCATCAGCAGCGGGATGGCTTCTTTCGAGACCCAGACGCCGCCGTCCAAGACCACCCCGACGATGCGTTCGAGCTCGTCGCCCTGCAGCCTTCCATCGCAGCAGGCGACGGCGCCGGCAGCCAGGACGGCCAGTTCCTCGAGCGGTGCCAGCGTCGTGTCGCCGAGCAGCAGCCGGGTGTTGCCGCAGGCCCGCTGCCACTCCTGCGCCTGCGCTGCGGTGAGCCTGTCGGCCAGGCGGGCATCGACCACCATCAGTTTCGGCGCTCGCTCGCCCAGCGCAGCTTCCACCGCGGCCATGCCGTCGACGTGGCGGGCAGAACCCCAGCGGCGCAAGACAACCGCCCAATCGCGTGCGAATTCCGCCCTCCGGCTGACGACGACGAACAATGCCTCACTCCTGTGGACTATCCCCCGCGTCACCGCCATCTTCTGCCGCGGCGACGGCTGCGGGCATCTCGCATTTGATAGACGATTATGCCAGAATGTCTCTACTCCCCATCATAGCGCTTTGCCATGATTCTGAAAGAGTTTTGATCGGGTGTCCTACGGCGTTGGATACAATACTTTATACATATTGAACATGCCCTACGTAGAACGTGACCTGCAAGGCAACATCATCGCGCTGAAGTCTGCCGAGGGGGCTACCGGCGAATGTCTGCCGATCGAGCATCCGGAGGTGGTGCTGTTTCTCAACAACGCAGAAGGGAAGGCGGCCGGCGACGCGTCCGGGGTGGAACTGATGCTCTCGGACCTGAAGATGATTCGGGTGATCGAGGACGTGATCGATCTCTTGATCGCCAAGCGGGTGATCATCTTTTCCGAACTGCCGCAACCGGTGCAGCAGAAGATCCTGCAAAAGCGCGGCAAGCGCGAAAAGCTGTTCGGCGGCGGCGGTGACATCCTCGGGCCGGAGGAGGGCCTGCTGTGAGCGAAGCGGCGTCGGGACCGGCCCAGCAGGCAGCCAAGCTGCAACTGCCCAAGGAGACGATGCTGCCGGACGACGCGCTGACCAATTGTCTGGTCATCCTGACGCGCTTGTTCCACCGCCCCTATTCGCCGCAGGCGCTGACCGCCGGCCTGCCGCTGGAGAACTCTCGCCTGACCGCCGAGTTGTTTCCACGCGCCGCCAAGCGCGCCGGTCTGAGCAGCCGCGTGGTGAAGAGGTCCCTGGCGCAGATCTCGCCGCTGACCCTGCCCGCGATCCTGCTGCTCGGCGACGGCCGCGCCTGCGTCGTCACGGCGCGCGACAGCCAGGGCAATTGGACGGTGATCCAGCCCGAGTCGGGCGTCGGCGAGACGGTGGTCGCCAGCGTTGCGCTGGAGCGCGAGTACGCCGGTTACGCCATCTTCAGCCGCCCGGCCTTCAAGTTCGACGCCCGCGCCCAGGACGAGTCGATCCCGCGGGTGCACCACTGGTTCTGGGGCGTCATGCAGCGCGCCTGGCCGCTCTACTCGGAAGTGGTGATCGCCTCGCTGCTGATCAATCTCTTCGCCCTGATCACGCCGCTGTTCGCCATGAACGTGTACGACCGCGTCGTGCCCAACCAGGCGATGGAAACGCTCTGGGTGTTGTCCATCGGCCTATTTCTGGTGGGCATCTTCGACTTCATCATGAAGATGCTGCGCGGCTATTTTCTCGACGTCGCCGGCAAGCAGGTCGATACCGTGCTCTCCGCCACCATCATGGAGAAGCTTCTCGGCTTGAAGACCGCGGTGCGGCCACCGTCGGTGGGCGGCATGGCCAACACCCTGCACGAGTTCGAGTCCTTCCGCGATTTCATCACCTCGGCGACCATGACGACGCTGATCGACCTGCCCTTCGGCGTGTTCTTCCTGGTCTTCATCGGCTGGATCGGCGGCTGGATGGTGTTGATCCCACTGTGCACCATCCCCCTGATCATCGGTACCAGCGTCTTGCTGCAGCGGCCGCTGGAAAAGATGCTGGCCCAGAGCATGCGCGTCGGCGGTCAGCAGCAGGCCTTGCTGATCGAGGCGCTCTCCGGCATCGATACGATCAAGGCGGTGGGCGCGGAGAGCTCGATCCAGCGCAAATGGGAACAGATCCTCGGCGAGATCGGCCAGGTCGGACTCACCAGCAAGCTGATGTCTTCGCTGATCGTGCATTCTACGGCGCTGATCCAGCAGATGGCCTACATCGCGGCGGTCCTCATCGGCGTGAATCTGATCGCCGACCACAATCTGACCGTCGGCGGCCTGATCGCCAGCACCGCCTTTCTTGGCCGGGCGCTGGCGCCGTTCACCCAGATCGCCGGACTGATCACCCGCTACTACCAGACCCTCAACTCGCTGCGTGGGGTAGACCATCTGATGAATCTCGAGGTGGAGCGACCACCGCAAAAGAACTTCGTGCAGCGGCCCTTCTTCAAGGGCGATATCGAGTTCCGCGAGGTGGTCTTCGCCTATCCGGGACAGGAGCTGCCGGCTCTGAACAAGATCAGCCTGAAGATCAAACATGGGGAGCGCGTGGGCATCATCGGCCGCATCGGCTCGGGCAAGACCACCATCGAGAAGCTGCTGCTGGGCCTTTACGCGCCGACGGAAGGCTCGATCTGGGTCGACGGCCTCGATCTGCAGCAGATCGATCCGGCCGACCTGCGGCGCAACGTCGGCTACGTGCCGCAGGATGCGACCCTGTTCTACGGCACGGTCAAGGACAACATCGTCCTCGGTGCACCCTACGTCGATGACGCCGCGGTGTTCCGGGCGGCGGAGATTTCCGGCGTTTCGGAGTTCGTGCTGCGCCATCCCAAGGGCTACGACATGCCGATCGGCGAACGCGGCGAGGGCATCTCCGGCGGGCAGCGGCAGTCGATCTCGATCGCCCGCTCGCTGCTGCTCGATCCGCCGATCCTGATGATGGACGAGCCCTCCAACTCGCTCGACAATCGCTCCGAAGAGGCGTTCAAGGCCAGGCTGCTGCCGCATCTGACTGACCGCACCCTGATCATCGTCACCCACCGCGCGTCGCTGCTGACCCTGGTCGATCGGCTGATCGTGATGGACAACGGCCGCATCATCGCCGATGGACTCAAGGCGCAGGTGATGGAATCGCTGTCGGGAGGGAAAGCCAATGCCGGCTGAACAGGGACGGCCGGGCTTCCTGCGGCGCAAGATCGACGCGGCCTTCGTCCGCCTCAACGACTACCTGCTGCCGCCATCGGGCCGCCAGGACAAGACCCAGCGCGAAGATACCGACTTCATGCCGTATGCCCTGGCGGCGCTGTTTCTTCGGCCACCCAAGCCTGCCTATCTGGTGGTGCGCGGGACCCTGTTGTTGTTTTGCGTCGGCGTGGTCTGGGCAGCGCTCTCCAGCCTCGACGAGATCACCATCGGCGAAGGCAAGGTGGTGCCCTCGAGTCAGGTGCAGGTGATCCAGAACCTCGAAGGCGGCATCGTCTCCAAGATCAACGTCAAGGTCGGCGACGTGGTGCAGAAGGGGCAGATCGTCATGCAACTCGACGATACGCGCTTCTCCTCTTCGATGGGCGAATCCAAGGCCAAGAATTACGCGCTGATGGCCAAGGTGGCGCGGCTGACCGCGGAGGCGGCCGGCACGGCCTTCGAAGCCCCGGCCGAACTGCTGACCGAGGCGCCCAAGATCGCCGAAGACGAGAAGGCGTTGTTCGAAAACCGGCGGCGCGAGTTCGATGCCAACCTGTCGGTATTGCGCCAGCAGGTCGGCCAGCGCAGCCAGGAGATCGCCGAGAAGACCGCGCGCAACAAGCAGCTGCAGGAGGCCTACGGTCTGATCTCGCAGGAGCTGAAGATGTCCAAGCCCCTGCTCGCCCAGGGCGTCATGTCGGAAGTGGAAATCCTGCGCATCGAGCGCCAGGTCAGCGACACCCGCGGCGAGATGGACGCCACCCGCCTGGCCATTCCCCGTCTCGAGGCGCAACTGTCGGAGGCGCGCAGCAAGCTCGACAGCGCGACGGCGAAGTTCCGCTCCGACGCCGCCAGCGAGCTGGCGACGGCGCGGGCCGAGCTGGCCGGTACCAGCGCCTCCAGCGTCGCCGTCGAAGATCGCCTGGCGCGCACGGCGATCCGCTCTTCGCTCAACGGCATCGTCAAGACGCTCAAGGTCAACACCGTCGGCGGTGTCATCCAGCCGGGGATGGAAGTCATGGAGATCGTCCCCATCGACGACAAGCTGCTGATCGAAGCCAAGATCAGGCCGGCCGACGTTGGTTTCCTGCGCCCCGGCCAGCCGGCGCTGGTGAAGATCTCGGCCTACGATTTCGCCATCTACGGCGGCCTAGACGCCACGGTCGAGACCATCACCGCAGACTCGATCAGCAGCGACAAGGGCGACGCCTTCTACCTGATCCGGGTGCGCACCGCAAAGAACTCGCTGGGCAGCGCTGAGAAACCCCTGGCCATCATCCCCGGCATGCTCGCCACGGTGCACATCCGCACCGGCAAGAAATCGGTGCTGAGCTACCTCTTGAAGCCGATGATCAAGGCCAAATACGACGCCCTGCGCGAGCGCTGAAATTCAGCCAGAGCAGGGTCCTGATCCGCCCGGTACCTGGTACCTACTAGTACTTAGGTCCAATTGCCCGCTTACTTGATGTCTATATAGTTCGCCCTAGTGGGGGAGTCCCCCTTTGTATATATGAGGCGAACATAATGGCCACCGAAAAGTCTGGATCTCCCGCTGCCACTGGCGCCATCGGCACCGTCAAGGCCTCCTCGGGCAACGTCACCGTCATCAACGCCAGCGGCGCCACCTGCACCCTGAAGCCGGGCGACAAGGTCTTTGCCAACGACATCGTGCAGACCGGCGACGGTGCGGTGCAGATCGCGATGGCTAACGGCGCGACGGCAGATGTCGGTCGCGGCAGCAGCCTGGTGGTCGATCCCAAAGTTTTTGCTGCCGATGCAAAGGCGCTGGCTGAAGCCGCAGCCAAGGCGGCAGCGGCCGAACTGGCCGCAAAAACGGGCGCCGTCGATGCGGCGCAGGCTGACGCGGCTGCAGCGATCAAGCTCGCCACCGAAGCCAAGGCCGCCGCCGAGGCTGCCGCAAAGGGAGACACTTCAAGCGCCAAGGGCGCCGCTGCCGCCCAGGCTGCTGCAGATGCGGCGGCCAAGGCCGCCGCGGTCGCCGAGCAGAAGGTCGCAGCCGCCGATGAGGCAAAGAATGCCGCTGACGTTGCCAGGATCAATGTCCAGGTCGCAACGCAAACCGTCGCCGACGCGACGGCCTATTCGGCCCAGGGCCACGCCGATGCGTTGAACGTCGCGCCGGGGGCGGTAGCGGCCAGTGCCGCCGGCGACGCCGCCGCCAGGATTCAGGCGGCGATCGCCTCCGGTGCCGACCCGACCAAGGTCGCGCAGGCCTCGGCCGCCGGCAACCCGGGCGGTGGCCAGGACCACGCCACCCACTCCACCGTTGACGTCCAGCAGAACCTGCAGACCGGCAACGCTGGCGCCGGCTTCCTGACCGCTGCCGGCAACGCCGGCGATGGTGGCGTCAGCAACAGCAGCAACGTTGCCAGTCTGGCGCTGAATACCCAGGCTGGTAACGTTACCGCCGGATTCGGTACGACAGGACAGACGACAACAGCGCCGCCGACCCAAGCGCCGACCCCGGCGCCGACGACGGCTGCCCCGACCGTGGCTACGACGACTGCAGCTCCGGCTACGGAAGCACCGACCACCGCCGCGCCGACCACGGCTGCCCCGACCACAGCTGCCCC
>JAHFRE010000370.1 GCA_023258955.1 Sterolibacterium sp.
TCGCGCGCACGAACCAGATGAACAGCAGCAGCACGACGGCGGCGAGCAGCGCCGCGTAGACGTTCCACGGCCAGCGCTTCTCGGCGTAGGGGTCGACCAGCGAGCGTTCGGCGTCGACGGGCAGCTTGGCCAGTTGGGTCAATGAACGGCCAAAGGGGATGTTGATGCGCGCCCGGGCGTTGACCGCCCAGCCGTTCGCGTCGAGGATGGGACCGAGATTGCGGCTCCTCAGCTTGAACCAGGCCAGCACCACCGCCGGCCCCGACACCAGCAACAGCAGGCCCAGCAAAGCCAGGGGCACCTGCCACCAGCGCAGACCGAGCAGGCCGGAGAGCATCGAAGCCAGCGCCGTGCCGAGGGCGCCGACGGCCAGACCGATGGCGGCGAAGATGCCGGCGAACTTGGCGACGTCGAACGGCGGTGGCGGCGGCGGGGCTGTGACCACCGAAATCTTGTGCGCGCCGAGCGCCGCCTGCGCCATCTTCTCCTCCGACTGCGCCGCCTTGCTCGCCGTCAGTTTGCGCAGCTGATCGGCCACCAGCCGTGCCAAACGCTTGTAGGGCGACCAGAAGGCCTGGCGCAGGCTGATCGGATGGTCGATGATCTTGGTGATGGTTGCGTCCCAGTCACGGCCGTCGCGGTCGTAGAAGATGCCGTTGCGGCCGACCATCAACTGGTCGGAGTCGCCGGCGGTGACGGCGGCGGCGATGCTCTTCTTCTCACCGTTGCGCAGGCAATCGCAATAGACCAGGCAGATGCGCGAGAGCGTCGCCAGGGCCGCGTGCTTGGCCGGGTCGTTGACCGCGACGCACAGTTCGCAGGAGCGGCCGTCGATGTAGAGCGTGCCCACCTGGAAGGTGGCCTTGCCCTGATGGGTGTAGAAATCGCGGAAGGCGACGAAGTTGTTGGCCAGCGGCAGCAGGTCGCGCACGTAGCGCGCCAGCTTCTCCAATTCGCACAGGCCCGGTGCTGCGGCCGTGGCATCGGGCTTTGCCGCGAGCCACGCGGCGTAGGCTGCCAGGTGCTGCTTGAGGCGGGCCCAGTCGGCTTCGTGCAGCGCCTCGCGCTCGCCCAGCAGCGGCGTCAAGACGAGCTCGCGCAGCGCCGCGATGCGCCCGGCCCAGGCAGGATTGACCCCGGCGCCGAGGGGCAGCGCCACGCCCGCAGCGATGCGCGCCAGCGGCAACTGCACGATCGCCGCATCGTCTTCCTGCAACTGCGCAGTGGCCATGGCATTGAAGCTTTCCTCGGCGCCGCACAGGACCTCGCCGGCGCGCGCGTCGAAGGCAGCCAGACGACAACGCAAGAAGAAATCCTCGACCTTGTCGGCCACCGCCAGCATGGCGGCGTGCGCCGCCGCGGTGGCCTCGCCCAGCGCCTGCACCTTGGCGCCGTCCGCCCGCCACGCCGCCAGCCTGTCCTCGGCCTGGCGCAGTTGCGCCGCGCCGATCTCGTCGACGCTCAAGGCATCGTCTGCACCCTTGGCCAATTCCGCCGCGAGCGACCGCGCGGCGGCAGCGACGGCGGCGCCCGCGTCGTCGTCGCGCAGCGCCGCGAGCGGCACCCCGCCAAGCTTGTGCGCCAGCACCTCGGGGTCGCGCAGGCGGCCCTCGGCCCAGCGCACCGCCTCGATCAGCTCCGGCGCCCGCACCTGGCCGTCGCCATCGCTGTCGATCAAGGTGAGCGTGGCCGAGTCGAATTCGATGCCGCGGGTTGGGCAGGACAGCGCCACCCAGAGCTTCTGATCCAGCTCGCCGATCGCCAGCAGTTCGGCAGCGCTGTCCAGCCGCACCTGATCGAAGCCGCCGGCGCGGAAGAAGCGCCAGTGTCGCGATGGATGGTCCATGGCCATTTCCCGATTTGTTGGTGATGCCACCATGATAAGCGCAAGCCCAGGTCTTATGTCGGCCGCGGCCGGAGGGCGCATTTACAAGGGTTTCGGCCATTGCTATGCTGTCGGTCCGCCGCGCTCGAGCAGCGCCCTGGCTGCAGCCGACCCAACCACCGAGAATCCCCCCATGCGCAAAAATATTTCCTCCGGCTCCCCGTTCGAACCCAAGATCGGCTTCTCGCGTGCCGTCCGCATCGGTCCGCACCTGGCGATCTCGGGCACCGCACCGATCGCCGCCAATGGCGAAGTGGCGGCGCCGGGCGACGTCTATGGCCAGACCAAACGCTGCCTCGAGATCGCCGCTGCGGCGATCAGCGCAGCGGGGATGAAGCTCGAGGACACGATCCGCACCCGCATCATGCTCACCGACATCTCTCGCTGGAACGATGCCGCGCGTGCGCACGGCGAGGTGTTCGCCGCCATCAGGCCGGCATGCACCTTCGTCGAAGTCAAGGGACTGATCGACAAAGCCTGGCTGGTCGAGATCGAAGTCGACTGCGTCGTCGCCGCGGACGCTTGAGCGGACGCCGCGGGTGAGCGCCCGGGGATGGCTGGCAGCGCTCGGCCTGCTGCTGGGGCTGGCCGCGCCCGTCGGTGCCGTCGAGCTCACCGAAGGCAGCAACTACCAGACCATCATTCCAGCGCAGCCCACCGCCAGCGCTGAGGGCATCGAAGTCAGCGAGTATTTCTGGTACGGCTGCCCGCACTGCTACGCCCTGGAACCGCTGCTCAAGACGTGGCTGCAGACCCTCCCCAAGGACGTGGTCTTCCGCCGCGTGCACGCCGATTTCGGGCGCTGGGGCGCCGGCGCCCGCCTCTACTACGCGCTCGACGCCATCGGCGAGGAAGCCAGGCTGCGCAGCGCCCTGTTCGACGCGATCCACGTCGATCGCCTCGCCTACACCA
>JAHFRE010000371.1 GCA_023258955.1 Sterolibacterium sp.
CGGCGTGCAGATCGACGGTGAGCATGCGCTGCACCCCCACCGCCTGCAGCATATTGGCCACCACCTTGGCGGTGATCGCCACCCGCGCCGAGCGCGGCCGCCGGTCCTGGCGGGCGTAGCCGAGGTAGGGGATGACCGCGGTGACCCGACCGGCCGAGGCACGCTTCAGCGCATCGACCATGATCAGCAGTTCCATCAGGTTGTCGTTGGTCGGCTGGCAGGTCGATTGCAGGATGAACACGTCCTTGCCGCGCACGTTCTCCAGGATCTCGACGTTGACCTCGCCGTCCGAGAAGCGGCCGACCGTGGCCCGGCCGAGCGAAATGGAGAGGCGTTTGACCACGTCGCTCGCCAACCTGGGGTTGGCATTGCCGGTAAACACCATCAGGCTGTCATAAGCCATGGAGGTCTCGCTCGATGTCGCGTTAGGTCAAAGACGGGAATTCAGACGAGGTCCTGGCTGGGGAGGAAGGATTCGAACCTTCGCATGCCGGAATCAAAATCCGGTGCCTTAACCAGCTTGGCGACTCCCCAACGTGGCGAACCCCTCATCGGGTGCCTGCGAAAGGCCCGCATTTTCAAGCTTTTCGCGGCTTATGTCAATTCGAGCAGCGGATGCCGGTCCAGCCCACGGGCCACCAAACCGCGCACCTCGGCGGGCATGGCGGCGAGCGCCGCGGTGGCTTCCTCGCGGGTCGCAAAATCGATGAAGACGCAGGCGCCCGAGCCGCTCATCCGGGCGCTGCCATAGGGCCGCAGCAGTTCGAGATGGCGCGCGACCTCGGGGAACAGCCGGCAGGCGACCGGCTCGAGGTCGTTGCGCTCATCGCCCGCCGGTCGCCACTGCGCCGGCGCGATCCGCGGCGCGTCGCGGCGCAGCTCCGGCTGGGCGAAGACGGTCGCCGTCGGCACCGCCACCGGCGGCAGCAGCACCAGGTACCAGGCGGCGGGGAGCTGCACATCGGTGAAGAGCTCGCCGACGCCCTCGGCGAAACAGGCGCGCCCATGGATGAAGACCGGCACATCGGCCCCGAGCGTCAGGCCCAGTCGCTGCAATTGCGCTCGGCTCAGGCCCAGACGCCACAGCCGATTGAGCGCGATCAGCGTGGTGGCGGCGTCGGAGCTGCCGCCGCCGAGACCGCCGCCCAGGGGCAGGCGCTTTTCCAGCGCGATGTCCACCCCCTGGGTCACCGTTGCCGCCTGCCGCAGCGCTTGGGCTGCGCGCAGACACAGATGCTCGCCATCGGCCACACCGGCGAGCGGCGTGAGGAGCCCCACTTGGCCGTCCTGACGCGGCGAAAAGCGCAGCGTGTCGCCGATATCGAGAAAGCGGAAGGCCGTCTGCAGCAGGTGGTAGCCGTCGGCGCGCCGGCCGACGACGTGGAGGAAGAGATTGATCTTCGCCGGCGCCGGCCAGTCACGCGACCAGGGATCGTTCGCCGCAGACATCTAGCGGGCCTCCTGCCAGGCGTCGATCTTCAAGCGCAGTTCGATGTCTTCGCGCCTGATCTCGATCAAGCGCGGCCGCGCTCCTGGATCTTCGCTCGCGTAGCCTTCGTAGGCGACGCTCCAGCCGTCCTGGCGGAAGGCCAGGGGCCGCCCCGCGGCGTCGCGCTGTGCGCCAGCCGGCGCATCGGCGACCAGCCAGCGGCCGATCGAAGCCAGCGGCAGTTCGACGCCGAAGGCCTGCGCGGCCAGGCCATCCCAGTCGGCGGCGGCGAGGCGACGGCCATCGGCGGCGATCAGTTGCGCCCCGCTCGCGTCGCGCGAAAGCTCGGCCAGGCCCTGGCCCATGGGGGTGGCAAGCAGGATGGCATCGTGGCTCGCGTCGTGCTGCCAGCTGAGGTTGGCGATGTAGCGGGCGTCGCCGTGGCGCACGCTGATGCGACCGGTGAATTCGTAGTCGCCGGTCGTCGCCGCGGGGCGCGCCGTGGCCGGCGCCGGCGCGGGAAGGCTGGCGCAGCCCGCCAGGGCCACGATCAGCGCGACGGCGAGCAAAAGCGCGGGCAGGGCAATGCCGTGGCGCCGCGACATGCTCAGGGTTTAAATTTCTTGATCGTCGCAGCCAGCACTTCGTTGCGCGGATCGCTCTGGCTGGCAGCGAGCCAGGTCTTCTCCGCCTCTTCGCGGCGACCGAGGCTCCACAACACTTCGCCCAGGTGGGCTGCGATCTCTGGATCGGCCCGCTTGGCGTACGCCCGCTGCAGGGCGGCGAGCGCCCCCTCGCCGTCACCGCGACGGTAGAGGACCCAGCCCTTGCTGTCGAGGATGAAGGCATCGTCGGGCGCCAGCGTCAGGGCGGTCTCGATCAGTTGCTGCGCTTCCTCGAGCCGCTGGTTGCGCTCGGCCAGCGAGTAGCCCAAGGCGTTGTAGGCGTGGGCGTGCTCCGGTTTGAGTCGAATGAGCAGGCGCAATCGGCTCTCCAGCACCTCGTAGCGGCCGAGCTTCTCCGCCAGCATGGCGGTCTCGTAGAGCAGCTGCGGTTCCTCGGGCAGGCTGGCCAGGCGGGCGTCGAGCAGGTCGAAGGCGTCGGCGGTGCGGCCGGCCTCGGTCAGCAGCTGCGCCTCGGCGATCAGGAAGGCGATCAGTTCCCTGGGATTGGCTTCTCCCGCCTGGCGCAGCACGGCGCGTCCAGCATCGAGTCCGCTCGACTTGGCGGTCAGGGTCGCGGCGCGCAGCTTGGCCGCCATGTACTGGTCGCCCGGGGTCACCGCGCCGTACCAGTTCAGCGCCTCCTGCGGCCGGTTGCTATCCTCGGCGATCTGGCCCAGATAGAGGCGGGCGACGTTGGCCTCCG
>JAHFRE010000170.1 GCA_023258955.1 Sterolibacterium sp.
CATCAAGGTCTTCGGCGGCGGCGGCGGCGTCATCGTGCCCGCCGAGATCGCCGAGTTGCACGCCTACGGCGTCGAGCGCCTGTACGCGCCGGAAGACGGCCAGCAGATGGGTCTGCAGGGCATGATCAACGATCTGGCGCGGCGCGCCGACGCCGACCTGTCACCGCTGGCGCCGCAGGGCGAGGCGCTGTTCGCCGCGCTCGCGGCACCGGACCGAAGCAAGCGCCTGCGCCATCTGGCGCGCGTCATCACGGCGCTGGATAACGGCGCCTACGCGGAGGAGATCAAGGCCCGCTTGCGGGCCGAGGCGGCAGCGATCACCACACCGACGCTGGGCGTCACCGGCACCGGCGGCTCGGGCAAGTCGAGCCTCAGCGACGAACTGATCCGGCGCTTCCGCCTCGACCAGGGCGACCGCCTGAAGATCGCCGTGATCGCCGTCGATCCCTCGCGCAAGAAAAGCGGCGGCGCGCTGCTCGGCGATCGCATCCGCATGAACGCCATCGAGCATCCGCACATCTACATGCGCTCGCTCGCCACCCGCGGTGCCGGCGCCGAGGTGTCCTCGGCCCTGCCCGAGGTGGTGGCCGCCTGCAAGCTCGCCGGCTTCGATCTGATCATCGTCGAGACCCCCGGCATCGGCCAGGGCGACGCCGCCATCGTCAGCCACGTCGATTGCTCGCTCTACGTGATGACGCCGGAGTTCGGTGCCGCCAGCCAGTTGGAGAAGATCGACATGCTCGACTTCGCCGACTTCGTCGCCATCAACAAGTTCGACCGCAAGGGCGCCGAGGACGCGTTGCGCGACGTCGCCAAGCAGGTGCAGCGGAACCGCCAGGCGTTCGCCCAGCCGCTCGAGGCGATGCCGGTGTTCGGCACCCAGGCGGCGCGCTTCAACGACGACGGCGTCACCGCCCTCTACCAGGCGCTGCTCGCGCGCCTCGCGGCGCTAGGCCTGAAGACCGAGCCGGGCAGGCTGCCGGCAGCCAGCGTCAGGCATTCGACCAGTTCGCGCGCCATCGTGCCGACGGCGCGGGTGCGCTACCTAGCCGAGATCGCCGCGACGGTGCGCGCCTACCACGGACTGACCCGCGCCCAGGCGCTGGTCGCCCGCCAGTGCCAGTCGCTGCGCACGGCGGTCGGGCTGCTCGCGGAGCGCGGCAAGCCGACCGGCGATCTGGCCGAAGCGCTCGCCGCCAAAGCCGGTGAGCTGCAGCCGGCGCAGCAGAAGCTCTTGGCGATGTGGCCCGACATGCAGCGCGCCTACGGCGCTGACGAGTACGTGGTGAAGATCCGCGACAAGGAGCTGAGGACCCAGCTCGTCGGCGTCTCGCTCTCCGGCACCAAGGTGCGCAAGGTGGTGCTGCCGCGCTTCGAGGACGAGGGCGAGATCCTGAGTTTTCTCATGCGCGAAAACGTCCCGGGATCGTTTCCGTTCACCGCCGGCGTCTTCGCCTTCAAGCGCGAGAACGAGGACCCGACGCGGATGTTCGCCGGCGAGGGCGACGCCTACCGCACCAACCGCCGTTTCAAGAAGGTGTCGGAGGGCCAGCCGGCCAAGCGCCTGTCGACCGCCTTCGATTCGGTGACGCTCTACGGTTGCGATCCCGACGAGCGGCCGGACATCTACGGCAAGGTCGGCAACTCGGGCGTTTCCATCGCCACCGTGGACGACATCAAGGTGCTCTACGACGGCTTCGACCTGTGCAGTCCGAGCACCTCGGTGTCGATGACCATCAACGGTCCGGCGCCGATGATGCTGGCCATGTTCTTCAACTGCGCCATCGACCAGCAGCTGGACAAGTTTAGGCGCGACAACGGACGCGAGCCGACCGAGGACGAGGCGGCCAAGATCAGCGCCTGGACCCTGGGCAACGTGCGTGGCACGGTGCAGGCGGACATCCTCAAGGAGGACCAGGGCCAGAACACCTGCATCTTCTCCACCGAGTTCGCGCTGAAGATGATGGGCGACATCCAGGAATACTTCGTTCATCACGACGTGCGCAACTTCTACTCGGTGTCCATCTCCGGCTACCACATCGCCGAGGCCGGCGCCAATCCGATCAGCCAGCTCGCCTTCACCCTGGCCAACGGTTTCACCTACGTCGAGGCCTATCTGGCGCGCGGCATGCACATCGACGACTTCGCGCCGAATCTGTCCTTCTTCTTCTCCAACGGCATGGATCCCGAGTACACGGTGATCGGCCGCGTCGCCCGGCGCATCTGGGCGGTGGCGATGAAGAACCGCTACGGCGCCAACGAGCGCAGCCAGAAACTGAAGTACCACGTGCAGACCTCGGGCCGCTCGCTGCACGCGCAGGAGATGGCCTTCAACGACATCCGCACTACGTTGCAGGCGCTGATCGCGGTCTACGACAACTGCAACTCGCTGCACACCAACGCCTTCGACGAGGCGATCACCACCCCGACCGACGAGTCGGTACGCCGCGCCATGGCCATCCAGCTGGTGATCAACCGCGAGTGGGGTTTGACGATGAACGAGAACCCCAACCAGGGCGCCTACATCATCGACGAGCTGACGGACCTGGTGGAGGAGGCGGTGCTCAAGGAATTCGAAGCCATCGCCGACAGAGGCGGCGTCCTCGGGGCGATGGAGACCGGCTACCAGCGCGGCAAGATCCAGGAGGAGTCGCTCTACTACGAGGGGCGCAAGCACGATGGCTCCTATCCCATCGTCGGCGTCAATACCTTCCGCAACCCCAAGGGCGACGCCCAGCCCGAGATCGAACTGGCGCGCTCGACCGAAGAAGAGAAGCGCTCGCAGATAACGCGGCTGCACGATTTCCAGAAGCGCAACCAGCGCCAGGCGGCGCCGATGCTGGAGCGGCTGCGACGCACCGTGATCGAAGGCGGCAACGTCTTCGCCGTGCTGATGGAGGCGGTCAGGGTCTGTTCGCTGGGCCAGATTAGCAGCGCGCTCTATGAAGTCGGTGGCCAGTACCGGCGCAATATGTAGCCGCGTCAACCGGACTTGCGCTGCACCAGAATGGGGCTAGAATCAGCGTCACTCAGAGGGGGAGCTTTGATGGCGGTAGCTGGTGTTTCGGTCGACGCGGTTCGCCTCGACACCTTTCCGCGCCTACTGCGCCAGCACGCGCAGCTGCGCGGGGGGCGACCGGCCACCCGCGAGAAGGATCTCGGCATCTGGCAGACCTGGAGCTGGGCCGAGGTTTTCACCGAGGCGCGCGCGCTGGCCAGCGCCTTGGCGCAAATGGGTTTCAAGCGCGGCGACAACCTGGCCATCATCGGCGACAACCGGCCCCGGCTCTACTGGTCCTTCGCCGCAGCGCAAATGCTGGGCGGCGTGCCCGTGCCGCTCTACCAGGACGCGGTGGCGGCGGAGATGGCCTTTGTGCTGCAGGACGCGGAGATCCGCTTTGCCATCGTCGAGGACCAGGAACAGGTGGACAAGATGCTGGAGATCAAGGACCAGTGTCCGGCCCTCAAGCACATCTTCTACGACGACCCGCGTGGTCTGACGCACTACGGCCAGAGCGAGCTCGCCAGCCTCGACGCGGTGATGGACCAGGGTCGCGCCGAGGATCGTCTGCATCCCGCAGCGATCGACGCCGAGATCGACCGCGGCGGCGCCGACGAGGTTGCCGTGATGCTCTACACCTCGGGTACCACCGGCAAGCCGAAGGGGGTCTGCCAGACCCACGCCTCCTTCATCAGCGCGGCGAAGAGCGGTTGCGAGTTCGACAAGCTGGGACCGGACGATTCGATCCTCTCCTATCTGCCGATGGCCTGGGTCGGCGATCACCTGTTCTCCTACGCCCAGGCGATCGTCGCCGGCTTCACCATCAACTGTCCGGAATCGGGCGACACGGTGCTGACCGACATGCGCGAGATCGGTCCCACCTACTATTTTGCACCGCCGCGCGTGTTCGAGAACGTGCTGACCACGGTGCAGATCCGCATGGAGGACGCCGGCGCCGTCAAGCGCTGGCTGTTCGACTATTTTTCGGGTGTCGCCCGCCGCGTCGGCGCCGAGATCCTCGACGGCAAGGGCGGCGTGTCGATCAAAGACCGGCTGCTCTACGCCCTCGGCGACATCCTCATCTATGGGCCGCTGCGCAACGTCCTGGGCCTGTCCCGGGTGCGCGTCGCCTACACTGCGGGGGCGGCGATCGGACCCGACCTGTTCCGCTTCTACCGCTCGATCGGGGTCAACCTGAAGCAGCTCTACGGTTCGACCGAAACCTGCGCCGCGGTCTGCCTGCAGCCCGACGGCGAGATCAAGTTCGATAGCGTCGGCAAGCCGATTCCCGGGGTCGAAGTGATGATCGCCGCGAGCGGCGAAGTGATGGTGCGCGGCGGCTGCCTGCTCAAGGAGTACTACAAGCGGCCCGACTCGACCGCGGAGGCGATCGACGGCGAGGGCTACTTCCACACCGGTGACGCCGGTTTTTTCGACGAGCACGGCCACCTCAAGATCATCGATCGCGCCAAGGACGTCGGCAAGCTCGCCGGCGGCGCCCTGTTCGCGCCCAACTTCATCGAGAACAAGCTCAAGTTCTTCTCCTTCATCAAGGAAGCGGTGGCCTTCGGCGACGCCCGCGAACGGGTCTGCGCCTTCATCAACATCGACATGGGTGCGGTCGGCAACTGGGCCGAGCGGCGCAACATCGCCTACTCGGGCTACACCGACCTGGCACAGAAGGCCGAGGTCTACGAACTGATACGCGACTGCCTGGAGAAGGCCAACGCCGACCTGGCGCAGGATCCGATGCTCGCCGACTCGCAGGTGCACCGCTTCCTGGTGCTGCACAAGGAGCTCGATCCGGACGACGACGAGCTGACGCGCACGCGCAAGGTCAGGCGCCGCTTCGTCGCCGAGAAGTACGCGGTGCTGATCGACGCCCTGTATTCGGACCAGCCTTCGCAGTACATCGAGACCCTGGTCAAGTTCGAGGACGGGCGCTCCGGCATGGTGGCGGCCGACCTGCGCATCATGAGTGCGACCCGCTATCCCGCGACGAAGAGGGCCGCCTAGGCATGAGCAAGAAGAGTGGCGAGGTCATCCTCAGCTTCGACAACATCTCGCTGTCCTTCGGCGGCGTCAAGGCGCTGACTTCGATCGGCTTCGACGTGCGCGAGCACGAGATCCGCGCCATCATCGGCCCCAACGGCGCCGGCAAGAGCTCGATGCTCAACGTGATCAACGGCGTCTACCATCCGCAGCAGGGCGAGATCGTCTTCCGCGGCCAGAAGCGGCGCGGCATGAACACCTACGAGTCGGCCAAGAGCGGCATCGCCCGCACCTTCCAGAACATCGCCCTGTTCAAGGGCATGAGCGTACTCGACAACATCATGACCGGGCGCAATCTGAAGATGCGCTCCAACTTTCTGCTCGACGCCATCTACTGGGGCCCGGCGCAGCGCGAGGAAATCGCCCACCGCAAGGCGGTCGAGGAGATCATCGATTTCCTTGAGATCCAACACATCCGCAAGACGCCGGTGGGCCGCCTGCCCTACGGCCTGCAAAAGCGCGTCGAGCTGGGTCGGGCGCTGGCCGCCGAACCGTCGATCCTGCTGCTCGACGAGCCGATGGCGGGCATGAACGTCGAGGAGAAGCAGGACATGTGCCGCTTCATCCTCGACGTCAATGATCAGCTCGGCACGACCATCGTCCTGATCGAGCACGACATGGGCGTGGTGATGGACATCTCCGACCGGGTGGTGGTGCTCGACTACGGCAAGAAGATCGCCGACGGCACGCCCGACGAGGTCCGCTCCAACCAGAACGTCATCGACGCCTATCTCGGCGTCGCCCACTGAGACGCGAATAGAATGCCCCCACGCTCACTTCGTTCGCTGCCCCCCGAGGGGGCCCAGGCCTCCCTTGGGGTCCCACGGGGACTTCCTTCGGTCGCGGCACGGCAGGAGGCCTAATGCAATTTTTCATCGAAGTCCTGATCGCCGGCCTGCTCTCGGGGGTCATGTACTCGCTGGTGGCGCTGGGCTACGTGCTGATCTACAAGGCCTCCGGCGTGTTCAACTTTGCCCAGGGGGCGATGGTGTTCTTCGCCGCGCTGACCGCCGTCGGCCTGCACGACCTGGGCCTGTCGCTGTGGGTCGCCGTGCCGCTGACCATGGTGGCGATGATCGTCCTCGGCCTGGTGACCGAGAAATTCGTGTTGCGTCCGCTGGTGGCGCAGCCGGAGATCACGCTGTTCATGGCCACCATCGGCCTCACCTTTTTCGTCGAGGGTCTGGCCCAGGCGATCTGGGGGGCGAGCGTGCGCGGTCTCGAACTGGGTATCGCCGACGTGCCGCTGGAGTGGCTGATGGAGGTCTCGGGCATGGCCATTTCGCAGTTCGACCTGATCGCCGCGGGCATCGCCGCGGCGCTGGTGGCCGGCCTGGCGCTGTTCTTTTCGCGCACCAAGGTCGGCCGGGCGCTGCGCGCGGTCGCCGACGACCACCAGGCGGCACTGTCCGTGGGCATCCCGCTGCAGCACATCTGGGGTGTGGTCTGGGCGGTGGCCGGTTTCGTCGCTCTGGTCTCGGGTCTGCTCTGGGGCGCGCGCAACGGCGTCCAGTTCGCGCTGACCTTCGTCGCCCTGAAGGCGCTGCCGGTGCTGATCCTGGGCGGCTTCACCAGCGTCCCCGGGGCCATCGTCGGTGGCCTGATCATCGGCGCCTCGGAGAAGTTGGCCGAGGTCTTCCTGCCGCCGCTGTTGCAGCAGTTGTTCGACACGCAGATGAATCTGGGTGGCATCGAAGGCTGGTTCCCCTACGTGCTGGCGCTGCTCTTCCTTCTCGTCCGGCCCGAGGGCCTGTTCGGCGAGAAGATCATTCGCCGGATCTAGAGGACGCAATGAAACAGCCCCCACGCTCACTTCGTTCGCTGCCCCCCAGGGGGGCGCAGGCCTCCCTTGGGACCCCACGGGGACTTCCTTTGGTCGCGGCCCAGCGGGAGGCCTGACATGTTCTATCGCGAATCAGGCCAGTTCAAGTCGACCTACGCCGAAGACAGCCAGATTTTCCCGATCCGCCAGGACCGCTGGGTGGTCGGCGGCATCGTCGCCTTCGCCTTTCTCGGGATTCCGCTCCTGGCGCAGTTCGGCTGGGTCTCCAACTACGCGTTCACCGCCATCCTCACCCCCTTCCTGATCTTCGCCCTGGCGGCGCTGGGCCTCAACATCCTCACCGGCTACGCCGGACAGCTGTCCCTGGGCACGGCCGCCTTCATGGCGGTGGGCGCCTTCGCCTCCTACAACTTCATGTTGCGCATCGAGGGCATGCCCATCCTCGTCGCCTTCGTCCTGGGCGGCCTCTGCGCGGCCGCGGTGGGCATCGTCTTCGGTCTGCCCAGTCTGCGCATCCGCGGCTTCTATCTGGCGGCGGCGACCTTGGCCACGCAGTTCTTCATCGTCTGGTGCCTGACCAAGGTCGGCTGGTTCACCAACTACAGCTCGTCGGGCGTCATCACGGCGCAGAAGATCGAGATGTTCGGCTACGCTTTCGATAGCTCGATGAGCAAATACCTGTTCGTGCTGGGCATCGTCTCGGTGATGGCGCTGTTGGCGAAGAACATGGTGCGCACCAACATCGGCCGCTCCTGGATGGCCATACGCGACATGGACATGGCGGCGGAGGTGATCGGCTTCCGGCCGATGCGCACCAAGCTGATGGCTTTCGCCGTCAGCTCGTTCTATTGCGGCGTCGCCGGTGCCCTGTTCGCCTACGCCTATTTGGGCACGGTCGAGCCGGAGGGCTTCAACCTCGATCTGTCATTCCGCATCCTGTTCATGGTGATCATCGGCGGCCTCGGCAGCATCCTCGGCTCTTTTCTCGGCTCGGCCTTTATCGTGCTGCTGCCGATCGTTCTCAACGTCGCCATGCAATCGCTGGAGGGTGCCGGCCTGCCGCTGCCGTCAGGGATAGGTTCGAGCATCGAGCTGATGGCTTTCGGCGCCCTGATCATCTTCTTCCTGATCGTCGAGCCGCACGGTCTGGCGCGGCTGTGGCAAATCGGCAAGGAGAAACTGCGGCTGTGGCCCTTTCCGCACTAGAATATACTTTGAGAACAAAGCGCGCAGCGTAGGCGCTGCCAACAACTACTCGGTCTTATCCATAGGAGGCGACACAATGAGAGCAATTGCACGAATTCTGGCGGCGGCAGCGCTGGCGGTGGCAGCCTGCGGCGTTCACGCCCAGGAGCAGTTCATCCCGGCCATCGACTACCGCGTCGGACCCTACGCCGCGGGCGGCTCGGGCTTCTTCGGCGGCGCCATCGACTACATGACCCTGGTCAACCTGAAGGGC
>JAHFRE010000171.1 GCA_023258955.1 Sterolibacterium sp.
GCCCGGCCGCATCGCCTCGGCGCTCGACATCATGATCGAAGGGCCGATCGGCGCGGCGGCCTTCAACAACGAATTCGGCCGGCCGAATCTCGCCGGCTACTTCCGCAGCTTCGAGCAGGAAGTGGCGGGGACCATGCGCGGCTATCACAAGCCGATCATGATCGCCGGCGGCATTGGCAACATCGCCGCCGAGCACTGCTTCAAGCAGAAATTTCCGGCCGGCACGCTGCTGGTGCAGATCGGCGGTCCGGGCATGCTGATCGGCCTGGGCGGCGGCGCCGCCTCGTCGATGAGCACGGGCAGCAATAGCGTCGATCTCGACTTCGCCTCGGTGCAGCGCGGCAATCCCGAGATGCAGCGGCGCGCCCAGGAGGTGATCGACCGCTGCTGGGAGCTGGGGGCGGTCAACCCCATCCTCGCCATCCACGACGTCGGCGCCGGCGGCCTGTCCAACGCCCTGCCCGAACTGGTGCACGACGCTGGCCGTGGCGCGCGTTTCTCCCTGCGTGCCGTGCCCTCCGAGGAATCCGGCATGTCGCCGCGCGAGATCTGGTGCAACGAGTCGCAGGAGCGCTACGTGCTGGCGCTGGCCGCCGACAGGGTCGCGGAGTTCGAGGCGCTGTGTGCGCGCGAGCGCTGTCCCTGCGCTGTGCTCGGCGTCGCCAGCGACGACGGCCGGCTGGTGGTGCACGACGAGCACTTCGGCGGCGACGCGGTGGCCATGCCGATGGAAGTGCTGCTAGGGCGGGCGCCACGCATGCAGCGGACGGCACACCACGTTGCAGCGCCGTTGCCGGGGCTCGAGCTCGCCGCAATCGAGCTCGACGAAGCGGTGCGGCGCGTGCTGCGCCTGCCGGCGGTTGCGGCGAAGAACTTCCTGATCAGCATCGGCGATCGCAGCGTCGGCGGCCTCACCGCGCGCGACCAGCTGGTCGGACCGTGGCAGGTAGCGGTGGCCGATTGCGCCGTCACCGCGATGGGCTTCGAGAGCTACTTGGGCGAGGCTTTCGCCCTCGGCGAGCGTACCCCGCTGGCGCTGATCGACGCACCCGCCAGTGGCCGCATGGCGGTCGGCGAGGCGCTGACCAACCTGGCCGCGGCGCGGGTCGAGGGCCTCGGGGTGGTCAAGCTCTCCGCCAACTGGATGGCGGCGGCCGGCTATGGCGGCGAGGACGCGGCGCTGTTCGACACCGTCAAAGCCGTCGCCCTCGAGTTCTGCCCGCAGCTGGATCTGTCCATCCCCGTCGGCAAGGATTCCCTGTCCATGCGCACGGCGTGGAGCGAGGACGGGCGGGGCAGGGAGGTGGTCTCGCCGCTGTCCTTGATCATCACCGCCTTCGCCCCCTGCGCCGACATCAGGTGCACGTTGACGCCGCAACTGCGCCTCGACGCGGGCGCGACGCAGCTGTTGCTGATCGACTTGGGGGCGGGCCGGAACCGGCTCGGCGGCTCGGCGCTGGCCCAGGTCTACAGCCAGTGCGGCGCGGTCGGCCCGGACGCCGAGGCGCCAGTGCTGAAGGCCTTCTTCAACGCCATCCAGCGCGCCAACGGCGAGGGCTTGCTGCTCGCCTACCACGATCGCTCCGACGGCGGCCTGCTGGCGACGCTGTGCGAGATGGCCTTCGCTGCCCACTGCGGCTTGAACGTCGACCTCGGCGCGCTCGGTGAGCCCCTCGCCGCCCTGTTCAACGAGGAGCTCGGTGCCGTGCTGCAGATCCGTGCCGCCGACCGCGGCCGCATCGATGCGCTGCTCGCCGAGTTCGGCCTCGCACACCTCTGCCACCTCCTGGGTGCGCCCAACGACACCGACCAGCTGCGCATCGGCGCCGGCGGCAAGACGCTGTTCGCGGCGCCGCGGGTCGAATTGCAGCGCGTCTGGAGCGAGACCAGCTATCAGGTGGCGCGGCTGCGCGACGACCCCGATTGCGTGCAGGAGGAGTACGACGCGCTGCTCGATGCGCAAGATCCCGGCCTGTCGCTGAGTCTCAGCTTCAGCCCCGCGGCGCCGGCGGTGATCGGCGGCGCCCGGCCGCGGATCGCCATCCTGCGCGAGCAGGGGGTCAACGGTCAGGTCGAAATGGCCGCGGCGTTCGAGCGGGCCGGCTTCGCCGCCTTCGACGTGCATATGTCCGACCTGCAGAACCGCCGCCAGCGGCTCGCCGATTTCCACGGATTCGCCGCCGCCGGCGGCTTCTCCTACGGTGACGTGCTCGGCGCCGGCCAGGGCTGGGCCAAGTCGATCTTGTTCAACAGCCAGCTGTGCGACGACTTCGCCGCCTTCTTCGCCCGTCCTGACAGCTTCGCCCTGGGCGTGTGCAACGGCTGCCAGATGATGAGCCATCTGCGCGCCATCATCCCCGGCGCCGGCGACTGGCCGCTGTTCTTGCGCAATCGCAGCGAGCAGTTCGAAGCGCGCCTGCTGATGGTGGAGGTCGCCGCCTCGCCCTCCCTCTTCTTCGCCGGCATGGACGGTTCGCGCATCCCCATCGTGGTGTCGCACGGGGAGGGGCGGGCGAGCTTCGCGCGAGCAGCGCGCCCGCCGCTGGCGCTGCGCCACGTGGACAACCGGGGCGCGGTGGCGACGCGCTATCCCGCCAATCCCAACGGTTCGCCCGACGGGGTCGCCGGCGTCACCACGGCGGACGGCCGCTTCACCATCATGATGCCCCACCCGGAGCGCATCTTTCGCAGCGTGCAGATGTCCTGGCAGCCGCCAGGCTTGGGCGAAGATTCACCCTGGATGCAGATCTTTCGCAACGCGCGGCGCTGGGTCGCTTAAGATGGTCGACCTGCTGTCGCCTGACCCTGGAGGAACTGTTCGATGATGAAACTCTATTACGGCCCCGGCGCTTGTTCTTTCGTGCCCCACGCCGGCCTGGAAGCCATCAGGGCCGCCACGGGCGCGAGCTTCGAGGCCCAGCCGGTCAAGCTGCACAAGGGTGAGCAGCACTCGCCCGAGTACCTCGCGCTGAACCCCTTGGGGCTGGTCCCGGTGCTGGTGGTCGATGGCAAGCCCTTGAACCAGATCATCGCCATCTGCGACTATCTCGACCGCAGCCATCCGCAAGCCGGGCTGTTGCCCGCCGATTCGTGGCGGCGGGCGGAAGCGCTGTCCCTGTTCGCCTGGATGAACAACACCGTGCACCCGACCTTCACCCACATCTTCCGCGCCGCGAAGTTCGCCGAAGGCGAAGCCGCACAAGCGGAGGTCAAGCGTAGCGCGCTGGCGATGTTCCGCGGCCAGCTGGAGCGGATCCAGACGATGGCGGCCAAAGCCTCCCCCTTCCTCTTGGGCGACCGGCTTTGCTTCGTCGACGCTTACGCTCTGGTCTTCCTGCGTTGGGCGGGCCTGGCCGGTATCGATCCGGCGGGGTTGCCGGTCTACCAGGACTACGTCCAGCGTCTCGCGGCGGTGCCGTCGATTGCGGCCGCCATCGCGCGCGAGGGAATCGATCTCAACACCTACAAGAAAAAGTAGGTCTGCACGGGAGCTGCCATGCCTTCCATCATCATCCGCCGCGACGGCAAACCGGCCAAAGAACTGGTGCTGGAGAAGGACCTGATCCTGGTCGGGCGCAAGGACGACGCGGACATCAAGATCGATGCGCCTGGCGAGCAGGACGAGTGGGCCTCGATCATGAAGCTCGGTGACAGCTACGTGCTGAACGAGCTGGGTCCCGGCGGTGCCGTCCTGGTCAATGGCCAAGCGGTCAAGAAGCGCGTGCTCAAGGATCGCGACCTGATCGTGATCGAGGAATACCGGCTGACCTTCCAGGACAAGCGCGAGCCCGACGAGGCCGGCGGCATCGAGGCCGAGGTGGCGCAGGCCGAGCAGAAGCTGAAGATACCGCGCGGGGCGGCCGAACCGGTCGATCCCTTTCGTTCCACGCCCGCCGGGAAATCGAAGCTGGTCGGCGTCCTCATCGCCGCACTGATCGTCGGCGGCATCGCCTATGCGAGCTACGTCTCCTACCTGGAAAAGCGCGCTGCCGACGCGCAGGCCGCCCAGGTCAGAAAGGCCTACGACGACAAGGCGAAATCCGAGGCGGAGCAGATGAAGGACAACGCCCGCGCGGTGTCCTCGTCGATCGTCAAGCAGCAATAGAAAAGGGCTCGCGTCGCGAGCCCTTCTTGCTTGCAGCCTGGCGCGGCGCGACTAGTCGACCTTGGCTTTGCGGCGCAGCTCGGTGATGTGCTGGAGCGCGGTCTGCTGCTGCAGGCGCTGCACCAGCTGCGGCTTGGCTTCCTCGAGCGAAGGCAGCTTGAGTTCGCGGGTGTCGTCGAGCATGATGACGTGGTAGCCATAGTCGCTCTTCACCGGCGTCTCGGTGTACTTGCCCTTTTCCAGCTTGACCATGGCGTCAGAGAAGGGGCGCACGTATTGCGACGGCGGTGCCCAGCCCAGATCGCCGCCCTTGTCCTTTGAACCGGGATCCTTGGACTGCTTGGCGAGGTCATCGAACTTCTCGCCCTTCTTCAGGCGGGCGACGATGTCCTTGGCCTCGTCTTCCTTGTCGACCAGGATGTGACGGGTCTTGTACTCCTTGTCGCCCATCTGCGCCTTGACCATGTCGTATTCCTTCTTCAGCGCTTCATCGCTGATCGGGTGGCCGCGCATGTAGTCTTGCATGTAGAGGTTGATCAGGACGCTCTGCCGCACCAGTTCCAGCTGCGTCTTCACCTCGGGCTTCTTGTCGATGCCCTTCTTCTGCGCCTCCTGCGCCAGGATTTCGCGCTTGATCAGTTCGTCGCGCACCGCGTTGCGCAACTGCTCCGAGTCCTGTTGTCCCTGACCGAGAGCTTCTGCCATCAGGGCATCGGCGCGAGTCTTGGGGATGGCTTTGCCATTTACCGAAGCGACGCTCGGCTCGGCCTCATCGGTCTTTTTGGCGGCAAGCGCTGGCGCGGACGCGGTCAGAGCGACCAGCGAGGTCAGCAGGGCGCGAAGCAGAAAACGTTTCATGTTGTTCCTTGTTGGTTGTCGGGGCCAGCCCCGGGAATCTTGCTGTTGATGCGCTGGGCGAAAACGACCGCTGCGCCGGCAAGGGACGAATGATACACCAAGCCGCGGTGATGCAAGCGCGGCACCCCCACCGGCTATTTGTTCAGCATTTCGTCGGCCTGCTGGCGGCTGATGACCATGGTCTCATCAGGCGTCGTTGGCACGTAGTGCGCACTGGGCGCCTTGCCCTGCGCGTTCGCCTGCGTGGTGCTTCGCTCGCCGCTGATCAGGCGGTAGAGCAATACGCCCAGCACGGCCAGCAGAACGATGCTGATCGCTACCGTGCCCCAGGCCACCCATGTGCTCATGGTCTTCTCCGCAAGATTGAGGCTGGCGTGATTCTAGCCGGTCGCGGATTCATTTGGGGTTTTCGCGACGATGCTCAAGGCATGGATCTCGCGTTTCATCATCTCGCCCAGCGCCTGGTGCACCAGCCGGTGCCGGGCCAGGGTGGTCTGGCCGGCGAATTGCGCCGAGACGATGCTGACGCGGAAATGGCCACCGCCGTCGCGCGCGCCGGCGTGGCCGGCGTGTTGGGCGCTGTCGTCGGCGATTTCGAGCCGTTGCGGCTGCAATACGGCCAGGCGTTCGCGGATGGCGGTGACCACGCTCACTTTTTCTCTTCCATGTACTTGGCCAGGAACAGGCTCTGCCCGATGACGAAGACGAGCATCAAGCCCATGCCGCCGAAGAGCTTGAATTTCACCCACAGCGCCGTGTCGTCGCGCGCCCAGACGAAGGCGACGTAGAGGTTGGCCAGACCCATCACGACAAAGAAGGCCACCCAGGCGGCGTTGAGCCCGGACCACAGACGCTGCGGCAGTTCGACCTGACCCTCCAGCGCGGCGCGGATCAGATTCTTCTTGGCGACCAGCGGTGCCAGCCCCAGCACCAGCGCGAACAGCCAGTAGAGCACGGTCGGCTTCCACTTGATGAAGGTCTCGTCGTGCAGCAGCAGCGTTGCACCACCGAACAGGCCGACGATCGCCAGACTGGCCCAGAGCATGTTGTCGATCTTGCGCCGGCGAAACCACTGCCAGAGGATCTGTCCCAGGGTGGCGGCCATGGCGACGCCGGTGGCGACGTAGATGCCGGCCCACTGGAAGGCGATGAAGAAGAGCAGGACCGGGAACAGGTCGAAGAGAAATTTCATTTAGCGATTATACCGACACCCCGCCGCCAAGAGCCTGCGAGCGTAGCGAGCCAAAGTCACCCCTTCCCTAGGGGAGGGGGCTGGGGGGAAGGTTCTTTCTCCAACTTCAGCGAAGCTGAATTGATGCAGTAGCGCAGGCCGCCGGGCGCCGGACCGTCGGGGAAGAGGTGGCCCAGGTGGGCGCCGCACTGGCTGCAGGTGACCTCGGTGCGGCGCATGCCGTGGCTCAGATCCTCGGCCTCGGCGACGTTGGCTGGCTCTGCCGGCGCGGTGAAGCTGGGCCAGCCGCAGCCGGAATCATATTTCTGCGCCGAGGCAAACAGCGAGGCGCCGCAGCACACGCAATGGAACCGGCCTTGCTCGTGGCTGTTCCAGTACTCGCCGGAAAACGCTCGCTCCGTGCCCTTCTCGCGGGTAACGCGGTATTGCTCCGGCGACAGCACTTGGCGCCACTCGGCATCGGTCTTTTTCACGAATCCTCCAGGGGTGGCCGGTATAAAATGCTCGACCATCTTCAGAGCGCCTGACCGGCGCCGAGTTCATTTTATGCCTGTTTGCAAGGATAGCCGCTGATGCGCGTCGTCGTTCTCGGCGCTGGCGTCGTCGGCGTCAGCGCCGCCTGGTACCTGGCCGAGGCCGGGCACCAGGTCGAGGTGCTCGATCGCCAACCCGGTCCGGCGTTGGAGACCAGTTTCGCCAACGGCGGCCAGATTTCGGTGAGCCACGCCGAACCCTGGGCCAATCCGGGCGCGCCGCTGCAGATCCTGAAGTGGATCGGGCGGGAAGATGCGCCGTTGCTGTGGCGCTTTTCGGCCGATTTCCAGCAGTGGCTGTGGGGCCTGCGCTTCCTGCGCGAGTGCACCCCGGGGCGCATGCGCGCCAACATCGTCGCCATCCTGCGCCTGGCGCTCTACAGCCGCACCTGCCTGCAGCAGCTGCGCGCCAGCGCCGACATCCGCTACGAGGAGTTGCAGCGCGGCATACTGCACGCTTATTTCGACGCCAGGGAGTTCGCGCACGCCGTGCCGCAGGCGGCGCTGATGCGCGAGTACGGCTGCGAGCGGGTGCTGAAGAACGCCGCCGAATGTCTGGAGATCGAACCCGCGCTGGGCGGCAGCCGCGTGTCCCTGGTCGGCGGCACCTACACCGCCAGCGACGAGTCGGGCGACGCGCAAAAGTTTACCGCGGCCTTGGCCGAGAAGTGCGCGGCGCGGGGCGTGGTCTTCCGCTTCGGCGCCGCGATCGAAGCGCTGCACAGCGATGCCGGCGAGCTGACAAGCGTGCGTCTGGCGGGCGGCGAGCAGGTGCGCGCCGATGCCTACGTCGTCGCGCTGGGCAGCTATACGCCGCTGTTGCTGCGGCCCCTGGGAATCGCGCTGCCCGTCTACCCGGCCAAGGGCTATTCGGCGACGATCAGCCTGGCCGACGACGCGGTGGCGCCGACGGTGAGTCTCACCGACGACCAGCACCGGCTCGTCTTCTCCCGCCTCGGGCAGCGGCTGCGCATCGCCGGCACCGCCGAGTTCGCCGGTTACAACACCGATATCAACGCCGCCCGTTGCCAGGCGCTGCTGGCCCGCGCCTACGATCTGTTTCCGCGCGCCGGGGGCCGCGACAGCGTCGAGTTCTGGGCCGGCCTGCGTCCGGCGACGCCCTCCAACGTGCCGCTGATCGGCCGCAGTCGCTACCGCAAACTGTTCGTCAGCACCGGCCACGGCACCCTGGGTTGGACCATGGCTTGCGGCTCGGGGCGCTTGATCGCCGACCTGGTCTCGGGCCACGAGCCCGAGCTAGAAGCCGCAGAATACCGCCGCGGCTTCTAGCTTTCAGTGCAGGTGGCGCGGCGCCGCCGCGGCCTGGTCCTCGGGCATCTCGGCGTGCACCGATTCGCCATCGGTATTGGGGAAGAGCGGGGCGCCGCAATCGTCGCAATACTCGACCGGCAGGCGTTGGTCGAGCACCATGATCTCGCCCACACCCATCTCGCGCAGCAGCGCCTCGATCTCGCCGTGGCTCTCGCTGCCTTCGTCTTCGCCGTCGAGCAGCGGCCAGACCGCGCCGTGCACCAGTTCGCCCGATTCGCGCAGGATGAAGCCGACGCGGAACTCCTCGAGCTGCTGTTCGTGGTAGGAGGC
>JAHFRE010000172.1 GCA_023258955.1 Sterolibacterium sp.
GTCGCGGTCCCGCATCGATCACCGCGTCGAAGTCTTCCCGGTCTATGCGACCGGCGCCATCGACGCGAATCTGGTGCCAGCGCCAGGCTGGGCTGCTGGCGACGATCTGCCGCAGCGGTTCGCGCACGCTCGGATGTTCGACCGCCGAAATGGCCAGCAAGCCGGGGCGCAGGCGGGTACATGCGCCGCGCAGGAACAGGTTGTTGGCCTCGGAACCGCCGCTGGTAAAGATCACCTCGGTCGGATGCGCCCCCACCGCGGCGGCAACCCGCGCGCGCGCTTCGTCCATGGCCATGCGCGCGGCGCGGCCGAAGCCGTGGCGGCTCGAGGCGTTGCCGAAGCGTGCGCCAAGGTAAGGCAGCATCGCTTCGAGCACCTTCGCGTCGAGCGGTGTCGTGGCGTTGTGGTCGAAGTAGGCGGAGGCCGACACAGCGAAAATCCCTAGGCAGCGCTGACGATGGCGATCGGCCTGCGGCCGCGGCGCGTGTCGCTGGCGACGGGCACAGCCGCCGAGTTTGCGAGTTTCGCTTTCTGCGCCTGCACCAGATCGGCCAGGGAGACCGAGTTCAGGTATTCGAACATGCGCTCGTTGAGCGTCGTCCACAACTGGTGGGTCATGCAGGACTCCTCGTCCTTGCAGTTGGCCTGGCCGCCACACATGGTGGCGTCGAGCGGTTCATCGACGGCGCTGATCATATCCGCCACCGACATCTGGGCGGCGTCCCGGGCCAGGCGGTAGCCGCCGCCGGGACCGCGCACGCTGGAAACCAGGTGGTGGCGGCGCAGCTTGCCGAACAGTTGCTCGAGATAGGACAGGGAAATGCTCTGGCGCTCGCTGATGCCGGCCAGGGTCACCGGCCCGCCTTCGTGGCGCAGCGCCAGATCGATCATCGCGGTGACTGCAAAGCGGCCTTTGGTGGTCAGTTTCATGTTTTCTCCTCGGAAGACGCACATCCGGTACCCGGCGGGACGCACCATGGTGCCGGCGATACCCGACAACTGGGAGCAAGAATACAATGTCCGACGAATTTAGTCAACTATCTTCCCCAGGTAGTTGGGATCGAATTTGTCCGCCGTCGCCGCCTCGTCGGCCACCGACACGCCTGCGCTCTCCAGTCGCGCCAACAGGTGCTGGATTCGTTTGTCGGTGGCGACGGCGTGGTCGAGCAGGCCATGGATGGCTTGAGACACGGGATCATCCTGGCTACGCGTCACCGCGTAGGCGGAAAAACCCAGCTTTTCAGCGTCGGCCTCGCGCGCCCGCGCGTGTTCCGCATCGACGATCCGTGCCGGTATGCCGGCGGCGGTCGCGCCAGCCGGAACGTCGCGCACGACCACGGCGTTGGAGCCGATCTTGGCTCCCTCGCCGACGGTCAGCGGACCGAGGATCTTGGCACCAGCGCCGACCACCACACCCGCTTCCAGAGTCGGATGGCGTTTGCCTTTGTTCCAGGAGGTGCCACCCAGGGTGACCCCATGGTAGAGGGTGCACTCGTCGCCGATCTCGGCCGTTTCGCCGATGACCACGCCCATGCCGTGGTCGATGAAGACTCGTCGCCCTATGGTCGCCCCGGGGTGGATCTCCACCCCGGTAAAGAACCGGCCGCAATGCGACAACCAGCGCGCCAACCAGCGAAAGTGCCGGGTCCACAGCCAGTGGCTGAGGCGATGGCACTGCAGGGCGTGGAAGCCCGGGTAGCAGGTAGCCACCTCCCACGCCGAGCGCGCCGCCGGGTCGCGGTCAAATACGCAGCGAATGTCCTCACGCAAGCGGTCAAGCATCTGGGCTCCAATCTATTGCAGCGCACTATAAAATACCCCTGCCCTACAGTCAAGTTTTGCGGCGGAATTTTTGCTTTTCGAAGCTCGTCAGCAGGCCGCGCAAGATGCTCACCTCTTCGCGCTCGAGCCGGCTGCGCGCGAACAACCGGCGCAAGCGCAGCATCAAGCGCTTGGGTTGCGACGGGTCGAGAAAGCCGCTCGCCAGCGCCGCGCGCTCCAGGTGCGCCAGCAGCGCCTCGACCTCAGCCCCGGGCGCTGGCATCGCCTCCGCCACGGCCAGCGGCCCGGCCACCAGTACCGCTAGCCGCAGTTCGTAACACATGATCTGCACGGCGGCGCCCAGATTGAGCGAGCTGTAGTCCGGGTTGGCCAGAATCGTCACGGCGAGGTGGCACAGGGCCAACTCCTCATTGCTCAAGCCTGCCGACTCGTTGCCGAAGACCAGCGCCACCTCGCCTTGGGCGGCGTTGTCGAGCAGGCGTTGGGCACCCTCGCGCGCCCAGCAAAATGGTGCCGACAGGTCTCGGCGGCGCGCGCTCATACCGGCCACAAAGACCGTGTCGGCGAGCGCTTCGGCCAGACTGGCGCAGACGACGGCGCCCTCGAGCAGGTCGCCGGCGCCGGAGGCTCGCGCCTGGGCTTCGGGATCGGGAAAGGACTTCGGCTTGACCAGATAGAGGCGACCCAGGCCCATCGTCTTCATCGCCCGCGCGGCAGCGCCGATGTTGCCGGGATGGCTGGGTTGGCAGAGGACGACGCGGATGCGGCCGAGCGGCGGTGCGCCGTTCATATTAGAATTCCGCCTTTGCCGAATTGCCCAGCTCGGCGCAATCGGCAGCTGCCCATCACCGGTACGGTCCCATGCATCCCATGCTCACCATCGCGGTCAAGGCCGCCCGTCGCGCCGGCCACATCATCAGTCGCGCCAGCCTCGATCTCAGCCAATTGACCGTCAGTACCAAGCAGCAGAGCGATTACGTCACCGAAGTGGATAAGGCGGCCGAGGCGGCGATACTCGAGGTGATCCGCGAGGCCTACCCGAGCCACGCGATTCTAGCAGAGGAGTCGGGCAGCCTCGGTCCGCAAAGCGACTACCTGTGGATCATCGATCCGCTCGACGGGACCACCAATTTCATCCATGGCCTGCCCCAGTACGCGATCTCGATCGGTCTCGCGCACAAGGGCGTGCTCACCCAGGCGGTGGTCTACGACACCAACCGCAACGAGCTGTTCACCGCCACCAAGGGCGGCGGCGCCTTCCTCAACGAAAAGCGCTTGCGCGTCTCCAAGCGCGCCCGCCTGGCCGAGGCGCTGATCGGCACCGGCTTTCCCTATCGCTCGTTCAAGCACATCGACGCCTATCTGGCGATCTTTCGCGAATTGACGCAAAAGACCTCGGGCCTGCGCCGCCCCGGCGCCGCCTCGCTCGACCTCGCCTACGTCGCCGCCGGCCGCCTCGACGGCTTCTGGGAGTTCGGCCTGTCGCCCTGGGACATGGCTGCCGGCGCCCTGCTCATCACCGAGGCCGGCGGTCTGGTCGGCGATCTCACGGGCGAGGCGGATTACATGAGCGGCGGCAACATCGTCGCCGGCTCGCCGAAGATATTCGCGCAGCTGCTGCGCGTGCTGGCACCGCACCTCGGCGACGAACTCAAGTAGGCGGCTGCCGCTGCTGCCGCCCGAATCGCTACGGACTGATCGCCGCAGCGATCTCGGCGAAGGAGCGACCCGGCTGCGCCGCATCGGGCGGGGTGCCCAGCTGGCGGGCGATCTGCGTCTGCGAAAAGATGCCGCGCAGCATCTGACCGCCGCTAGCGCCAGCGTCCGGCGCCTGTTCGACCACCAGCGCGTGCTGGCGCCCGGAGCGCTGTAGCGTGGCGACGATGTCGCCGACCCGCGCTGCAAGTACCAGGCGCATATCGATGGCTTCGAGACTCTCGACCGGCGTCATGATGTCGCCGACGCTCACTTCGTCGTGGCGCATGCCGCGCTGCCGGGCGATTTGCACTGGTTTGTCGCCGAGCAGGTCGGTCGCCGTGACGATGCCGCAAACGCGTCGCTGGTCGTCCACCACCAGCAACGCGCGCACGCCACGCGCGATCATGGTCTGGTTGGCCACCTGGACCGAGGGCGCTGGTCCGATGGTCACCGCGGCAACGCGGCGCAAGTCGGTCATGACTTCGACCGCCGGCGAGTCGTTGCGGACAGCAGCGGCAACCGGTGAGTCCGGCACGTGGTAACTGGCCTGGACGCTGAGCCGCGACACGGGAAGGGCACGGTAGGCCGGTTCCGCTCGCGCGACGTAGGGGAGTGACGGGGCCGCCGCGCTGCCGGGGGGGAACATCAGCCGCAGAAAGTGCTCGAGAAAGTGGTAGCTCGGCATGCTGTCTTGCCCATGGCGCATGGCCTTCTCCTCTGCTCATCGTTGCGGCAGCGCAAGCCATCGATCGGCGGCCAGGCTGATCAAGCTTCTCGGCCCGTCCTCGCGCCCAAACCGCATGGTCTGTTTGATATTGGCGCGGACGCTAAGTTCCGGCCGGTCCGGCAGCGGCGCCACACGGCAGAGCAGCGCGCGACCGTTAGACACCGCCGGCTCGGCACCCAGGAACCTTTGGCCCGCGCCGGCTTTCAAAAGAACTACGAGGCCCCGCTGAGGTTGCGGCGGTTGAGTCGTCTCCGAGATATCCGAGCGCTCGATGATCTTCGAGCGCCCCAAACATTGCGCGTGCAGGTGATGTAAATGGACCCACTGTCGGCGATCAACGCCAATACCCCGCTCTTCGGCGTCAGCGCCACCGCGATCAACCCGGCCAGCGGCCTGCTGACCAGCGAATTGAGCGGCTTCTTGCCCACGCTATTCGGCGACGCGTCGACCTTCGTCGATATCTCCGGGCTCGGCCAGCTGTTGTCAGGGGCCTCCACCTTCGGCGACCAACTCACGGCCTTGCAAGGCAACGCCGCGAACAGCGCCCAGAATCAGGCCGCGACGGTCGCCAGCCTGGCGGCGCAGTCCCAGAGTCTGGTCGATGCCTACAACAACCTGCAGCAGAATATCGCCGGTCTCGGCACAGCGCCATTCGGCGCCAACACCGCTGCCGGCGCCGATCTGTCGCAGGCGCTGGCGAGTCAGGCACTGGCGAGCTACGGCAATGGCGGGTCGGCCTTGACCACGCTGTCCCAGCTCGGGATCGGCACCCGAGGAACCACTGGTGTCTTGAGCCTCGATCTCGGGACGCTCAGCGCGGCGTTCAATAGCGATGCGTCTGGCGCATTTTCGCTCTTGGCGCAGGCAGCCGGCGCATTCGCCGGCATCGCCGCCAACTTCGTCGGTCAGACCCAGGGGCAGCTGCCAACCCTCGGCGCCCAGGTGCAGACGGCGCTCACCGATCAACTGCTCACCAACAGCCTGCTTTCCAGCGGCCTGTTCTCCGGCAGCCAGAACAACAGCGGCATCGACTTGGCGACCCTGCTCGCCTTGGGCGCCCTCGGTGGCGGCGGCACTAGCGCTTTGAGCACGCAGCAGGCGTTGCTCGCCGCGAACCAGTTCGTGCTGGTGGGGACCTTGCTCGGCTGAGCCCAGGGCGCAACCGTGCTGCAGAACCATGGAAAAACTGTATCTGAGCTGCCACCCGACCGAGGCCGGTGCCTGCCTCGCCGGCTTCGAGGCGGCCTTCGGACATCTCTTCGACGCCAGACCGGGGCGCAGCGGCGATCTCGATTCGGCTTCCGCCAGCGCCTATATCGAAACCATCCGCCGACTTGGCTTGATCGACGCTGTGACCGTCGTCGTGGTTCTGGTGAGTCGAAATTCGCGCGCCAGCCGGCGTATCGACTGGGAGATCGCAGCGGCGCTGAGCGCCGACGGGGCCGGTCGCGGCGCCGCCGCCCTGTTCGCCATCATGCTGCCCGACCTGCCGCGGCGCCGGCCACGGGCCGCGGAAGGCTCGGCGGCGCCCTTCTTCGAATACCAGACCATGCCGCCACGACTCGCCGACAACGTCAGGAGCGGCTACGCGCGCATCTACGATTGGAATTGGCTGTGCGCCGACGAGGCGCGGGTGGCGACCGCGCTCGTCGCCGCGCGCGCGCGGCAGCGCCAGGCGACCCGCTTGATCGACAACCGGCGGCGGCTGCTCACCAATGACCTGCCGACACCGGCTGCCGACCTTGGCGGTAGCCGGGAGCGGCGACGGCAAGCTTGAAGCGGTCCCGGACTGCGCCACGGCGACGCCGCAAATGCAACTTGCGATATACGCAATTATTTCCGATCATCCGGGTCGAAGGCAATAGCTGGGCCGCTCGCTACCGAACCGGCCCAGGGCGTCTAAGTGGAGGAGGTGCCCCATGTCCCTGCTAGCCCGTTACCAGAGCCGCTACGAAGCGACTCAGGAAGAAGAGATGTCGCTGCCGGAATACCTCGAGCTGTGCCGCTCCGATCCGACGGCCTACGCCTCGGTGGCCGAGCGTATGCTGATGGCGGTCGGCGAACCGACCCTGGTCGACACGCGCAACGACCCGCGCCTGTCGCGCATGTTCGCCAACAAGATGATCCGCACCTATCCCGCCTTTCCCGACTTCTACGGTATGGAAGAGGTGATCGAGCACATCGTAGCCTACATCCGCCACGCCGCGCAGGGGCTGGAGGAAAAGAAGCAGATCCTCTATCTGCTCGGTCCGGTCGGCGGCGGCAAGTCTTCGCTGGCCGAGCAGTTAAAGACCCTGATAGAAAAGGTGCCTTTGTACGCCATCAAGGACTCGCCGGTGCACGAATCGCCGCTGGGTCTGTTCCGACCGGAGGAGGACGGACCGTTGCTGGAAGAGGACTTCGGCATCCCGCGCCGCTACCTCAACAGCATCATGTCGCCGTGGGCGGTGAAGCGCCTGCACGAGTACAACGGCGACATCGGCAAATTCCGCGTGGTCAAGCTCCACCCGTCGGTGCTGCGCCAGATCGCCGTTTCCAAGACCGAACCGGGCGACGAAAACAACCAGGACATCTCTTCCCTGGTCGGCAAGATAGACATCCGCAAGCTCGAGGACTATTCGCAGAACGACCCCGACGCCTATTCCTACTCGGGCGGCCTGTGCCTGGCCAACCGCGGCCTGCTCGAATTCGTCGAAATGTTCAAGGCCCCGATCAAGGTGCTGCACCCGCTCCTGACGGCCACCCAGGAGGGCAACTACAAGGGTACCGAAGGCTTCGGTGCCATCCCCTTCGACGGCATGATCCTGGCGCACTCCAATGAGGCCGAGTGGCTGTCGTTCAAGAACAACCGCAACAACGAGGCCTTCCTCGACCGCATCTACATCGTCAAAGTGCCCTACTGCCTGCGCGTCTCGGAAGAGGTGAAGATCTACGAGAAGCTGATCGCCAACTCCTCGCTGGCCGAAGCGCCGCGCGCGCCCGACACCCTGCGCATGATGGCGCAGTTCGCCGTGCTCTCGCGGCTCAAGGAACCGGAGAACTCGTCGGTCTTTTCGAAGATGCGCATCTACGACGGCGAGAACCTCAAGGATACCGATCCCAAGGCCAAGTCCTATCAGGAGTACCGCGACTACGCGGGGGTGGACGAGGGCATGACCGGTCTGTCCACCCGCTTCGCCTTCAAGATCCTGTCCAAGGTTTTCAACTTCGACCACCGCGAGATCGCCGCCAACCCGGTGCACCTCATGTACGTGATCGAGCAGCAGATCGAGCAGGAGCAGTATCCGCCGGAGGTCGAGCAGCGCTATCTCGGCTTCATCAAGGAATACCTGGCGCCGCGCTTCACCGAATTCATCGGCAAGGAGATCCAGACCGCCTACCTGGAATCCTATTCCGAATACGGCCAGAACATCTTCGACCGCTACGTCACCTACGCCGACTTCTGGATCCAGGACCAGGAATTTCGTGATCCCCACACCGGCGAGATTCTCGATCGCAACGCGCTCAACGACGAACTCGAGAAGATCGAGAAGCCGGCGGGGATCAGCAATCCCAAGGACTTCCGCAACGAGGTGGTCAACTTTGTGCTGCGTTCGCGCGCCAAGCACGACGGCCGCAACCCGGCCTGGATCTCCTATGAGAAGCTGCGCGCGGTGATCGAAAAGAAGATGTTCTCCAACACCGAGGAACTGTTGCCAGTGATCTCCTTCAACGCCAAGGCCAGCGGCGACGAGCAGCGCAAGCACAAGGATTTCGTCAATCGTATGATGGCCCGCGGCTACACCGAAAAGCAGGTGCGGTTGCTGTCCGAGTGGTATCTGCGCGTGCGCAAGTCCTCCTGAACCCTGCGCCGTCCGGGCAGGGGGAGCCATTGAAAGGGGATGCGCGATGACCGGGGTGCACATCGTCGACCGCCGCTACGACAGCAGGAACAAGAGCGCGGTCAACCGCGCCCGCTTCATCCGCCGCTTCAAGAGCCAGATCGGCAAGGCGGTGCGCGACGCGATCAGCCGACGCGGCATCGCCGACATCGACCAGGGCGAGAAGATCGGCATCCCCGCC
>JAHFRE010000173.1 GCA_023258955.1 Sterolibacterium sp.
GCACCTACGCCAAGGCGCTGACCGAGTACAAGCGCCAGACCATCGAATTCAAACCGTTCAAGATGAATCCCGCCGACGTCGACGCCAAGGTGCGCACCCAGGTCATCCAGGAGGGCGGCAAGCCGATCGCGATGGACTATTACGTCGAAAAGCAGCCCGGCGGCTGGAAGGTCTACGACATCGAGGTCGACGGCATCAGTCTGGTGGTCAACTACCGTGAATCCTTTGCCGCCGAGGTGCGCGCGAACGGCATCGACGGGCTGATCAAGTCCCTGCAGAACAAGAACCGCGCGGGTGGAGACAAGAAGTGATACGCGTCGCCGGTGATCGCCGCGAAGTCGAGGGGGCGATGACCCTGACGCAGGCGGTCGAATTGCTCGCTGCCGGCAGAGAGGCGCTGGGCGAGGGCGAGACGGTGTTCGACCTGGCAGCGGTGACCGAGGTCGACTCGTCTTCGCTGGCGGTGATATTTGGCTGGTTGCGCGCCGCCCGCTCCCAGGAGCGGCGAGTGCGCATCATCAATCCCCCCAAGGACATGCTGAGCCTGGCCGAGGTCTACGGCGTCAAAGAACTGTTGCCGCTCGCCTGAGCGAAGCCAGCGTCATGGCCACAGCGATATCCGTGCGGCAGGTCGCCAAGCGCTACGGTGCCGTCGAGGCGCTCGCCGGCGTCGATCTCGCGGTCGACCAGGGCGAGTTCTTCGGCCTGCTCGGCCCCAACGGGGCGGGCAAGACGACGCTGATTTCGGCGCTCGCCGGCCTGGTCCGGCCCGACCGGGGACGGATCGAGGTGATGGGTTGCGACGTCATCGACGATTATCGCAACGCCCGCCGCCAGCTGGGCGTGGTACCGCAGGAACTGGTGTTCGATCCCTTCTTCACGGTGCGCGAGACCCTGACGATCCAGTCGGGCTACTTCGGCATCGCCAACAACGCCGGCTGGATCGACGAGATCCTCGCCAACCTGGATCTGACCAGCCGCGCCGACACCAATATGCGCGCCCTCTCCGGCGGCATGAAGCGGCGAGTCTTGGTGGCGCAGGCCCTGGTGCACCGGCCACCGGTGATCGTGCTCGACGAACCCACGGCCGGCGTCGACGTCGAATTGCGCCGCACCCTCTGGCAGTTCATCCGCCGCCTCAATCGCGACGGCCACACCATCATCCTCACCACCCACTATCTGGAGGAGGCGGAGGACCTGTGCAGCAGGATCGCCATGCTGCGCGCGGGCCGGGTGGTCGCGCTCGACTCGACCGCCAATCTGTTGCGCCGCTTTTCCAGCCGGGTGCTGAAGTTTCGCCTCGGGCCCGGTCCCGGCCTGCCCGAGGCGTTGGCCCGGCGCGCGACGCCGGCGGAAGGTGCGTGGACGCTGCTGTTCGAGCACCAGGCCGAAATTGAACAGGTCCTGGCGCAGCTGCGACTGGCCGGCTGCGCAGTGGAGGACGTCGAGGTCGGCAAGCCGGAACTGGAAGAGGTCTTCATTCGCGTCATGAAGGATGCGGCGCCACCATGATCGGCTTCCGGACCCTGCTCTACAAGGAGGTGCTGCGCTTCTGGAAGGTGGGCACGCAGACGGTCGCGGCGCCGGTGTTGACGGCGCTGCTCTACCTGCTGATCTTCTCCCACGTGCTCGAAGCGCACGTGCGGGTCTATGGCAGCGTCGCCTACACGGCGTTTCTGATTCCCGGGCTGGTGATGATGTCGGTGCTGCAGAACGCCTTCGCCAACTCCTCTTCCTCGCTGATCCAGTCCAAGGTGACCGGGAACATCATCTTCGTCCTGCTGCCGCCGATCTCCTACCGCGAGTTCTTCGCCGCCTACGTCATCGCCGCCATCGTCCGTGGCCTGGTGGTGGGCGGCGGCGTGCTCGCCGCGACGCTCTGGTTTACGCCGTTGGATTTTGCCTACCCGTTGTGGATCCTGGTCTTTGCCCTGATCGGCGGCGGCGTGCTAGGCAGCCTCGGCGTGGTCGCCGGCATCTGGGCCGACAAGTTCGACCAACTGGCGGCCTTCCAGAACTTCCTGATCATGCCGCTCACCTTTCTCTCCGGCGTCTTCTATTCGGTGCACTCGCTGCCAACCTTCTGGCAGAGGGTGTCGCATTACAATCCGGTCTTCTATATGATCGACGGCTTCCGCTACGGCTTCTTCGGCGTCTCCGACGTGTCGCCCTGGCGTTCTCTGGCGGTAGCTGCCGCCTGTTTCGCCGTGCTCGCAACGCTGACGCTGCTCCTGCTCAAGCGCGGCTACAAACTGAGGAGTTGACCCATGCTCGATCCGCGACAAGTGGAGCAGTGGATAGGCGAGAGCCTCGCCTGCGACAAGGTGAGCGTCGATGGCGACGGCCAGCACTTCGCGGCGGTGATCGTCAGCGCCGAGTTCATCGGCATGAACCGGGTCAAGCGCCAGCAGCGGGTCTACCAGACCATCAAGGACCGGCTCGATTCCGGTGAGCTGCACGCGCTGTCGATGCAGACCCTGACCCCCGAGGAGTGGCGGCAGCGCAATGCATAAGCTCGCCATCGAGGGCGGCAGCCCGATCCAAGGGGAAGTGGCGGTCTCCGGTGCCAAGAACGCGGCGCTGCCGCTGCTGGCCGCGGCACTGCTCAGCGATGAACCCCTGACCCTGTCCAACGTGCCGCGCCTGGTCGACGTCGACACCATGCTCGGCCTGCTGGCGCAGATGGGTGTTGCGATCGAGCGCGACGGCGACAGCGTGACGCTCGACGCGTCGACCATAGACAATCCGCTCGCACCCTACGAGCGGGTGAAGACCATGCGCGCTGCCATCTTGGTGCTGGGACCGCTGGTGGCGCGCGCCGGCGAGGCCAAGGTGAGCCTGCCCGGCGGCTGCGCCATCGGTGCGCGACCGGTCGACCAGCACATCAAGGGACTGACCGCCATGGGCGCCGAGGTCAGCGTCCAGCACGGCTACATCCTGGCGACGGCGCCGAAGGGCCGCGACGGCGGCCGGCGCCTGTCCGGAGCGCGACTGTTTACCGACATGGTGACCGTCACCGGCACCGAGAATCTGATGATGGCGGCGGCCCTGGCGCAGGGCGAAACGGTGATCGAGAACGCGGCGCGCGAACCCGAGGTGGCCGACCTGGCCGAATGCCTGAACCGCATGGGGGCGAGGATCAGCGGCGCCGGCAGCGACGAGATCCGCATCCAGGGTGTGGCGCGGCTGCACGGCGCGCGCCACCGCATCATGCCCGACCGCATCGAAACCGGCACCTACCTTTGCGCGGCGGCGGCGACCGGCGGCAAGATCAGGCTCAGCGGTGCGCTCGCCGCCAGCCTCGAGGCGGTGCTCGACAAGCTCGCCGAGAGCGGTTGCAAGATCGCCGTCGACGGCGAATCGATCAGCCTCGAAGCCCCGACCAAGCTGCGCTCGGTGAGTTTGCGCACCTCTCCCTATCCGGCCTTTCCCACCGACATGCAGGCGCAGTTCATGGCCGTCAACGCTGTGGCCGAGGGCACAGCGGTGATCCGCGAAACGGTGTTTGAGAACCGCTTCATGCATGCCGTCGAGCTGTCGCGCCTGGGCGCCGACATCAAGATCGACGGCAACACGGCGGTGGTCAAGGGCGTGGCCAGGCTCGAGGGTGCCACGGTGATGGCCACCGATCTGCGCGCCTCGGCCAGCCTGGTGATCGCCGGCCTGGCCGCTGCCGGCGAGACGGTGATCGAGCGCATCTACCACCTCGACCGTGGCTACGAACAGCTGGAACAGAAGCTGCTGGCGCTGGGCGCGCGGGTGCGCCGGCTCAAGTGAAGCAGCGGATCGGCGCCTGCTAGAATCGGGTCTTCGCCGCGCCGCCCAAGACCGCACACCAGACCGTGACCGGAATCACCATCGCCCTCTCCAAGGGGCGCATCTTCGAAGAGACGCTGCCCCTGCTCGCCGCCGCCGGGGTCACGCCCGCCGAGAGCCCTTCGAGCTCGCGCAAACTGATCATCGCCACCAACAGACCGGAGGTGCGGCTGCTGATCGTGCGCGCCTCGGATACGCCGACCTACGTGCAATACGGCGCCGCCGACCTGGGCATCGCCGGACGCGACGTGCTGATCGAGCACGGCGGTGCCGGCCTCTACCAGCCGCTCGACTTGAAGATCGCCTGCTGCCGCATGTGCGTCGCCGCACCGGCCGCCTTCGACTACGCGCAGGCGGTCAAGCGCGGCGCCCGGCTCAAGGTGGCGACCAAGTACATCGCCATCGCGCGCGAACATTTCGCCGAGAAGGGGGTGCACGTCGATCTGATCAAGCTCTACGGCTCCATGGAACTAGCACCCCTGGTCGGCCTCGCCGACGCCATCGTGGACCTGGTCTCCAGCGGCAACACCCTGGCTGCCAACGATCTGGTCGTGGTCGAAGAGCTGATGCCGATCTCCTCGCGTCTGATCGTGAACCAGGCGGCGCTGAAGACCAAGCGCGCGCAGCTGGCGCCGATGATCGACGCCATCGCCGGGGCCGTCGCGTGAAGCCGATGCGCCGCCTCGACTCGTTGGCGCCGGAGTTTCTGTCGGCGCTCGACGCCCTGCTCGCTGTAGACAGTGGTACCGATGAACAGATCGAGCGCACGGTCGGCGAGATCCTGGCCGCGGTGAAGCAGCTCGGTGACCCGGCGCTGCTCGAATACACGCGTCGCTTCGACAGGCGCGAGGCCACCACCATGGCCGAGCTCGAGTTGGGCGAAGCCGAACTGACGAGCGCCCTGGAGCGTCTGCCGGGCGCGCAGCGGCAGGCGCTCGAACAGGCGGGTGAGCGCATCCGCGCCTACCACGAGCGACAGGTGGCGCAGTCCTGGGAGTACCGCGAGGCCGACGGCTGCCGCCTCGGCCAGCAGATCCGGCCGCTCGACCGGGTCGGCCTCTACGTGCCCGGTGGGCGGGCGGCCTACCCCAGCTCGGTGCTGATGAACGCGATTCCGGCCAAGGTGGCCGGGGTCGGCGAATTGATCATGGTCGTGCCCTGCCCCGGCGGCGAGAAGAATCCGCTGGTGTTGGCGGCGGCCCGTCTGGCCGGGGTGGACCGGGTGTTCACCATCGGCGGCGCCCAGGCGGTGGCGGCGCTGGCCTACGGCACGCAGACGCTGCCCCAGGTGGACAAGATCGTCGGTCCCGGCAACGCCTACGTCGCCGCCGCCAAGCGGCGGGTGTTCGGCGTGGTCGGCATCGACATGGTCGCCGGCCCCTCCGAGGTGCTGCTGATCGCCGACGGCTCGGCCGATCCCGACTGGGTGGCGATGGATCTGTTCGCCCAGGCCGAGCACGACGAACTGGCGCAGTCGATCCTGCTCAGCCCCGACGCCGACTTCATCGACCGGGTCGAGGCGAGCATCGCCCGGCTGCTGCCGCAGATGCCGCGGCGTGCGGTGATCGAAGCCTCGCTCGGCGGCCGCGGCGCCCTGATCAAGGTGACGGACCTGGACGAGGCCTGCGTCATCGCCAACCGCATCGCGCCCGAGCACCTGGAGTTGGCCGTCGACGAAGCCCGTCGCCTCGTCGATAAGATCCGCCACGCCGGCGCCATCTTCATCGGTCACTACGCCAGCGAGTCTCTGGGCGACTATTGCGCCGGCCCCAACCACGTGCTGCCCACCTCGCGCAGCGCGCGCTTTTCCAGTCCGCTGGGGGTCTACGATTTCCAGAAGCGCTCCAGCCTGATCGAGATCACGGCGGCGGGAGCGGCCAGGCTCGGGCCGATCGCCTCGACCCTGGCCCGCGGCGAGGGCCTGGTGGCGCACGCCCGCGCGGCGGAAATGCGCCTGGAAAAAAAGCGCTAGACGATTATTTCCTGGAGGGCCGCCAGCAGCGCCGCGCACTGCGCGTCGCTGCCGATGCTGATGCGCAGGAACTGCTCGATGCGCGGCGCCGCGAAGTGCCTGACGACGATGCCGCGCGCGCGCAGCGCCGCGGCCAGCGTTGCGGCGTCGTGGCGCGGGTGGCGGGCGAAGATGAAGTTGGCCTGCGAGGGCAGCACGGCGAAACCGAGCGCCGCCAGCGCACGCACCAGGTGCTCGCGGCTATCGATGACGGCGGCGCAGGTCTGTTCGAAGTAGGCTTGGTCCTCGATCGCGGCGACGGCGCCGGCGATCGCCAGGCGACCCAGGGGGTAGGAATTGAAGCTGTTCTTGACCCGCTCCAGGGCCTCGATCAACGGCGCCTGGCCCAGCGCGAAGCCGACCCGCAGGCCGGCCAGGGAGCGCGACTTGGACAGGGTCTGCACCACCAGCAGGTTGGGATGGCGCTCGATCAGGGGAACGGCTGTGGGGATCGGTGGACCGCCGAAGTCGATGTAGGCTTCGTCGATCAGCACCACCGCGTCGGCGCGGGCCTCGAGCAGACGCTCGATCTGATCGAGGCCGAGCAGGCAGCCGGTCGGCGCGTTGGGGTTGGCCAGGATGATGGCGCCGCCGCCGGAAAAGTAGTCTTCGACCGCGATCTGGAAGTCATCGGTGAGCGGCACGCTGCGGCTGTCGATGCCGTAGAGGCGGCAATACACCGGATAGAAGCTGTAGGTGATGTCGGGAAAGAGCAGGGGCTCGGGCTGCTTGAGCAGGGCCAGGAAGGCGTGGGCGAGGACCTCGTCGGAGCCGTTGCCGACGAACACCTGCTTCGCTGCGACGCCGTGGGCGCCGGCGATCGCCTGCTTGAGCAGCCGCGCTTCGGGATCGGGGTAGAGGCGCAGATCGTCGTTTGCGGCCTGGGCGAGCGCCGCCAACACCTTGGGCGAGGGGCCGTAGGGATTCTCGTTGGTGTTGAGCTTGACCAGCTTGGCCAGCTGCGGCTGTTCACCCGGCACGTAGGGGGTGAGGCTGCGGACCAGGGGGCTCCAATACTTGCTCATGATCGATGGGCGATGCGCCTGTGCGCGGGACGGACATCTTACCAAGCGCCGGGCGCGAAACCCAGGCGACCAACGCCGATGGCGCCAGACGCAGGCAGGCACCCGTCCTTGCCCAAGGGGGACGCGGCGGATTATGATGCGGTCTAGGTGCCAACAGGGAAGCAAGATGCGGCTAGGGGAGATCGAACGCAACACGCTGGAGACCCAGATCAGGGTCAGGCTCGACCTCGACGGTACGGGCAAAGTCAAACTCGCCAGCGGCATCGGCTTCCTCGATCACATGCTCGAGCAGATCGCCCGCCACGGCATGCTCGATCTCGAGGTCGAGGCCAAGGGCGACCTGCACATCGACGGCCACCACAGCGTCGAGGACATCGGCATCTGCATCGGCCAGGCGATCGCCCAGGCCATCGGCGACAAGAAGGGCATCAATCGCTACGGCCACGCTTACGTGCCGCTGGACGAGGCGCTGAGCCGGGTGGTGGTGGACTTCTCGGGGCGTCCCGGACTGGTGTTCGAAGTGGCGTTCGTGCGCGCCCTGATCGGCGAATTCGACGTGGACCTGGTGCACGAGTTTTTCCAGGGCCTGGTCAATCACGCGGCGATCACGGTGCACATCGACAACCTGCGCGGCGACAACGCCCACCACCAGGCCGAAACGCTGTTCAAAGCCTTCGGTCGGGCGCTGCGCATGGCGGCGCAGGCCGATCCCCGTGGCGCGGGCCACCTGCCGTCGACCAAGGGCAGCCTATAGCGCATGGCTTCAGTTGCGGTCGTCGATTACGGCATGGGCAATCTGCGTTCGGTGGCGAAAGCCATCGAGCACGTCGCGCCCGCGGCGCGGGTCGTGGTCACCTCGAGCGCTGAGGAGATCGCCGCCGCCGATCGCGTCGTCGTCCCCGGCCAGGGGGCGATGCCCGACTGCATGCGCGAACTGGCCGAACGCGGCCTCGATGCGGCGGTGCGCCGCGCCGCCGAGCGGCAGCCCTTTCTCGGCATCTGCGTCGGCCTGCAGATGCTCTTCGGGCGCGCCGAAGAGGGCGACGTGCTGGGGCTGCAGCTATTGCCCGGGCGGGTGCCGCGTTTTCCGCGCGAGGCCATGGTCGGCGCCGACGGTCAGCGCCTGAAAGTGCCGCACATGGGCTGGAACGAGGTCGCGCAGACGCGGCCGCACCCGCTCTGGGCGGGCATCGCCGACGGCGCCCGCTTCTATTTCGTCCATAGCTACTTCGTCGCGCCTGAGGCCGAGTCGCTGACCGCGGGGAGGACCAGCTACGGCGTCCCCTTTACCAGCGCCGTGGCCCGGGATAATATCTTCGCCGTGCAGTTCCACCCGGAAAAGAGTGCGCGCGACGGCTTGACCCTGCTGGCGAACTTCATGCGCTGGCAGCCCTGATCACTTCCCCTACCCTAT
>JAHFRE010000174.1 GCA_023258955.1 Sterolibacterium sp.
CGCCTACCACCCCAATTTCCCGGCGGCCTACGAACCGGGCCACAAGGTCATGGTCAATCGCGGACCGGTGATCAAGACCAATTCCAACCAGCGCTACACGACCAGCGCCGAGACCGCCGCACGCTTCATGGGGATTTGCGAGCAGGCCAAGGTTCCCTATCAGCAGTACGCGCATCGTGGCGACCTGGGCTGCGGCAGCACCATCGGTCCGATCGTCGCGGCGCAGCTGGGCATCGCCGGTGTGGACGTCGGCTCGCCGATGTGGGCGATGCACAGCGCCCGCGAGAGCGCCGGCGCCCAGGACCAAGCGCACATGATCGCCGCCTTGACGGCCGCCTTCGCCGGCTGATCGGCGCCGCGCTCGCCCGCAACAGCCGTGGCCGCAAACGCTTCCGGAGTTCTAGGGCAGGAGGCTGGAAATCTGCAGCTGCTGCATGCTTCTGTACATCGTCAACGCTTTCATCGCCGCCTGCGACTGAACGCCATTTTGTACCAGCTTGGAGGTCGCCGCGGCGTAGTCGGTGTCGGTGATATTGCTCCTTGCAGCGAGCAAATTGTCGGCCGAGGCGGCGGCGTAGCTCTGCGCCGCGGTCAAGCCATTGGCGGCCGCTCCGAGCTGGCCCTGCTGCGCAGAGACCGTCGCCAGCGCCTGATCGATCGCGTCGAGCGCGCCGGCGGCCGTGCCCAGGTCGAGACTGGCCACGCCGAGGGCGCTGCCTGACATGTCGCCGATGGCCAGAGCGGTCGTTTGGCCGCTGCCTGCCCCGGTCTGGATCGAGGCGGAGAAGGTGCCGTTGAGCAGGTTCTGCCCGTTGAACTGGGTTTGCCCGCTGATCTGTTGCAGTTGCTGTCCCAACTGCCCGATCTGGTCCTGGATCGCCTGCCGGTCGCCGGCGTTCAGGGAGCCATCCCCAGCCTGTACGGCCAGCGAGCGCATCTGCTGCAAGGTGGCGCCGATCTGACCGACAGCGCTGGCCGCCGTATCTGCCAGGGCGATGCCGTCACCGGCGTTGGCTTCGGCCTGCAGCATGCCCGTGGCCTGGCTGCTCAGCGACACCGCCAGGGACAGGCCGGATGGGTTGTCGCTGGCCGAGTTGACGCTCGAACCCGAGGACAGCTGCTGCAGCAGCGTCAGCTGGGCGCTTTGCAGGTTGTTGAGATAGGTGCTCGAAATCGGACTCAGCATAGAAACCTCCAAACCTCTGCGACGACGCGGCAAGCGGCGTCTGCCGGCCAAGACGCCAGGAAATTATCGGCGCCACGATGCAATGGCGCTAGGAGCTAGATCACAGTTTTTGACAGGGGTAGGCGCAAAGAAATCCTTGGTTCGATCGCGTCGTGCGCTCCCTCGATCGGACCATTGGGGCATAATGGACATTCGTTTTCTGGATGATTCGCAGCGCGATATTCGCAGTGCATTTTTGCGCAGAAGCCCTTCACATCACTATCCGAGGCGGCAGCAATGAACAACGCCGAAGCCAATGCACAGCCTTCGATCGACGTTGTTCTTGAGCAGACGGTCAGGGACCTCGGCATCCCGCCGCGCCCCGAAATCATCGACCGGGTCGTCGCCGAGACGCGCAAGGACAACCCCAACTTTCACTACCTCGGGCAACTCATCAGCGCCGACGTCAGCCTTGCCGCCAGCCTGATCAAGACGGCCAATTCCCCGTTCTTCGGTTCGCGCAGCCGTGCGCGATCGCTCAACGATGCGCTGTTGATGCTCGGCTTGGAAATCGTCAGTCGCGCCATCGCCGGCATCAATTTGCGCAAAGCGCTGGCAACCGATATTCGCATGGAGCGGTTCTGGCATGCATCAGCCCAGATCGCCGCCCTGTCGGGGTGGCTGGTGCAAATGCTGGGCAAGCGGAAGTTGAGCGCCGATGACGCATACACCTACGGGCTGTTTCGCGATTGCGGCATTCCGGTGATGTTGAGACGATTTCCCGGATACGAGAAGGCGCTCGCCCGCGCCAACGATGAAGCCGAACTGCCGTTTACGCAGGTCGAGCAACAGGGATTGCAGGAATTTCCGACCGACCACGCCAAGGTCGGTTGCTTGCTCGGCGAGAACTGGTGGCTGCCCGAGGAAATCTGCCTGGCGATCCGCCATCATCACGATCTCTCGGCCCTATCCTCGGGCGACAGCAGGCTTCCAGCCATCAGCCGTTACCTGGTCGCGACGGGCCAGATCGCGGAGCGCATCCTGCAGGAGCTCACGGGTGGCAGTCACACACAGGAATGGGCAAAGCTCGGGCCATCCTGCTTGCGTTTGCTGGACGTTTCGGAAGAAGAGCTGAAGGGCATCATCGGTATGGCTGGCGTGGTTCTCAAGAGCGTCGAATGACCGGGCCCACAGAAAGATCCGGCAAGGGTCGGCTGCTGCTGGTCGACGACGATCCAGTGGCTGGCGGCATGCTCGCGCTGATGCTGAAGAAGCACGGTTACGCGGTCCAGCTGGCGCAGTCCGGAGAAGCTTGCCTCGCCTGCGTCGAGACGTTCTCTCCGGAACTGATCCTGCTGGATATCGAGATGCCGGGCGGAATCGATGGCTACGAAGCCTGTCGCAGGCTCAAGGCCGACCCCGTGTTCCAGGATATCCCCGTCATCTTTGTCACCGGCCACGACAACCCCGCCGCCGAAACCAGGGGATTGAAGGTCGGCGCGGTCGATTTCATTTCCAAGCCGGCCAATCCGGCGGTGGTGCGCGCACGGGTGAATACCCACCTGACCCTCAAGCGGCAAGCGGATCTGTTGCGTTCACAGGCGTTCATCGATGGTCTGACCAGCATCCCCAATCGCCGCCAGTTCGACGCTTCCCTGGAGAACGAATGGCGCGTCTGTCGCCGCAGTCGATCCTCGTTGGCGCTCTGTCTGCTCGATATAGACCATTTCAAGCAGTTCAACGACGCCAACGGGCATCAGGCCGGCGACGCCTGCTTGCAGGCGGTGGCCAGAGTGCTGAAAGCCGGCGTCGGTCGCCCCAGGGATGTCGTTGCCCGCTTTGGCGGCGAGGAATTTGTCTGTCTATTGCCCGACACCGACCTGGCCGGGGCCAAAGCCAAGGCCGAAGAATTGAAGCAGGCGGTCCAGGAACTGGATATTGCCCAAATCTCGTCCGGCAGCGCAACCATGGTCACCGTCAGCATCGGCGTCGCCGCGCTCACGCCAGACGCCGAGGCGCGTCCGGATCAACTATTGGGCGCGGCGGACGAACGTTTGTACGCCGCCAAGCGCGACGGCCGCAACCTGGTCAGGTGCGCCGAGCTCAATCGACCCTGACAGGAAGCGGACCCTCGTCTGGCGCGCGCGCAATGACCAATCTCGATATTCGCACCTTGAGCCTCTTGGCGATGATTAGCGCCATCCTGCTCGCGCTCGGCTTGCAGCTGGCCAACCGGATCATCGCCAAGGATCCCGGTCTGCGCCTGTGGACTTTCGGTGCGACCGCCACCGGCGTCGCCTACGTGCTTCTGGCCGCCCGCGACGTCGTTCCCGATCTTCTGTCGATCGTCGCCGCGAACACGCTGTTGGTCGCAGGGTCCTGCTGGCTCTACGAAGGAAGCCGAAAATCGGCGGGACGCGAGCCCGTGTCGTGGTGTTGGCTCCTGGTGCTGGCGGCGGCGGCGGTACTGTCCTACTTCACCTACCTCGTGCCGAACCTGCCGGCACGAATCGTCACCCTGTCGCTGGCGACGGCGGCGACGCTGCTGCCCAACGGCATGCTGTTGTTGCGCTCGGGAGGACGGCACGACCGCTTGGCGCGCTGGCTCGTCGGCGCGAGCTTTCTGTCGATGGCCCTCTTCTTGGCGGTGCGCGCTGCCCTGACCTACTTCACGGAGACACAGGGTCAGGATTTCCTGGCGCTGACCAGCCCGGTGCAAACGCTGGCCCTGGTCTTCGCCATTGCCATGAACATGGCCCTCGCCGTCGGCCTGCCGTTGTTGGTATCGGCGCGGATGCAGAAGCAGCTCAAGGAAGCCGAAGCGCATTATCGGGTACTGTTCGAGGCATCGGTGGATGCGCTGTCGATCATCGATCCGGACACAGGCCGCTTCATCGACTGCAATCCGGCGGCGGTGCGGCTCCACGATACCGGCACCCGCGAGAACTTCATCGGCATGTCGCCAGCCACGCTGTCCCCGGAGCGCCAGCCCGACAACCAGTTGTCGGCAGCCCTGGCCACGCAGCACATCCGCCAGGCGGCCAACGGCGGGGCGCACAGCTTCGAGTGGCTGCACTGCAAGAAGGATGGCACGCCGTTTTCGGCGATGGTTTCGCTGTGTCCAATCGAACTGGCGGGCAGGCGCCACGTGCTGGCGATAGGCCGCGACATTTCGGTCGAGAAGCGGACCGCACAGCGGTTGCAGGAGAACAAAGATCAACTCACCGCCATTCTGAATTCCGTTTCGGAGAGCATCTTTCAGGTGGATACGCAGGGCAACATCCTCGCTCTCAACAGCGTTGCTGCGCGCCGTCTGAACAAGCAGCCGCAGGAGATGCTCGGCAGATCCGCCTTCGACTTCTTCCCGGCGGAGGTCGCCGCTGGTCGGCGCGCCTGCCTGGCGCAAGCGCTGCGCACGGGCGAGGATCAACAGCTGGCCGATGAACGTGACGGGCGCTATTTCACCATCCGCTTCCATCCCATCGCCAATCAAGATGGCACGGTCGCTTCGGTCGTGGTGTACGCCCAGGATGTGACCGAACTGCAGCGGCACCAGAAGAACCTGGAACGCCTGCTCGCCGAGAAGACGGCCTTGCTCGAAAACGAACTGGTCGGCATCGTGACGGTCAAGGAGCGCAAGATCGTCTGGGCCAATCTGGCCTTCGAAAGGATGCTCGGCTACGCAGCCGGAGAGTTGAACGGCAGCGAGACGCGGCAGAGCTATCCATCCGAGGCAGCGTTTCTCGCCTTCGGCGCGACCGCCTACCCGGTGCTGCGCGCCGGCAAGACGTTCAGCGCGCAGATCGAGCACGTGCGCAAGGATGGCGCCCACATTTGGGTGAACATCAGCGGCGCCACCCTCAATCCCGCGACCGGCGAATCGATGTGGTGCTTCATCGATGTCACCGAGCACCGGCGTTTGCAACAACACGTTGCGGCGAACGAACAGCGGATGGAACTGGCGCTCAGCGGCGCCGACCTGGGGCTATGGGACCTGGATATCGGCAGCGGCAAGTTCAGCAACAATCCGCGACTGGTGGCCATGATCGGCTACTCGCCCAGCGAACTCGAATTGAGCGCCAAGACCTTCGTCGCCCTGCTCCATCGCGACGATGCGCCGAGGTTTGGCGCCGCCTTCTACGCGCATCTGAAGGGCGAAACGCCGGCCCTCGATATCGAGTATCGGGTGCGCCACAAGGATGGCCACTGGGTCTGGATCCTATCGCGCGGCAAGGTGGTCGAGCGCAGCGCCGACGGCCGAGCGGTTCGCCTTACCGGAACCAACCTCGACATCACCGCGCGCCGCCTGACCGAGAGCGCCTTGCTCGAAAGTGAAAAAATCCTGCGCGAAGCCCAGCAGATGGGGCGCATCGGCAGCTACGCCTACGATATGGCCAGCGATTCCTGGTCGAGCTCCGCTGTGCTCGATGAGATCCTCGGCATCGACGCCAACTACGGCCGCCGCCTCGACGACTGGATGCAATTGGTCCATCCGGAAGAGCGTCGGGCGATCGCCGAACAATTTCGGGCGGCCGTGCGCCAGCACCAGCGCTTCGATCGAGAATACCGTGTTCGCAGAAACAACGATGGCGTCGAGCGGTGGGTACACGGCCTGGGCGAGATTCGCTACGACGAGCGCGACCGGCCGCTTTCCCTGCTGGGCACCATCCAAGACATCACGGAGCGCAAGCAGCACGAGAATGAGCTGCGCCGTGCCAAAGAGGAAGCCGAGGCTGGCAACGTCGCCAAGAGCCGCTTTCTCGCCACCATGAGCCACGAAATTCGCACGCCGATGAACGGCATCCTCGGCATGGCACAGATGCTGCTGATGCCGTCGCTCGAAGACGACGATCGCTATGAATACGCCAGGACCATTCTCAATTCCGGGGAGACGCTGCTGGCGCTGCTCAACGACATCCTCGACATCTCCAGGATCGAGTCGGGCAAGTTCGAGCTGGAAGCGACCGCCTTCAGTCCGCAGCAGGTCGTCCAGGAGACGCGCGCGCTGTTCGCGGCGAGCGCCGAAGGCAAGGGACTGCAACTCGAATCCAGTTGGCGCGGCGAGGCCGGGCAACGCTACTTGGGCGATCACCACCGGCTGCGGCAGATGCTGTCGAACCTGGCGGGCAACGCCATAAAATTTACAGCTCGCGGCTACGTGCGGATCGATGCCAGCGAGGTCAGCCGGGATGCAACAGACGCCTTGCTCGAGTTTGCCGTCTTCGATAGCGGCATCGGCATCAGCGACGAGCGCCAGGCCATGTTGTTCAAGCCGTTTTCCCAGGCAGACAGTTCGATCACCAGGGAATACGGCGGCAGCGGACTCGGGCTGTCGATCGTGCGCCGCCTGGCGCTATTGATGGGCGGCGACGTCGGTGTCGACAGCGTGCCGGGACAGGGCAGTCGTTTTTGGTTCCGCGTTCGCCTGTCGCTCGCAGCCGCCGGCGAGGAGAGCCGACAGCACGACAGACAACCCGCCGCGCAGCGGCCGCCCCTGTCCGCGCCAGCGACAACGCCGCCGCGGGTCCTGGTGGTCGAAGACAACCCGATCAACTGCAAGGTGATCCAGACCATGCTGAGAAATCTGGGCCTGAGCTCGACCGCCGTGGATAACGGGCAAAAGGCGGTCGATGCGGTCTTGCGCGGCGATGCGCCGGATCTGATCCTGATGGACCTGCAGATGCCGGTCATGGACGGCTGCGCCGCCACCGAGCGGATAAGGAGCTGGGAAGCGGCGACCGGTCGCACCCGCCACGTCATCGTCGCGCTGACGGCGGATGCCTTCGAAGAGGATCGACAGCGTTGCCTGGCGGTGGGAATGGATGAATTCATGACCAAGCCGCTCGCCCTCGATAAGCTCAGGGCGACGCTCGACCGGTGGCTCAGCGCCAAGCCGGTCACTGCGGGCGAGGCGGTCGAGGGCGAGAAAGCAGCGCCGGGCGACGCCCCGTGCGCGCTCGATAGCGTGCCTGGTTTCGACGTGGCGGCGGCGCTCGCGCGGATCGACGCGGATATGGCGCAATACTGCGAATTTCTTGGCCTGTTTGCCACCAAGGCGCAGACCGAGGTGAAGGCGATTCGCGACGCCATGGAGCGCGGCGACAGCGACGGCGCGCGCATGCTGGCGCATTCGCTGAAGGGAAGCTCGGCCTCGATCGGCGCCGTGGCGCTCCAGCAAGCGGTGTTGCAACTCGAAAACCGGCTCAAGCGCGCGGAAGTCGATTGGCAGTGTTTGGCGCAGGTCGAAGCGGAATGGGGGCGAGCGCAGGATTCGATGGCGATCATGCGCCGATCGGCAGCGGCTCAGCCCTCGCTTAGCGATGGAGCAGCGGGAGACCAACGATGAACCACACCCTAGCCCCCATGGCGAGCGACGCAGCGGATCGAGGTAACGGCCGCTTGTTGATCGTCGATGATGACCCCGTTGCGGGCGGCATGTTGGCGCACATGCTGAAGAAGCACGGCTATGAAGTGAAGGTCGTCGCGACGGGAGAAGCCTGCCTGGCGCTGATCGACGATTTTGTCCCGGAGGTGATCCTGCTGGACATCGAGATGGGCATGGGCATCGATGGTTACGAAACCTGCCACAGGGTCCGCAGCAGGTTCGAAAGGGCCAAGCTCACCATCATCTTCCTCTCGAGCCACGATACCTTGGAAGAGCGCTTGCACGCCTACGACGTCGGCGGCGACGACTTCGTCAGCAAGCCCTTCGAGGCGGAGGAGATTCGCCGCAAGATCGCCGTCGCGGTCGCCGCGAGGGTTCGGCGCCAGAATTTGGTCGCCGAAAAGACCTCCCTGGAGGAGACAGCCGATTTGGCGATGCGGGGATACAGCGAAATGGGGGCCGTTCTCAAGTTCACCTGCGGCGCGCTCAAGTGCCGCACTTTGGAGAAGCTTGCCGAGTTGGTGATCGCTTCGATGCGCAGCACGCAGAGTGAGTGCCACGTGCAACTGCGCGGCTCGGCAGCGGCCGGCACGCTGACCCAGACGCCGCAAGGCCCGGCGACGGCGCTCGAAGAATCGGTGCTCGAGCGGATGAAGTCGCAGGACCGGGTATTCCAGTTCAAGAGCCGCATGATCGTCAATTACG
>JAHFRE010000175.1 GCA_023258955.1 Sterolibacterium sp.
TTCTTCAACGGCTATCGGCCGCAGTTCTATTTCCGCACGACGGACGTGACCGGGTCGGTGGAATTGCCGGCGGGGACGGAGATGGTGATGCCCGGTGACAACGTGTCGATCACGGTGCGGCTGATCGTGCCGATCGCGATGGAAGAGGGGCTGCGCTTCGCCATTCGCGAAGGCGGCCGTACCGTCGGCGCCGGTGTCGTCGCCAAGGTCATCGAATAGTCGTTTGCTATATAAGGTAAGCGTCCCGACTCAACCCGGGACGCTTTGTAGTCTCTGCCGCAGGGGCGTAGCTCAATTGGCAGAGCGTCGGTCTCCAAAACCGAAGGTTGGGGGTTCGATGCCCTCCGCCCCTGCCAACTAATATGGCGATCGCTGGCGTTTCTACTATGGCCGACAAGATCAAGATTGTACTGGCGCTGTTGCTTCTGGTGGCCGGCGTAGCTGGGTTCTATTTCCTCAGCGAGCAGCCGATGATATTGCGCGTCCTCTCGGTGTTGGGCGGGGTCGCCGCCGGCGCAACCACGGCGTGGTTCACCGAACCGGGTCAACGCTTCTTCGCCTTCGCCGGCGAAGCGGTGGTGGAGACGCGCAAGGTGGTCTGGCCGACGCGCAAGGAAACGATGCAGAGCACCGCCATCGTCTTCATCTTCGTGCTGACCATGGCCATCGTGCTCTGGCTCGCCGACAAGAGCCTCGAATGGATACTCTACGACCTGGTGTTGGGCTGGAAGAAATCATGACGAAACGCTGGTACGTAGTGCACGCCTATTCCGGATTCGAGAAATCCGTGCTGCGCGCGTTGACCGAGCGCATCGCCCGCGCCGGCATGCAGGACAAGTTCGGCAAGATCCTGGTCCCGGTCGAGGAGGTCGTGGAAATGAAAAGCGGCCAGAAGAGCATCTCCGAGCGCAAGTTCTTTCCCGGCTACGTTCTGGTCGAGATGGACATGGACGACGAGAGCTGGCACTTGGTCAAGAGCACGCCCAAGGTCACCGGCTTCGTCGGCGGCACCTCGACCAAGCCGACCCCGATTTCCGAAAAGGAAGTCGCCAAGATCATGCAGCAGATCCAGGAAGGGGTGGAGAAGCCGCGCCCCAAGGTGCTGTTCGAGACCGGGGAACTGGTGCGGATCAAGGATGGTCCATTCACCGACTTCAACGGCAACGTCGAGGAAGTGAATTACGAAAAGAGCCGCCTGCGCGTCTCGGTGACCATCTTCGGCCGCGCCACGCCGGTGGAACTGGAGTTCGGACAGGTCGAGAAAGCTTAAGGATCTAAAGCGGCGCCGCAGCGTTTCTGCGGCAAGAGGAGCGCCGGTAGACGGTTGTCGAGGGCGCGTTACCACTCAACTCAAGGAGCCATCATGGCAAAGAAGATCGTCGGCTACGTGAAATTGCAAGTGCCGGCAGGTAAGGCCAATCCCTCGCCACCGATCGGGCCGGCGCTCGGTCAGCGCGGCTTGAACATCATGGAATTCTGCAAGGCCTTCAACGCCCAGACCCAGGGCATGGAGCCGGGCCTGCCGATCCCCGTCGTCATCACCGCCTTCGCCGACAAGAGTTTCACCTTCATCATGAAGACGCCACCGGCGTCGATCCTGCTGAAGAAGGCGGCGGGCATCACCAAGGGCTCGCCCAAGCCGCACACCGACAAGATAGGCAAGGTGACGCGCGCCCAGGTCGAGGAAATCGCCAAGCTGAAGAAGAAGGATCTCACCGCCGCCGATCTCGAGGCCGCGGTGCGCACCATCGCCGGCAGCGCCCGCAGCATGGGCATCGTCGTGGAGGGACTCTGACATGGCCAAACTATCCAAGCGCACCCAGGCCGTGCGCGCCCAGGTCGACCGCAACAAGAGCTATCCGGTCAATGACGCCCTGGCCCTGGCCAAGGCCGGCGCCACCGCCAAGTTCGACGAATCGATCGACGTCGCCGTGAACCTCGGCGTCGACGCCAAGAAGTCCGACCAGGCGGTGCGCGGTTCCGTCGTCCTGCCCGCGGGCAGCGGCAAGACGGTGCGCGTCGCGGTCTTCGCCCAGGGCGAAAAGGCCGAAGCGGCCAAGGCCGCCGGCGCCGACATCGTCGGCTTCGAAGACCTGGCGGCGCAGGTCAAGGGTGGCATGCTCGACTTCGACATCGCCATCGCCACGCCGGACGCGATGCGCGTGGTCGGCAGCCTCGGCCAGATCCTCGGTCCGCGCGGCCTGATGCCCAACCCGAAAGTGGGTACGGTGACCGCCGATGTGGTCACGGCGGTGAAGAATGCCAAAGCCGGCCAGGTGCAGTACCGCACCGACAAGGGCGGCATCGTCCAGTGCGCCATCGGCCGCGCCTCGTTTTCGGTCGAGTCGCTGCGCCAGAATCTCGACGCGCTGCTCGACGCGCTGCAGAAGGCGCGTCCGGCGACGGCGAAGGGCCAGTACCTGCGCAAGATATCCGTGACCAGCACGATGGGTGCTGGCGTGCGCGTCGACCAGACGAGTCTGGCGGCGTAGAGCTAAGAACTTTGGGCCGCGCTGCCGCCAATTCGGGGCGGCGCGGGTTGTCAAAGACCGTAGAGGCCGCGGATCTTTTGCAGGCTTAATCGGGGTGATCGCTGATGCCCCGCTCTACGCAGATGGCGTTACCCGAACGATGGACGGGGTCCGCGAGGATCCCAACCTGAATGAAGGTCGCCGTATTTTCTGCCGCAGATCAGCGCGGCGGGTGCAGCAATCACTAGGAGCTGACCTTGGGTCTCAATCTTGACAGCAAGAAGGCGGTAGTCGCCGAAGTGTCCGCGCAGGTCGCGAACGCCCAGTCGATCATCGTCGCCGAGTACCGTGGTCTGGAAGTGGGCAAGATCACCGCGCTGCGCGCCAACGCGCGCGCCGCGGGAGTCTACCTGCGCGTGCTGAAAAATACCCTGGTTCGACGTGCCGTCACCGACACGCCGTTTTCCGGACTCGCCGACAAGCTGGTCGGTCCCCTGATCTATGGAATTTCCAAGGATCCGGTGGCCGCCGCCAAGCTGCTCAGCGAATTCGCCAAGGGTAACGACAAGCTCGTCGTCAAGGCTGGTGCGATGCCGAGCTATGTCATGGACGCCAATGCCGTCAAGGCCCTGGCCTCCATGCCGAGCCGCGAGGAATTGCTGGCGACGCTGTTGGGCACGATGCAGGCACCGATCGCCACCTTCGTGCGCACGCTCAACGAGGTCCCGACCAAGTTCGTCCGGGGTCTCGCCGCGGTGCGCGACGCGAAGGAAGCCGCTTGAGCGGCCACACCCATTCCGACCGACATCATTCATTCATTCAGGAGTAACAAACATGGCAGTTAGCAAAGCAGAAATCCTCGACGCGATCGCGAACATGACCGTTCTCGACCTGTCCGCCTTGATCAAGGAAATGGAAGAGAAGTTCGGCGTCTCCGCCGCCGCCGCGGCTGTCGCCGTGGCCGCCCCGGCCGCCGCCGCCGCCGCCCCGGCCGAGGAGCAGACGGAGTTCACCGTCATCCTGGTCGCCGCCGGCGAGAAGAAGGTCGAGGCGATCAAGGTCGTCCGCGCCGCCACCGGCTTGGGCCTCAAGGAAGCCAAGGACCTGGTCGATGGCGCACCCAAGCCGGTCAAGGAAGGCATCTCCAAGGCCGACGCCGCCGCCCTCAGGAAGCAGCTCGAGGACGTCGGTGCCAAGGTCGAAGTCAAGTAATCGACTGGCGGCGGGGGGCGCAAGCTCCCGCCGCCAGCGCTGACCGCAATTTAGCGGTCAGAAGAGAACGCCGGCCCCGGCAACCCTGGCCGGCATTGCCTTCTGACCTTTACCGTCTGAATCCAGATCGGAGCCACGATGACCTACTCATATACCGAAAAGAAGCGCATCCGCAAGAGCTTCGCCAAGCGCGCCGCCGTGCTCGACGTGCCCTTCTTGCTGGCGACCCAGTTGGAGTCATACACCCAGTTTCTGCAAGCCGGCCTGCAGCCGGCGCAGCGTCAAAGCCAGGGCCTGCAGGCGGCCTTCGCCTCGATCTTCCCGATCGTCGCCCACTCCGGCAACGCCCGCCTCGAGTTCGTGCATTTCAACCTCGGCGAGCCGGCCTTCGACGTCAAGGAATGCCAGCAGCGCGGCCTCACCTTCGCCAGCCCGCTGCGCGCGCGCGTCCGCCTGGTGATCCTCGATCGCGAGTCCTCGGCCGAGAAGATCAAGGAGGTCAAGGAGCAGGAAGTCTACATGGGCGAGATCCCCCTGATGACCACCACCGGTTCCTTCGTCATCAACGGCACCGAGCGCGTCATCGTCTCGCAATTGCACCGCAGCCCCGGCGTCTTCTTCGAGCACGACCGCGGCAAGACGCACAGTTCGGGCAAGCTGCTGTTTTCGGCGCGCATCATTCCCTACCGCGGTTCCTGGCTCGACTTCGAGTTCGATCCGAAGGACCACCTCTACTTCCGCGTCGACCGCCGGCGCAAGATGCCGGTGTCGATCCTGCTGAAGGCGATCGGCCTGACCCCGGAGCAGATCCTCGCCACCTTCTTCGAATTCGACAGCTTCCAGTTGTCGAAGAAGGGTATCCAGTTCGAAGTCGTGCCGGAGCGCCTGCGCGGCGAAATGGCCAAGTTCGACATCCTCGACAAGGCCGGCAAGGTCATCGTCGCCAAGGACAAGCGCATCACCGCCAAGCACATCCGCGATCTGGCCGAAGCCGGCATCAAGAAGATCCTGGTGCCCGAGGACTATCTGCTCGGGCGCATCGTCGCGCGCAACATCATAGACACCGAGACCGGCGAGATCCTCGCCAACGCCAACGACGAGCTGACCGAAGATCTGCTCGCCAAGCTCACCGTCGCCGGCGTCGACACCCTGCCGACGCTCTACGTCAACGACCTGGATCGCGGCGCCTACCTGTCGGCGACGCTGCGCATCGACGAGACCACCGATCAGCTGGCGGCGCGCGTCGCCATCTACCGCATGATGCGCCCGGGCGAACCGCCGACCGAGGACGCGGTGGAGTCGCTGTTCCACGGCCTGTTCTACTCCGAGGAGCGCTACGACCTGTCGGCGGTCGGCCGCATGAAGTTCAACCGCCGCGTTGGCCGCGACGGTCTCGAAGGCGCCGGCACCCTGTCCAACGACGACATCATCCGGGTGATCGGCATCCTGGTCGAACTGCGCAACGGCCGCGGCGAAATCGACGACATCGACCACCTCGGCAATCGCCGCGTGCGTTCGGTCGGCGAACTGGCGGAGAACCAGTTCCGCGCCGGCCTGGTGCGGGTCGAACGCGCGGTCAAGGAACGGCTGAACCAGGCCGAGTCGGACAATCTGATGCCGCACGACCTGATCAACGCCAAGCCGATCTCGGCGGCGATCAAGGAGTTCTTCGGCTCCAGCCAGCTGTCGCAGTTCATGGACCAGACCAATCCGCTGTCCGAGATCACCCACAAGCGTCGCGTCTCGGCGCTGGGACCGGGCGGCCTGACGCGCGAGCGCGCCGGCTTCGAGGTGCGCGACGTGCACCCGACCCACTACGGCCGCGTCTGCCCGATCGAGACGCCGGAAGGCCCGAACATCGGCCTGATCAATTCGCTGGCCCTGTTCGCCCGCACCAATTCCTACGGTTTCATGGAGACGCCCTACCGCAGGGTGGACAACCACCACGTCACCAATGAGATCGAGTACCTGTCGGCGATCGAGGAAGGCAATTTCGTCATCGCCCAGGCCAACGCCGAGCTCGACAAGAAGGGCAAGCTCACCGACGTGCTGGTGTCCTGTCGCTTCAAGGGTGAGTTCGAGCTGAAGGGCCCGGACGAGGTGCAGTACATGGACGTGGCGCCGGGGCAGATCGTCTCGGTGGCCGCCTCGCTGATTCCCTTCCTCGAGCACGACGACGCCAACCGCGCCCTGATGGGCGCCAACATGCAGCGCCAGGCGGTGCCCTGCCTGCGCGCCGAGAAGGCGCTGGTCGGCACCGGCATCGAGCGCACCGTCGCGGTCGACTCCGGCACCGCGGTGCAGGCGCTGCGCGGCGGCAAGGTCGACTACATCGACGCCAACCGCATCGTGGTGCGGGTGCACGACGAGGAGACGGTGTCGGGCGAAGTCGGCGTGGACATCTACAACCTGATCAAGTACACCCGTTCCAACCAGAACACCAACATCAACCAGCGGCCGCTGGTCAAGGTCGGTGACGTGATCGCCAAGGGCGACGTGATCGCCGACGGCGCTTCCACCGACATGGGCGAGCTGGCGCTCGGGCAGAACATGCTGGTCGCCTTCATGCCCTGGAACGGCTACAACTTCGAGGACTCGATCCTCATCTCCGAGCGGGTCGTCGCCGACGACCGCTTCACCTCGATCCACATCGAGGAGCTGACCGTGGTCGCGCGCGACACCAAGCTCGGCGCCGAGGACATCACTCGCGACATCGCCACCCTGGGCGAAGCGCAGCTGGGACGGCTCGACGAGTCGGGCATCGTGTACATCGGTGCCGAGGTCGAGGCCGGCGACGTGCTGGTGGGCAAGGTCACCCCCAAGGGTGAGACCCAGCTGACGCCGGAAGAGAAGCTGTTGCGCGCCATCTTCGGCGAGAAGGCCTCGGACGTGAAAGACACCTCGCTGCGCGTTCCCTCGGGGATGTCGGGGACGGTGATCGACGTGCAGGTGTTCACCCGCGAGGGGATCGAGCGCGACCTGCGCGCGCAGCAGATCATCGACGACGAGCTGCGCCGCTACAAGACCGACCTCGCCGACCAGATGCGCATCGTCGAGCGCGACACCTTCGCCCGGATCGAGAAGCTGCTGGTCAACAAGATCGCCAACAAGGGGCCGAAGAAGCTGGTCAAGGGCACCAAGATCGCCAAGGCCTATCTCGACTCGATGGATCCGCACCACTGGTTCGACATCGGCATGGCCAGCGACGAGACGGCGCAACAACTGGAGAACCTGCGCGAGAGTCTGGAACAGACGCGCAAGGACTTCGACGTCGCCTTCGAGGAAAAGAAGAAGAAGCTGACCCAGGGCGACGAACTGGCGCCCGGTGTGCAGAAGATGGTCAAGGTCTATCTGGCGGTCAAGCGCCGACTGCAGCCCGGCGACAAGATGGCCGGTCGGCACGGCAACAAGGGCGTGGTCTCGCGCATCGTGCCGATCGAGGACATGCCCTACATGGCCAACGGCACGCCGGTGGACATCGTCTTGAATCCCCTGGGTGTGCCCTCGCGGATGAACATCGGCCAGATCCTCGAGACCCACCTCGGTTGGGCGGCCAAGGGCCTGGGGCAGAAGATCGAGGAGATGCTCAAGCAGCAGACCGCCGTCGCCCAACTGCGCAAGTATCTGGACAAGATCTACAACAGCAGCGGCAAGCACGAGGATCTGGCCAGCCTAGACGACGCCGAGATCACGGCGCTGGCGCAGAACCTGGTCAACGGTGTGCCCTTCGCCACGCCGGTGTTCGACGGCGCCAACGAGGCCGAGATCAAGACCATGCTGGAGTTGGCCGGTCTGCCGAGCTCGGGTCAACTGGTGCTGCACGACGGGCGCAGCGGCGAGGCCTTCGAGCGGCCGGTGACGGTGGGTTACATGCACGTGCTGAAGCTGCACCACCTGGTCGACGACAAGATGCACGCCCGCTCCACCGGTCCCTACAGCCTGGTGACGCAGCAGCCGCTCGGCGGCAAGGCGCAGTTCGGCGGCCAGCGCTTCGGCGAAATGGAAGTCTGGGCGCTGGAGGCCTACGGCGCCTCCTACGTGCTGCAGGAGATGCTGACGGTGAAGTCGGACGACGTGAACGGCCGTACCAAGGTCTACGAAAACATCGTCAAGGGCGAGCACAAGATCGACGCCGGCATGCCGGAGTCGTTCAACGTGCTGGTCAAGGAAATCCGTTCCCTGGCCATCGACATCGACCTGGAACGTTTCTGAACAAGCTGGCCCCCGCAGGAGTGACAACATGAAAGCACTGCTCGATCTGTTCAAGCAGGTGACGCAAGAAGAAGAGTTCGGCGCCATCACCATCGGTCTGGCCTCGCCGGAGAAGATCCGTTCCTGGTCCTACGGTGAAGTCAAGAAGCCGGAGACGATCAACTACCGCACCTTCAAGCCGGAGCGGGATGGCCTGTTCTGCGCCAAGATCTTCGGCCCGGTCAAGGACTACGAGTGCCTCTGCGGCAAGTACAAGCGGCTCAAGCACCGCGGCGTGATCTGCGAGAAGTGCGGCGTCGAAGTCACCCAGTCCAAGGTCAGGCGCGAGCGCATGGCGCACATCGAGCTGGCCTC
>JAHFRE010000372.1 GCA_023258955.1 Sterolibacterium sp.
CGCCATCGCCTGCTCCAACTCGGGCGGACACTTCGGCGCCGAGCTGAAGATGGCCGGCTGGGACATGATCATCTTCGAGGGCAAATCGCCGAAGCCGGTCTACCTGTCGATCGAGAACGACCGGGCCGAGCTGCGCGACGCCGCCCACCTCTGGGGCAAGACCACCTGGGAGACCGAGGAGACGATCAAGAAGTCGCACCAGGATCCGCAGATCCGCGTCGCTTCCATCGGTCGCGCCGGTGAGAACCAGGTGCTGTTCGCCTGCGTGGTGAACGACCTGCACCGCGCCGCCGGCCGCTCTGGTGTCGGCGCCGTGATGGGCTCGAAGAACCTCAAGGCGGTGGCCATCCGCGGCACCGCCGGCGTCTCCGGCATCCGCGACTTCAAGGCCTTCCTCAAGGTGACGAGCGAGAAGAAGGCGCTGCTCGCCGCCAATCCGGTCACTGGCCAAGGCCTGCCGACCTACGGCACCCAGGTACTGATGAACGTCATCAACGAGGTCGGCGCCCTGCCCACGCGCAACGCCCAGGACGTGCAGTTCGAGGGCGCGCGCAAGATCTCGGGCGAGGCGATGCACGAGAAGCGGGCCAGCGACGGCAAGGCCAATCTGGTGACCAACGCCGCCTGCTTCGGCTGCACCATCGCCTGCGGGCGCATCTCCCAGGTGGACAAGAAGCATTGGAGCGTGGCCAACAGCCCGAAGTACTGGGGCGCCACCGGCGGCCTCGAGTACGAGAACGCCTGGTCGCTGGGCGTGGCCAACGGCGTCGATGACCTGGACACGCTGACCGTCGCCAACATGGTGTGCAACGAGGACGGCATGGATCCGATCACCTTCGGCGCCACCGTTGCCGCGGTGATGGAACTCTATGGCAAGGGGGTGCTGTCGAAGGAGCAAATCGGCATCGAGGCCCCCTTCGGCTCGGGCCAGGCGCTGCTGGAGATCACCCACATGACGGCCGAGGGCCGCGGCTTCGGCAAGGAAGTGGGCCAGGGTTCGGCGCGCCTGTGCAAGAAGTACGGCCATCCGGAGCTGTCGATGTCGGTGAAGAGCCAGGAGTTCCCGGCCTACGATCCGCGCGGCATCCAGGGCATGGGCCTGACCTACGCCACCTCCAATCGCGGCGCCTGCCACCTGCGCTCCTACACGGTGTCTTCGGAGATCATGGGCGTGCCGGTGAAGACCGATCCCCACGTCACCGAGGGCAAGGCCGATCTGGTGAAGGCCTTCCAGGACGCCACCGCCGCCTTCGACTCGGCCGGCGTCTGCATCTTCACCTCCTTCGCCTGGACCTTGGACGACATTGCGCCGCAGATCGCCGCCGCCTGCGAGGGCGAGTGGACCACCGAGTCGCTGGCCCTGCTCGGCGAACGGGTCTGGAACCTGGAGCGGCAGTTCAACAACGCCGCCGGCTTCACCGCCAAGGATGACGACCTGCCCGCGCGCCTGAAGACCGAAGCGGCCAAGACCGGGCCGGCCAAGGGCCTGGTCAGCGGCATCGACAAGATGAAGCCCGAGTACTACAAGGTGCGCGGCTGGGACGCCAACGGCGTGCCGTCCAGGGAGACCCTGGCGCGGCTGGGGCTCTGAGCCTATGCAGCACGTCATCATCGGCAACGGGCCGGCGGGCGTCGTCGCCGCCGAGACCCTGCGCAAGCTCGCTCCCGCCGACCAGGTCACCCTGATCGGCGACGAGGCCGAGCCACCCTATTCGCGCATGGCGATTCCCTATCTGCTCGCCGGCAACATCGACGAGCGGGGCACCCATCTGCGCAAGTCGCCGGGGCACTTCGATGCCATGGGCATCAAGCTGGTCAACGCAAGGGTGATCAAGCTGGATAGCAAGGCGCGCCAGCTCACACTGGCCGACGGCGGCAAGCTCGCCTTCGATCGCCTGCTGATCGCCACCGGTTCGCGGCCGCTCAGACCGCCGGGTTTCGATCTGCCGGGCGTGCATTGCTGCTGGACCATGGCCGACGCGAGAGACATCATGGCGCTGGCCAAGCCCGGCGCGCGGGTGCTGCAGATCGGCGCCGGCTTCATCGGCTGCATCCTGCTCGAGGCCCTGGTCAAGCGCGGCGTGCAGCTGACCGTGGTCGAGATGGGCGATCGCATGGTGCCGCGGATGATGACCGAGGCGGCCGGCGGCATGATCCGGCGCTGGGTCGAGGCGAAGGGGGTCAAGGTGCACGTGAACACCCAGGTCGCCAACCTGCGCGCCCAGGGCGGGGCCATCGTCGCCACGCTCGGTTCGGGTGAGGAGTTGGGTGCCGATCTGGTGATCGTCGCCGCCGGCGTCAAGCCCGAGTTGGGCTTTCTCGACGGCAGCGGTGTGGCGACTGCTCTAGGCGTGCTGGTCGACCTCTCGGCGCAGTCGAGCGTGGCCGGCATCTACGCCGCGGGCGACGTCGCCGAGATGGCCGATTTCCACTCCGGCCAACCGGCCTTGAACGCCATCCAGCCCAACGCCGCCGATCAGGCGCGGGTCGCCGCCAGCAATATGGCCGGCAGAAAGGCCGTGGTCGCGGGTACCCTGGCGATCAACGTGCTCGACACCCTGGGTATGATCTCGACCTCCTTCGGACAATGGTGGGGGGGCGAGGGATCGGACGGCGTCGAACTGGCCGACGAACAACGCCATCGCTATCTGAGCCTCAAGTTCAAGGGCGAGGTGTTGATCGGGGCCACCAGCATCGGCTGGACCGATCACGTCGGGGCGCTGCGCGGCCTGATCCAGGGCAAGGTGCGCCTGGGTTCGTGGAAGCAGCGCCTGCT
>JAHFRE010000373.1 GCA_023258955.1 Sterolibacterium sp.
CAGCACCGCCCCCACCACCTTGCCGTTGCGCCCGCCGGTCTGGATCGCGATCATGCCCTTGGTGCCACGGCCGTGGCGGGTGTACTGGGAAATTTCGGTGCGCTTGCCGAAACCGTTTTCTGTCGCCGTCAACACGGTGAATTCCTCGGTCGCCGCGACCAGCATGGAGATCACCCGCTGCTCCGGCTCCAACTGCATGCCGCGCACGCCGCGGGCGTTGCGGCCCATGGCGCGCACGTCCTCCTCGGCGAAACGCACCGCCTTGCCGGCGTCGGAGAACAGCATCACGTCGTAGGCGCCATCGGTGATGGCCACCCCGATCAGGAAGTCGTTCTCGTCGAGGCCGACGGCGATGATGCCCGCCTTGCGCGGATTGGAGAAATCGGAGAGCGGCGTCTTCTTCACCGTGCCCAGGGCGGTGGCCATGAACACGTAGTGCGCCTCGTCGAACTCCTTGACCGGCAGCACCGCCGTGATCTTTTCGCCGTCCTCGAGCGGAAAGAGGTTGACGATGGGCTTGCCGCGACTGGTGCGTCCGCCCTGCGGCACCTCGTAGACCTTCAACCAATAGACGCGACCGCGACTGGAGAAGCAGAGGATGTGATCGTGGGTGTTGGCGATGAACAGGTGGTCGACGAAGTCGTCCTCCTTCACCGTCGCCGCCACCCGCCCGCGGCCGCCGCGCCGCTGGGCGCGGTAGTCGGCCAGCGGCTGGGCCTTGACGTAGCCGCCGTGGGAGAGGGTCACCACCATGTCCTGGGGCGTGATCAGATCCTCGATGCCGAGGTCCTGGGTGTGCACGACGATCTCCGAACGGCGCTTGTCGCCGAACTGGGCCTTGATCGCGCTGAGCTCGTCGACGATGATCAGATTGATGCGCTCGGGACGGGCGAGTATGTCCAAAAGATCGGCGATGGTCGCCATCACCTCGCGGTACTCACCGAGGATCTTGTCCTGCTCGAGGCCGGTCAAGCGCTGCAGGCGCAGCTCGAGGATGGCCTGGGCCTGGGCGTCGGAGAGCAGGTAACCGCGGTCGGAGAGGCCGAACTCGGGGCCGAGACCGTCGGGGCGCGAAGCCTCGGCGGCGGCGCGGGAGAGCATGCCCTCGACCATGGTCGAGCGCCAGGTGCGGCCCATCAGGCCGCGTTTGGCATCCGCCGGGGTCGGCGCCGCCTTGATCAGGGCGATGATCTCGTCGACGTTGGACAGCGCCACCGCCAGTCCCTCGAGGGTGTGGCCGCGATCGCGCGCCTTGCGCAACTCGAACACGCAGCGGCGCGTCACCACCTCGCGCCGGTGCGCCAGGAATGCGGCGAGCATCTCCTTGAGGTTGAGCAGGCGCGGCCGGCCATCGACCAGCGCCACCATGTTCATGCCGAAGCTGTCCTGCAGCTGGGTCTGCTTGTAGAGGTTGTTCAGCACCACCTCGGGCACTTCGCCGCGCTTCAGCTCGATCACCACGCGCATCCCGGACTTGTCCGATTCGTCCTGCAGGTGGGCGATGCCGTCGATCTTCTTCTCGTTGACCAGCTCGGCGATCTTCTCCAGCAGGGTCTTCTTGTTGACCTGGTAGGGCAGCTCGTCGACGATGAGCGCCTGGCGACCGGACTTCTCGAGGTCTTCGACGTGGGTGCGGGCGCGCATGATGACGCGGCCGCGGCCGGTCAGATAGCCTTCGCGCACGCCGGAGACGCCGTAGATCAGCGCCGCGGTGGGAAAATCCGGCGCCGGCACGATGTCGATCAGCTTCTCCGTCGGCATCTCCGGATCGCCGAGCAGCGCCAGACAGGCATCGATCACCTCGCCCAGGTTGTGCGGCGGAATATTGGTCGCCATGCCGACGGCGATGCCCGAGGAACCGTTGATCAGCAGATTGGGAATCTTCGCCGGCATGACCAGCGGTTCCTGCTCCGAGCCGTCGTAGTTCGGCCCGAAGTCCACCGTTTCCTTGTCGATGTCCGCCAGCAGCTCGTGGCCGATGCGCGCCATGCGGATTTCGGTGTAGCGCATGGCGGCGGCGTTGTCGCCGTCGACCGAACCGAAGTTGCCCTGGCCATCGACCAGCATGTAGCGCAGCGAGAAATCCTGGGCCATGCGCACGATGGTGTCGTAGACCGCCGTGTCGCCGTGCGGATGGTACTTACCGATGACGTCGCCGACGATGCGCGCCGATTTCTTGTAGGCCTTGTTCCAGTCGTTGGACAGTTCGTGCATGGCGAACAGCACCCGCCTATGCACCGGCTTCAACCCGTCGCGGACATCGGGCAGCGCCCGCCCGACGATCACGCTCATGGCGTAATCCAGATAGGAGTGACGCATCTCCTCTTCGAGGCTGATCGTCAGTGTTTCTTTGGCAAAGCTGGTCGTCATCTATCCGGGTTCGGCTGGGTTTCCCGCGCCGAAAATTGGCGCTGGTGAAAAACGGCGGATTTTAGCATGGCGGATGCGTTCGCCGCGTCTGTTGCTGGCAAGGCAGCCGCGTTTGAATCCGCCTGGGATTTGTGCTTAAATCGCCCGGCGGAGCAGCCACAAAAGGCTGCCGGCAAGGCCCGCTCACTCGCTGCGGAAATGGGCCGCCGCAACCATGGAGGAATTCATCTTGAGCAAGCGAGTTGTGCATGCGACCCTGTTCGCAGCCCTGAGCATCGCTGCCGCCGCAGCTAGCGCGCAAAACACCGGCAACAGCGGCTACCTGACCGATGCCCGCGGCAACGTCGTCAAGACCGCGTTCGGGCTGTGCGTGCGCACCGCCTATTGGACGCCGGCG
>JAHFRE010000374.1 GCA_023258955.1 Sterolibacterium sp.
CCAGCGCGGCTCCTTGCTGCGCCTCGGTGGTCTGCAATTGGCCGGCACCCTGCTGATCCTCGGCATCGATTGGCTGTTCGATGCCAGCGATTGGTCGGCGCCGGCGCTCGAAGAGGAAGCGCTGCAGCCGCTGCACCTGCTGCGCCTGTTCGCGCTCGCCTCACCGCTGTTCATGGCCTTCTGGTTCGCGCCGTTGCTCACCGCCTGGGACCGGGTGCCGGCGGCCAAGTCGCTGTTCTTCAGCCTGGTGGCGGCGCTGCGCAATTGGCGCGCCTTCCTCGCCTACGGCGTCGCCGTCACCCTGATCGGCATCGTCCTGCCCGGCCTGCTGCTGCTGGCCGCGACCGCCGTCTCCGCCGGCGGCCTCGAGCTGATGTCGCAGGCGATGCGCATGCTGCTGTTCCTGGTCCTGATGCCGGTGTTGATGGGCAGCGTCTACCTGAGCTACCGCGACGTCTTCGCCAGTTCGGTCAGCGGTTATGCCTGAGGTCCTGGGCGTCTTCGGGGGCACCTTCGATCCGCTGCACTACGGCCACCTGCGCCTGGCCGAGGAGGCCTGCGCCGCCCTGCAGCTCTCCCGGGTCATCTGGGTGCCCAGCGGCCGCCCGCCGCACCGCGCCGCGCCGGCGGCGAGCGCCGCCCACCGCCTGCAGATGGTGCGGCTGGCGACCGCCGCCAATACGCGCTTCGTCGTCGATCCGGCGGAGGCCCAGAGCGATGCGCCGAGCTACACCGTGGACACGCTCGAGCGCTTGCGCCGGGTGCACGGCAAGGACCAGCCCCTGGTGCTGCTGCTCGGCGCCGACGCCTTCGCCGATCTTGGCAGCTGGCACCGCTGGCGGGAGCTGACGTCGCTGGCCCACCTGGCGGTGGCCAGCCGGCCGCAGCACGCCATCGACCCCGAACGTCTGCCCGCGGCGCTGGCGGCCCTGTGGCGCGCCCACCGCCACGGCGAGGCGCAGGCGCTGGGGCGTTCGCCAGCCGGACTGGTGATCCCATTCACCATCACCGCCCTCGACATCGCCGCCACCCAGATCCGCCAGAGCCTGGAAAGCGGTGCCAGCCCGCGTTATTTGCTCCCCGATCCGGTTGTCGACTATATTCGAGCGCACCACCTCTACACCTGACCCGCCTATGCACATCCGCAAGCTGCAAAACCTCGTCGTGGCCGCACTCGAAGACATCAAGGCGCGCGACATCGAAGTCATCAACACCACCAAGCTCAGCTCCTTGTTCGAACGCATCGTCATCAGTAGCGCCGATTCGACGCGCCAGGTGAAGGCGCTGGCGCGTCACGTCCAGGACAAGGTGCTCGAGGCCGGTGGCAGCGTGCTCAGCATCGAAGGCGAGGACAGCGGCGAATGGGTGCTGGTGGACCTGGAGAGCATCGTCGTGCACGTGATGCAGCCGAGTGTGCGCGCCTACTACAACCTAGAGGAACTCTGGAAGACGGTCCCCAAGAAGAGCCTGCCCCCCAGCCCCCTACCTGAGGAAGTGGGCGGCGATGGCTCACTTCGTTCGCAAACGGTGGTTGGTCCCCGCCTTGGGGTCCCACAGGGACTTCCTCCGGTCGCTCCCCGGCGACGGGGACGGATCGCCGAGGGAGAATGAGGCTGCTGATCGTCGCCGTCGGCACGCGCATGCCTGCCTGGGTGACGCAGGGCTACGCGGAATTCGCCAAACGGATGCCGCGCGAAATGGCGCTCGAACTGATCGAGGTGAAGACCGAACCGCGCAGCTCGGGCAAGCCTGTCGGCGCCCTGCTCGCCGCCGAAGCCGCACGCCTGCGCGCGGCGCTGCCGCCGCGGGCGCGCCTGGTGCTGCTCGACGAACACGGCGCCGACCTGACCACCACGGCGCTGGCGGCGCGGCTGCAGAGCTGGGCCGGCAGCGGTGATGATGTGGCGCTCGTGATCGGCGGACCCGACGGCGTCGCCGCCGAGCTCAAGCAGCAGGCGCAGGAGAGCCTGCGCCTGTCCAGCCTGACCCTGCCCCACGCCCTGGTGCGGGTGCTGCTGGCCGAGGCCCTCTACCGGGCCGCCAGCCTATGTCGCGGCCACCCCTACCATCGCGCATGATCGACCCGCGCATCTATCTCGCCTCGGGCAGCCCGCGCCGACGCGAGCTGCTCGACCAGATCGGGGTTCGCTTCGACCTGCTGCTGTTTCGCCATACGCCCCGCGTCGATGCCGAGGTCGACGAGACGCCGCTGGCCGGCGAGCTGCCCGAAGACTACGTGGTTCGCCTCGCCCGCGCCAAGGCCAGCCACGGCCACGCGCTGATCGGTCTGCGCCACCTGCTGGCGCGGCCGGTGCTGGCGGCCGACACGACGCTCGACGTCGACGGTCGCATCATCGGCAAGCCGGACGATGAAGCCGACGCCAAACGCATCCTGGCCTCGCTCTCCGGGCGCAGCCACCGGGTCCTCACCGCGGTGGCGATCGCTGACGGCCAGCGCCTCGAGCACGTGCTGTCGGTGAGCGAGGTGCGCTTCCGGCCGTTGCTGGCGGCGGAGATCGACGCCTACGTGGCCAGCCGCGAGCCGCTCGACAAGGCCGGCGCCTACGGCATCCAGGGCCGGGCGGCGATCTTCGTCGAGGAAATCACCGGCTCGCATTCCGGCATCGTCGGCCTGCCCCTGTGCGAGACCGCGCTCCTGCTGCGCAGCTTCGGCTATCCTGTGTAGCTGGAGCAACCGCCCCGACGCCGCCAATGAACGAAGAATTTCTGGTCAATTTCACGCCGCAGGAGAC
>JAHFRE010000176.1 GCA_023258955.1 Sterolibacterium sp.
GCGGCGGCCTGGCGCGGGCAAGTCACTTCTTGACGCTGATCACCTGCGGCCGGGTCATCGCTTTCAGTCCCTCGACGCCGAATTCGACACCGTAGCCCGAGCCCTTGATTCCCCCGAAAGGCACCATGGGATGAATCATGCCGTGCTGGTTGATCCACACCGTCCCCGCCTCAAGGCGGCTGGCGACGTCCTTGGCGGCCTCGATGTTGGTCGACCAGACCGAGGCGCCGAGCCCGGCGTCGAGCCTGTTGGCGCTGGCGATCGCCGCCTCGATGTCGTGATACTTGATGATGGGGAGAACGGGACCGAACTGCTCCTCGTCGACCAAGCGGTCGCCGTCCTTGAGGCCGGTCACCAGGGTCAGGGGATAGAAGTAGCCGGGGCCTCCCTTGGCTTGGCCACCGCAGACGATGGTGGCGCCGGCCCGTCTGGCGCTATCGACCAGGGCGACCACCTTGTCGAACTGCATCTTGTTCTGGATCGGTCCCATGACGATGCCCTCGTCCATGCCATTGCCCATGGGCATCGCTTTGGCGATCTGTTTTAAGGCCTGCACCGTTTGCTCGAATACGCTCTCGTGCACGTAGAGCCGCTTGGCGCAGGCGCAGGTCTGGCCCATGTTGAGGAAAGCGCCCCAGAACAGTCCCATGGCCATCGCCTGGGGATCGGCGTCGGGCAGGACGATGGCCGCGTCGTTGCCGCCCAGCTCCATCGTCGTCGGCACCATATTGCGTGCCGCCGCCTCGGCGATGCGCACCCCGGTGCGGCCGGAACCGGTGAAGGTGATCTTGTCTATCCCGGGATCGGACACCAGCCAGGACCCCACCTCGCCGGGCCCGCTGATGGTGTTCAGCACTCCCTTGGGTAGGACCTCGCTGATGATGCGCACCAGTTCCAACGTGCCGATGGAGGTGTACTCCGACGGCTTCAGCACCACCGTATTGCCGACGCGCAACGAAGGAACAATCTGCCAGATGGCGATCAGCAGCGGCCAGTTCCAGGGCGCGATGGCGGCGACCACGCCGTGGGGCTTGCGGTGCACCTCGTCGCGACGGGTCTCGTCCTCGAACACTAGTTCGGGGGGCAGATCGAGGCTGGCCGGCACCTGGGTCCACACCTCGCAGCCCCAGAGCTCGAAGCGCGAGCCCGGCACCTGATCCGGGCCGACGCCGCCCAGCGGCTTGCCCTGCTCGCGCGTAACCCATTCGGCCAGGTAAGCGGCATTGGCCTTGATCAGTGCCGCAATCTGCAGCAACAGCGCCTTGCGCTCGCCGTCAGGACGGGCGGCCCAGCCCGGCTGTGCTGCGCGCGCCGCAGCGATGGCTTCGCTCACTTGCCCCCGACTCGAGACGGGCACCCGGCCCAGCGCCTCGCCCGTGGCCGGATTGATCGACTCGAAGCTCTGCACCGAATCCACTTGGCGGCCATCGATGGTATTCAAGTATGTTTTCATGGGTATCTCCCTGTCTTCTTGTGGAATGGCTGCGCCGATGCCCTTTGCATCGGCGCGCCAATCTACCCTGCCGCAGCGCTCGCTGCATCTGGCAGGCCGCCGCATAGCTTCACCGTGGCCCCCGAGCGCGCACGGCCACAAGACGGTGTCCCGTAGAGCGTCTGCGAGGGAAGTTCGCCAAACATTCTTTTGTAGTCGGCGCCAAAACCCGATAGATGCCAAAAGCCCCAGCGCGCCGCGACGTCTTGGACCAGGATCCCACCGCCCCTGCCCGCGAGCAGTTCCAGCCGCGCCCGGTCCAGGCGCAGGGCGCGCAGATATTGCGCGGGGCTCGCGTTGACCACCTCGCGAAAGCAGTAATGGAGCAGACGCGCGCTGATGTCGAGGTGGGCGCACAGGTCGGCCATGCGCACCGCATCATCGCAGTGCGCGAGGACGTAGGCTTGGGCGGAGTCGACGATCCGCCGGCGCCGCGTCGCGATGTCCGCCGCTCTGACCCGCTGCTCGCCGGGATCGCTTTGCCGCTGTGCCTGGTCCATCTAGAAGATATCCCCGTCGCGGGCCTGGACCACCTCGCCGTCATAGAACTGGCGCACTTCCTTGAGCACGGCGTCGGGGTCGTAGGGATCTGAATAGTTCTGCACGTGGTAGAGCACCAGGGTCTTGACGCCGGCCTGCATGGCGATGCGCGCCAGATCGCGCGGCCGGATGTGGTATTGGAAGATGAGCGCCTTCTTCTCCTCGAGCGTCTCCCCGCCCCAGGGGGCCTTGCCGATATCCGCCTCGGTGCATACCTCCATGATGAAGACGTCGGCGCCCTTGGCGGCGGCGATCAGATTGTCGTCCGACGCCCCGTCGCCGCCGATCACCAGGACGCGATCCGCGGTCGTGACGCGATAGGCGTAGTTGTATTCGATCTCCCAATGCTTGTGCTGGAAGGCTTCGACCTTGACGTTGGCATCTTGAAAGATCGTCCCCGAGGATCTCGTCGCGAAGTCGTGGCCTACGCCCTTCCAGCCTTCGGGCGTGGACGTGGCGTCCTTGGCCAGATCGAGTTCTATCGTGTCGCGCCAGGCTTCGAGTATCGAATCCACCCGGTGCTTGATGCCCACCGGACCGTAGATGTCCATGGGCACCGAGCGATTGAGATACCACGACTGCAGCAGCAAGGCCGGAATGCCGATCGTGTGATCGGGATGCATGTGGGTGATGAACAGATGCTTGAGCTTATCGACCTGGAACGCCCTTGCGATCTCGCCGCCGTGGAAGGTCGCGGCCTTGGCGAGCGCGCGCCAGACGCCTTCGCCAGCGTCGAAGAAATAGGGTGTGTCATTGACGATCACGGCCGAGGCCGGGCCGAAGCGATAGGGATTGGGCAGGGGGTGGCCGCTGCCCAGGACCACCAGGCGACTCCTCACCCCGGGCGGTGCCAGGTTGCGCGGCGGCCCCGGATCGTGGCGATTCTCGTAGCTCTCGAGCACGCCGGCGTTGGCCTCGGGCATCTCGTGGCAGCAGAGCGCCAGGCACGCCGCAACGACGAGGAGCGGCGACTGGAATTTGGACATTTTCGGTTCCTAACTTTTCAAGGTGGTCAACAGGGGATCTAGGCTTCGCTGGGCCTCGCGACACGCGCTGCCGATAGAAAGAAAGCAAAACCGATGACGGCGCCAGCCGCTGCCAGCGCGTTCACCGCCACAAAGCTGCCGGGTGCGACCAGGGCAGCAGCCGCTGCGGGTCCCAAGGCGCCGCCGGCCATCTGGAACGCCGCTGCGACGGCGACGCAGCGACCGCTTTGGTCTGCCGTGGCGATGATCGCGTACTGGTAGGTCAGCGAGTAATTGAAGACGAAGTTGTAGAGGGCGAGCGCGACGACGAAGACGCCGAGCCCGACCTGGGGCAACAGGAAGGCCACGGCGAGCACGGTCCCCGCCGCTCCCCAGGCCAGCGGCGCGACGCGGCCGTAGCGCGGCCCCTGCCAGGATGCGGTGAGCGACCCGGCCATGCCCGCAGCCACACCCAGCGCCAGCGCCTCACCCAAGCCCTCGGCGCTGAAGCCGGCGGCCGAGCCGATGCGCTCCACATAGGCCCAGACGCAACCGACGTTGAAGTAGAAGACCAGGCAGCCGAGCAAAGCCATGAAAACCTTGCGGCTACGCAGGATGCCAGCGATGGCGACCACTGGCACAACGACGCCGCGGCGCGGCAGCCAAAACGTCAGAGGCGATCCGATCGCCGCCAACCCAGCCAGCCACCACATCAATTTGCCGAAGCCGCCCGGCGCTGCGAAGTGGGAGAGCGCCAGCATGCCCGCCAGTTGGAAGGCCACCTGCGCCGTGATGGCGTAGCCGAAGACGCGGTCGGATTGCTCGTGGTCGGACAGCGCCGTGAGGGCGAGGGAGTACACGGCGCCGCCGCCCAGGCTGGCGCACAACAGCCACAAGCCGACGGCCAGCGGGCCACCGCCCTGACTCGCCGCGACCAGGGCCAGGGCCTGCAGCAACAGGGCACCCCGTGATACCAGGCGCCAGTCGAACCGGCGCACCCAAAACAGGGCCGATGCCGCGCTCGCCGCGTTGCCGGCCATCAGCAGGGCTGCGGTCTGGCCCACCTCGCCCTCGGAGAAATCGAACGCGGCAACGGCGGCGCCAAGGACGACGGGCATCACCAGAACGGTCGCCGCGCCGATCACGGACAAGGCGATGGCAGCAACCGTGGCGCGATCGTCGATCATCGGCCGGCACCGTGCAGGCTGTCGGCGATGACGCAAAGTGCCTCCCACATCATGGTCGCGGCAACCAGGGCAGTGGTCTGGCTCGCATTGTCGTAGGGCGGCGCCAGTTCGACGACATCGGCCCCGACCAGCTTGCATCCGCGCAATGCGCGAACGATCGCCTGCACCTCGTCGGGACGAAATCCGCCCGTCTCCGGCGTACCCGTGCCCGGCGCATAGGCCGGGTCGATGCCATCGACGTCGATGGACAGATAGGTCGGCCCATCGCCGACCACCTGTCGCACCCGGTCGACCAGCCGCTCCATGCCGAGCTGGCGGCATTCCTCGATGTGCAGCACCGTCATGCCGGACCTGTAGGAAAAATCCCAGTAGGGCTCGGCGCGACCGCGGATGCCGATCTGGATCGTGCGCTCGGGATCGAGCGCGCCGGCCAGCGCCGCGTTGCGAAAAGGCCCGCCGTGATGAAATTTCGATCCGCCGAGCGCGCCGCAGGTGTCGCAGTGGGCATCGATGTGCACCAGGCCGAGCGGCTCGTCCCGGCCCAGGGCCTGCAGGATGGGATAGGAGATCGAGTGATCGCCACCGACGGATATCGGCGTCACGCCCGCATCCTTCACCCGCTCGTAGAAGGCTCTGATCTCGGCAATCGCAGCGCCCAGCTCGTAGAGCTGTTCGATGGCCACATCGCCGCAATCGGCGATCCGGCACAGATCCTGCGGCACGATGCGGCTGACGTGGTGCAGCGGCCCGCCGACGACAGAGGATATCTGGCGCACCGCCGTCGGCCCGAAGCGGGCACCGCTGCGGTTGGTCACGCCGCTGTCGGTCGGCACGCCGATGAGGGCGATATCGACGCCGGCCAGGCCCTCTTGATATGGCATCCCGAGCAGGGTGCGGATGCCGGCGAAGGTCGAACCGGTATCTCCGGCGGTGGTGCTCGACTTCAGTCGATTGAGCCTCTCGTCGGAAAACGCGGCGTCGCAATCCTCGGCGATCCGCTGCAGCCGCGCCAGCGTCGCGCTAGCGTCCACCCGCGCTCTCCGATCGACTCGCACCGGGGGCGCCGGCGGCCGCGTACACGACCCGGCCTTCGAACACCGTCTGCAACACCACGGTCTCACCGATGTCGTCGACCGGTACTTCGAACAGGTTTCTGTCGAGCACGATGAAGTTCGCCACCTTGCCCGGCTCCAGCGAACCTTGGCTGTCCTGCCAACCGACGGCGATCGCGCCGTTGATGGTGATCATCTTCAGCGCCGACACCAGATCGATCGATTGCTCCTCACGCTGCAGCATGCCCTGCAAGCCGGGAAACAGATTGGGCGAGGGCGTCACCACCCAGTCCGAACCCGCCGTCATCAGCACCTCGTGATCCAGCAGCGATCTGAACTCCCAAGAAGGCTGCGGCGGATCCCCCAGCGTGCGGCCGAACTGGTGCCACACGGCCGGCGACATCTCGCCGATGGCGTTCAGCTTCTTGAAGCGCGGTTTGTCCTGGCTCGAGATCAGATTGGTGTGCGCCAGATCGTGGGTGAGCGTCGATTGCGGATTCGCCCGGCGCGCCGCCTCGATCGCGTCCAGCGCCACCCGCGCCGCACCGGCACCGGTGACGTGCATTTTGACGCGGATGCCCGCCTGGTCGAAGCGCGTCACCATCTCGTTGAGCTTCTCCGGCGCAATCAGGATCCGCTGCAATTCGACCCGGCCGTCGGCCTCGATGCCCGCCTCGGTGAAGTAGGGCGGGGTCGGCACCCCGTCCAGCGTCATCTTCACGAAATTGGTCTTGACCCGCTCGGTCTGATAGCTCGCCCGGTCTTCGATCAGCGCCTCCAGCGCCTCGTTGGGCATCTCGCCGAACTGGGGGCTGCCCCAGGTCAGATGCGCGGCGATCTTCAGCGTCAATTCGTTGTTGCGATCGAGCGCGACCAGTCCCTTCAGTCCATCGAAGGTGGTCCCGGCGTCCTGCAGCGAGGTGATGCCGTATTGGTTGTTGAGGGCCACCGCGCCACGCAGTGCGTCGATCTTGGTCGCCATGGTCTCGATCGGCAGACAACTCGTGGCGAGCGTGCTCGCCGCTTCGAGCAGTTCCCCGGTCAGCTCGCCGTGCTCGTCCTTGACAATCTCGCCGCCCGCCGGGCAGGGCGTGTCCTTGTCGATGCCGGCCACTTCCAGACCCTTGCTGTTCAGCAGCACCTGATGGAAAGTCATTTCCTTGAGATAGACGGGGGTGTCCGGGAAGTACTGGTCCAGCCAGGCCCGATGCGGCTTGTGGTCGGGGAAGAAGGTGTAGTAGAAGAAGCCGCCCACCAGCCACGCGCCCGGCTTCTTACCGCGTCCGTAGGCTCGCAATTTGGCGACGATGCTGTCCAGCGTTTCCTCCGCGGCGAAGCAGCAATCGCACTTCTGGTGCATGCTGGCCCAGAGCAGATGGGTGTGGGCGTCGTGGATGCCCGGCATCACCATCTTGCCCTCGAGGTCGACGACACGGGTCGCGGCGCCGATGAACCGTCTCGCGCCTGCGTCGGACCCGACATAGACGATGCGGTCGCCGCGAACCGCGATCGCCTCGGCCCAGGCTTGGGCCGGATTGACCGTATAGATCCTGCCGTTCAGATGAACGCTGTCCGCAGCATCGACTGCAATGTCTTGCATGGCTTCGTCCTTTGCCTGGTCGCCCGGCGGGCGGACCGGGGAGGTTCTGAGCAGAGCTTCCCCGGATCGAGTCCTCAGTTGAACCTGTAGCGCAGCGTCGCGCCGTAGGTCGTCGGCTCGCTCGGCGTGCAGGCGATCATGCCGACGAAGGTCATGTCGCTGCGCGAGGTGCAGTACTTCACGCTGCCGAGATTCTTGCCCCAGACCACGAAGCTGTATTCGCGCTTGGCACCGAAGTCGTAGCTGACCCGCGCGTTGGTGATCGTCCGGCTCGGCTCGGTGAAGCGCGGATCGTTGCCGACATCGAACTCCTGTGAGCCCAGATGCGAGAAGTCGAGCTGCAGGCCGAGGATGTTGTCGTCGATCCGGAACTGTTTGCGCACCAGACCGCTCACGCTGACCTCCGGCACCATCGCCAACTTCTTGCCCGCGTAGTTGATCCCCGGCGCGAACTGAAAGTCGTCGAAGCGCGCGTGGGTGAAACCGAGGCCGGCGTTGATCAGCCAGGTGGAGTCGGGCGACCAGTTGAGCTCGAATTCCCCGCCCTTGATGGTGGATCTGCCGGCGTTGGTCAGGAGCAGGGTGCCATCGGCGATCTGCGAGACCTGCTGATCGGTGTATTTGCTCACGAACAGGGCCAGGTTCGCACGCAGCTTCCTGTCGAGCCAGCTCGTCTTGGCACCGAACTCATAGCTCATCAGGTGTTCCGGATTGACCGAGAAGTTGTCGAAGCCGAAGAGGGCCTGCTGAGCGGCGAGGTTGACGTTGCCGCCCTTGAAGCCGCGCGAGACGTTGCCGTAGAGCATGGCGTCCGCGTTGAGCTTGTAGTCGAGGCCGAGCTTGCCACCCCAGTCGCGCCAGGTCTTGTCGACCGGGATGGTGGGCAGGGTCCTGAAGGCGTTGGCGACGACCTGCTCGCGCCCGATGAAGGTGCCCAGGGCGATGCCCGTGGGATCGTAGGCGTAGGCGTTGACCGTGCCGTCCTTCGTTTCGGCCGAATAGCGGGCGCCGACGGTGAATTTCCAGCGTTCCGTGAAGTCGTAGCTGCCCTGCCCGTAGGCCGACCACACCTCATCGTGCAGTATCGCCTGGGTCGAACCACCGCGCCCGGCAAAGCGCGCGGCCGTCACGGTCGACGCGGTCAGGTCCTCTTTGAAATAATAGCCGCCGGCGATCCACTGCAGCGGGCCCGGTCGCGTAGAAGCCGCGCGCAGTTCCTCACTGTACTGGGCCTGCTTCTCCTGCTGATAGAACTCCCAGATGTTGTAGGGGCCGGCGTCGGTGTCCTCGTTGCGCTTCTGCCTGTTGCCTTCGTAGGCGGT
>JAHFRE010000177.1 GCA_023258955.1 Sterolibacterium sp.
GTCATCGGCGAAGATCGCAGCCACCAACTTGGGATTGTTGAACGGCGGTGCTGCCGGTGCGCCCTTGACGATCCAGGCGCTGCTCTGCACCGCCAGCTTGAACTTTTCCGCCGCCGGCTTGAGGCTGTCGGCCTGCTCGTAGACACTGTTACTGAATGCTTCGGCACCCTCGGCGTACTTCTTGGCCGCGGCCTGCTGCTTGAGCTCGGCCACGATCTGGGCGCGTACCTCCTCCAGCGGCTTGACCTTCTCCGCCTTGATGCCGGTGAGCTTGATGATGTGGAAGCCGAAATCCGAGCGAACGATGCCGCTCATCTCGTTTTCCTTGAGCGCGAACACCGCCTCCTCGAAGGGCTTGACCATCAGGCCGCGGCCGAACCAGTCGAGGTCGCCGCCCTTCTGTGCGGAGCCGGAGTCCTCCGAATGCTGCTTGGCCAGCTTGGCGAAATCTCCCGGCGTCTTTTTCAACTGCGCCAGGATCTCCTCGGCCTTGGCTTGGGCTGCTTTGACCTCGGCCGCCGGCGCATCCTTGGCCGCCTTGATCAGGATGTGGCTGGCACGCCTCTCCTCACCCTGCTTGAAGCGGTCGCTGCGCGCCTGATACAGCTTCTTCACCTCCTCCTCGCTGACCGTGACCTCCTTCGCCAGATCGTCCTGCGAGTAGAGCAGGTACTCGACCCGCACCCGCTCCGGGGTCTCGAAACGCTTGCGCTGCGTCTCGTAGAAATTCTTCGCCGCATCGTCGGCCAGCTTGACCTGGGCGGCCAATTGCTCGGGCTTGATCTTGGTCTCGCTGACGTCGCGGCTCTCTTGCAGCACCGCAACCCAGCGGTCGGCGCTGCTCTTGGCGACGATGCTGGCGTCGCGCACCGGTCCCATCAGCTGGCGCAAGGCGAGATCCTGGCGCAGGCGAAACTCGAACTCGGCCTGGCTCTGTCCCTGGCTGGCGACGAAGGCGTCGTAGAGCTCGCGCGAGAATTTGCCGCCATCCTGAAACTGGGGAATGGTCTGGATGATCTGGCCGAGCAGCGCGTCGCTGACCGCCAGACCGGTCTTTCTCGCGTGCAAGCTCAACAGCCGCTGGTTGGCCAACTGATCGAGCACCGCGCGGCGAATCTCGGGATCGTCGAACATCGCCGGATTGAAATTCGGCCCGAGGTTGGCGCGCATCCGCTCCTCCTGCTCGCGTAGGGCGCGCTGGAATTCCTGCGGCGTCACCTTGCTCGAACCGACCGTGGCCACCTCGTCGCCGCCGCTGGCGTTGCGCACGTACGATTCGACCCCCCAAAAGGCGAACGGCAGGGTGATCATCGCCAGGAACAACTGGACGATGCGTTTGTTGTTGCGGACGGCGTCGAACATGCGAATCTACCCGAAATTGCGTCGGGCGGATTATATTCACAATCTTCACGGCCCGACAGGCTTGAGGAGAGGCGATGTTTCTCGGCGCGGATATCGGCGGCACCAAGACCCTGCTCGCCCTCGGCGACGCCAGCGGCCCGCGCTGGCAGCGGCGCTACGACAACGACGCCCACGCCAGCCCGGCGGCGCTGCTCGCCGGCTTTCTGCGCGATGCCGCAGCCGCCGGCTTCGACTCGCCGCCCGCCGCCACCTGCCTGGCGCTGGCCGGGCCGGTGGCCTCGGGCGCGGCCAGCGCCAGCCTGACCAACCGTGCCTGGACGATAGACGCCGCGGCGCTCGGCCAGACCCTGGCCTTGGGCAAGATCACCTTGATCAACGATTTTGCCGCCGGCGCCGCCGGCATCGCGACGCTGCGGCCCGAGGAATGGCTGACGCTGCAGGAAGGTCAGGCGGATCCGCGGGCGGCGCGGCTCGCCGTCGGCCCCGGCACCGGATTGGGGGTGGCGGCCGTGGTGCCGCAGGCGGCCGGCCCCGACCTGGTGCTGGCCAGCGAGGGTGGCCACGTCGGCTTTGCGCCCAACGACGACGAACAACTGGGTCTGCTCCACTTTCTGCGCAGCCGGCGCGGCCGCGTCGGCCACATCGGCGTCGAGTTGATCGTCGCCGGGCCGGGCCTGCGCGACTGCTACGCCTATTGCGCCGGCATCGACGACCCCGCGGCGGCCCTGCCCAGTTCGGCGCAGATCAGCGAGCGCGCCCTGGCGCAGACCGACCCGCAGTGCGCGCGCGCGCTCGATCTGTTCCTGGCGATCTTCGGCGCCTTCGCCGGCGACATGGCGCTGTGCTTCCTCGCCCACGGCGGCGTCTACCTGCTCGGCGGCATCGTTCCCAAGGTCTTGCCGCGCCTGCTGGCGGGTCCCTTCCTCGCCGCCTTCCGCAGCAAATCCAAGCACGGCGCGCTGCTGGCGCAGATGCCGGTGCGCGCCGTGCTCGCCGAAGACATCGCGCTGCGCGGGGCGCTGGCCGTGGCCAGCGCTACACCAGCGTCAGGATGATGCCGGCCAGCGGCGGCAGCGACAGGGCCAGCGAGGCCGCGTAGCCCAGGTGCGGTCCGCCGGCGGTGACCACGCCGTTGCCGACGTTCGAACCGGCGTAGTAGTGCGAGTCGCTATTGAACAGCTCGCAGTAGTTGCCGCCGTAGGGCACGCCGACGCGGTAGTCGGTGCGCGGTACCGGCGTGAAGTTGAGCACCACCACTGCGTAGCGTCCGTCGCGGGCGCGGCGCAGGAAGGCGAGCACCGATTGGTTGGCGTCCTTGCAGTCGAGCCACTGAAAACCCTGCTGCGCGAAGTCCAGTTCATGCAGCGCCGGCAACTCCCGGTAGAGGCGATTCAAGTCGGCCTGCAGGCGCTTGACCCCGGCGTGACGGTGATCGGCCAGGCAGCCCCAGTCGAGTTCGCGTCGCGCATCCCACTCGGCCCACTGCGCAAATTCGTTGCCCATGAAATTGAGCTTCTTGCCCGGCGAGGTCATCTGCAGCGTCAGCAGCAGGCGCAGGTTGGCGAAGCGCTGCCAGTCGTCGCCGGGCATCTTGTTGAGCAGCGAGCCCTTGCCGTGCACCACCTCGTCGTGCGACAGCGGCAGCAGGAAGTTCTCGCTGTAGGCGTAGAGCTGGGAGAAGGTCAATTGGTCCTGGTGGAAGCGCCGGTAGAGCGGATCGCGCTGCAGATAGGAGAGCGTGTCGTTCATCCAGCCCATGTTCCACTTGATCGAGAAGCCCAGCCCGCCCAGATAGGTGGGCCGGGAAACCATGGGCCAGGCGGTCGACTCCTCGGCGATCGACAGCGCCCCCGGCGCCGCCGCGTGCACCATCACGTTGAGTTCGCGCAGAAACGCGATGGCGTCGAGGTTCTCCCTACCGCCGTGGCGGTTGGGCAGCCATTCGCCGGGCTTGCGCGAATAATCGAGGTAGATCATCGAGGCGACGGCGTCGACGCGCAGCGCGTCGATGTGGAATTCTGTCAGCCAGTAGTGGGCGGAGGAGAGCAGGAAGCTGCGCACCTCGTTGCGGCCGAAGTTGAAGACGTGGGTGCCCCAGTCCGGGTGCTGCCCCAGGCGCGGATCCTCGTGCTCGTACAGTGCGCTGCCGTCGAAGTGCGCCAGCGCGTGGGCGTCCTCGGGAAAGTGCCCCGGCACCCAGTCGAGGATCACGCCGATGCCCGCGTCGTGGCAGGCATCGATCAGCGCGCGTAGTTCGTCGGCGGCTCCGAAGCGCGCCGTCGCCGCGAAATAGCCGGTGGTCTGGTAACCCCAGGATTCGTCGAGCGGATGCTCGGTCAGCGGCATGAACTCGATGTGCGTGTAGCCCATCTCGCGCACGTAGGGCAGCAGCGTGCGCTGCAGATCGCGATAGCGGTAGTAGGAACCGTCGGCGTGGCGCATCCAGGAGCCGGCGTGCAGCTCGTAGATGCTCATCGGCGCGTGCTGCCAATCCCACCTGGCGCGCGCCTCGAGCCAGGCCGCGTCACACCAGCGATGCGTCGCGGGAGCGGCGACGCGGGAAGCGGTCCCCGGCCGCAGCTCCGCCGCGCGTGCGTAGGGATCGGCCTTGAGGATCACGCTGCCGCTGTCGCGGTGGCGAATTTCGAACTTGTAGAGCGTCCCCTCGCCCAGGCCGGGTACGAACAGCTCCCAGACGCCGCTGCCGCCCAGGTGCCCCATGGCGTGCTGGCGACCGTCCCAGGCGTTGAATTCGCCGACCACCGAGACCCGCTCGGCGCTCGGCGCCCAGACGCGAAACCTGACACCGGCCAGGTCGCCGAGCGTCTGCAGATGCGCGCCGAAGAAGCGATAGCCCTGCAGCAGCCGACCCTCGCCGAACAGATGCAGATCGTCCGCCGCCGCCTCCGGCGCAAAGGCGTAGGCGTCGAAGCGCTCCCATACGCCTGCCGCTGCAGCAAAGCGCAGCTTGTAGAAGCGACCGGGATCGGCTTCGCCCGACCACTCGAAGATGCCGCCGGGATGGACCGGCTGCATCTCGCTGGCGACAGCACCGTGCAGCAACCAGGCTTTTTCCGCCCGCGGTTCGAGCGCGCGCACCCGCCATCCATCCTCGTGGCGATGGCGCCCGAGCAGGGCGAACGGATTGTGTTCGCGCGCTTCGACCAGGCGGGTGAACGTCTCGGGTGGCGCTTTATGACGTAAAATTGCCATCGAGGCCAATTCTAGCCTGAGCCAGGGGGGCTTATGGAACTATCGCGTGCGCAGCGTCTATCGAGCCCTTGATCATGCGCCAGAATCCCGATATCCGATTCGTCACCCAACTGACCAAGCGCGCCTACGCCATCATCTTGGCCGGCGGCCGCGGCAGCAGGTTGCACGGCCTCACCGACTGGCGCGCCAAGCCGGCTGTACCCTTCGCCGGCAAATTCCGCATCATCGATTTCACGCTCTCCAACTGCGTCAATTCCGGCGTCAGACGCATCGGCATTGCGACCCAGTACAAGTCGCAGAGTCTGATCCGCCACATCCAGAGCGGCTGGAGCTTTCTCGACGGCCGCCTGCAGGAGTTCATCGAACTGCTGCCGGCGCAGCAGCAGATCCAGGAGTCCTGGTACAAGGGCACCGCCGACGCGGTGTTCCAGAACCTCGACATGCTGCGCCGCGACGACTCGGAGTTCATCCTGGTGCTCTCCGGCGACCACGTCTACAAGATGGACTACGGCAAGATGCTCGCCCACCACGTGCAGTCCGGCGCCGATCTGACCATCGCCTGCCACGAGGTGCCGCTGGCGGCCGCCAGCGCCTTCGGCGTCGTCGGCAGCGACGGCGAGGGCAAGATCGTCAGCTTCAGCGAAAAGCCCGAACAGCCGGCGCCGATGCCCGACCGTCCCGACTCGGCGCTGGCGAGCATGGGCATCTACGTCTTCAACGCCAAGTTCCTGTTCGAGCAGTTGATCAAGGACGCCGACACCGTGGGCTCCAGCCACGATTTCGGCAAGGACATCATCCCCGGCCTGATCGGACGCTATCGCCTTTGCGCCCACCGCTTCACCGACAGTTGGGTGGGCAAGCCGGAGACCGCCTACTGGCGTGACGTGGGCACCATCGACGCCTACTGGGAAGCGAACATCGATCTGGTCAACGTCGTGCCGCAACTCGACCTCTACGACAAGGAGTGGCCGATCTGGACCTTCCAGGAGCAGTTGCCGCCGGCCAAGTTCGTGTTCGACGACGACGACCGGCGCGGCATGGCGGTCGACTCCCTGGTCTCCGGCGGATGCATCATCAGCGGCGCGACGGTGCGCCGTTCCCTGCTCTTCTCCAGCGTGCGCGTCGAGGCGGGCAGCAATATCGAAGACTCGGTGATCCTGCCCAGCGTCCAGGTCGGGCGCAATGTAAGCTTGAAGCGCGCCATCATCGACCGCCGCTGCCGCATCCCCGACGGCTTGACCATCGGCGCCGACCGCGAAGCCGACCAGCGACGTTTCCACGTGACGCGCGGCGGCATCACCCTGGTCACGCCGGAGATGCTCGGTCAAAGACTGCATCAATTGCGTTAGCTTGGAGAAGACAGTGGCGCCGGCGCTGGACATCGTCTTTCTGTGGCATATGCACCAGCCCGACTACCGGGCACCGGAGAACGGCGACTACGCCCTGCCCTGGGTCTATCTGCACGCGCTGAAGGACTATTCGGACATGGCCGCCCACCTCGAGCGCCACCCCAAGGTGCGCGGCGTGGTGAATTTCGTGCCGGTGCTCCTGGACCAGATCGATGACTACGTCGCGCAACTGGCAACGGGCAGGCTGCGCGATCCGTTGCTGCGCCTGCTCGCCCATCCGCGGCCCGAGAGCCTGAGCCGCGAGGAAAAGCTGTTCGCGGTGGAGTCCTGCTTCCGCGCCAATCGGCAGACGATGATCGAGCCCTTTCCGGCCTACAAGCGGCTCGCCGATCTGCACCTGATGGTGCACGGCCACGGCCAGGGCGTCATCGACTACCTCTCGGGCCACTATTTTTCCGACCTCGTCACCTGGTACCACCTGGCGTGGACCGGTGAGACGGTGCGCCGCCAGAATCCGCTGGTCGCCGAATTGATGGGCCGCGGCGACAACTTCACGCTCGACGAGCGTCTGGCGCTGCTCGAAGTCATCCGCAGCACCCTGGCCGATCTGATCCCGCGCTACCGGGCGCTCGCCGGCCGCGGCCAGATCGAGCTGTCGACCACGCCCTACGCCCACCCGCTGGCGCCCCTGCTGCTGGACTTCCACAGCGCCCGCGAAGCGATGCCGGAGGCGCCGCTGCCGGAATCGCCGGCCTATCCCGGTGGCCGCGCCCGCGTCGATGAGCATCTGGCGCGGGCGCTGGACACGCACCGGCAACGCTTCGGCGCCTTGCCCGTCGGCGTCTGGCCGGCCGAGGGTGCGCTCTCCGCGGCGCTGCTGTCGCGCCTGGCGGCGCACTCTTGCCGCTGGGCGGCGAGCGGCGAAGCGGTGCTCGCCAACAGCCGGGCCGACTTTCAACAAGCGCGCGATCTCTATCGGCCCCACCGCCTGGCCGCCGCGCCGGAGACGTTGCTGTTCTTCCGCAACGACCGCCTCTCCGACCTGATCGGTTTCGAATACGCGCGCTGGTACGGCAAGGACGCGGTCGGCCATTTCGCCGGCGAACTCGAGGCGGTGCGCGCCGCCACCGCCGCCGAGGGCCGACCGCTGGTCTGCGTCATCCTCGACGGCGAGAACGCCTGGGAGTTCTATCCCTACAACGGCTACTACTTTTTCGAGGATCTCTATTCCCTGCTCGAGGAACATCCCTGGATCCGCACCACCACCTTTGCCGACTGCATCGCCGACCCACACCACGTCGCGCGCATCGCCGAACTGCCGCGGCTGACCGCCGGCAGCTGGGTCTATGGCACGCTCGGCACCTGGATCGGCGCACCGGACAAGAACAACGCCTGGGATCTGCTGTGCGCCGCCAAGCAGAGCTACGACCGGGTGCTGGGCAGCGAGCGCCTCGACGCAGCCGCCCGCGCCGCTGCAGCCGCACAGCTCGCCGTCTGCGAAAGTTCGGACTGGTTCTGGTGGCTGGGCGACTACAACCCGGCCGACGCGGTGACGCAGTTCGAGCGCTTGTTCCGGCGCAATCTGCGCCATCTTTACAGCCTGCTGCAGCTGTCGGCGCCCGACGCGCTCGACGTGCCGCTGTCGTTGGGCGGCGGCGAGGCCGAGGCCGGCGGCGTCATGCGTCGCTCCAGTTGAGGGTATCTCCATGAGCCAAGCCGTCGCACTGCTGCTGGGGGTGCACGCCCACCAACCGGTCGGCAATTTTCCCGAGGTAATCTGCGAGGCGCACCAGCGTTGCTATCGCCCCTTCCTGCAGACCCTGCACCGCTATCCCGAATTCCGCTTCAGCGCCCACTTCTCCGGTTGGCTGTTGGACTTCCTCGGCGACAAATACCCCGCCGACATGGAACTGCTGGCAGAGATGGTGGCGCGTGGTCAGACCGAGATGTTCGGCGGCGGCGAGTGCGAACCGGTGTTGGCGGCGATTCCGGGACGCGACCGGGTCGGCCAGGTGCGCGCCCTGTCGGCCAAGATCGCCCGCCGCTTCGGCCGCGCGCCGCGCGGCGCCTGGCTCACCGAGCGGGTCTGGGAGGCCACCGTGGTGCCCGAACTGGCCGACGCCGAGATCGCTTACGCGATGGTCGATGACTACCATTTCTTGTGCACCGGACTCGACAGCGGCAGGCTGGACAGCTATTACACGA
>JAHFRE010000375.1 GCA_023258955.1 Sterolibacterium sp.
ACAAGACCCTGCTGGAGGTGCTGCGCGAGGACCTCGGTCTCACCGGCACCAAGCACGGCTGCGAACTGGGCGAGTGCGGCGCCTGCGCCGTGCTGATCGACGGCCAGCCGCTGCTCTCCTGCCTGACCCTGGCCGTGGAATGCGAGGGACGAGCCATCGAGACCATCGAGGGCCTGGCCCACGGCAGCGAGCTGCATCCGCTGCAGGCGGCCTTCGCCGACCTGGGTGGCTCGCAGTGCGGCTACTGCACACCCGGGGCGGTGATGACCGCCAAGGCGCTGCTCGATAGCGAACCAGCGCCGAGCCGCGAGCGGATCAAGGCCGCCATGTCCGGCAATCTGTGCCGCTGCACCGGCTACCAGCAGATCGTCGACTCGGTGGAGCAGGCCGCGGCCTGTTGCCGTGACGCGACCGGTGAACGGGCATGAATCCCAAGAAGAAGCTCGAAGTCGTCGGTCAGCCGCGGCGACGGGTCGACGGTCGCGCCAAGGTGACCGGTCAGGCGCGCTTCGCCGACGACCTGTCGCTGCCGCGCATGCTCCACTGCAAGCTGCTGCGCTCCTCGCAGCCCCACGCCAACATCCTCGCCATCGACATCAGCCGTGCCCAAGCCCATCCCGGGGTGCACCTGGTGCTGACCGGGAAGGACTTCCCGATTCCCTTCGGCATCATGCCGGTGGCGCAGGACGAATACCCGCTGGCGCCCGTGCGGGTGCGCTACGTCGGCGACTCGGTGGCGGCGGTGATCGCCCGCGACGAGAAGACGGCGGAAGAGGCGCTGGCCCTGATCACGGTCGACTACCAGCCCCTGCCGACCATCGCTACGCCCGAGGAAGGGCTGGCCAACCCGCAGCCGCGCATCCACGACTACGGCGAACGGGGCAATATCCACCGCAATCAGTCCTACGAGTTCGGCGACGTCGAGGCAGCGCTGGCCGGCTCCGACCACGTCTTCGAGGACCTGTTCTTCTACGAGGGTGACACCCACATGGCGCTGGAGCAGCAGGCTGCGCTCGCCTACGTGGAGGGAGACGGCAAGCTGACCCTGGCCTCGAGCACCCAAAACCCGCACTACCTGCATCGGCAGATGGCGCGGGTGCTGCAGCTGTCGGCCTCGCAGATCCGCATCATCGCCGTGCCCAACGGTGGCGGTTTCGGCGGCAAGTGCGATCCGGCGGGGCACGAGATGGTGGTGGCAAAGGCGGCGCTGATCACCGGTCGCCCGGTGAAGATCTGCCTGACCCGCCAGGAGGTCTTCTACCAGCACCGCGGCCGCCATCCGGTGCTGATGAAGTTCCGCACCGGCGTGAGCGCCGACGGCAAGTTGACGGCGATGCACCTGCAGACCCTGCTCGACGGCGGCGCCTACGGTTCGCACGGGCCGGCCTCCACCTTCTACACCGGCGTGCTGACGCCGGTCACCTACGAGCTGCCGCGATTCAAGTTCGACGCCTGCCGCGTCTTCACCAACAAGCCCGCCTGCGGGCCGAAGCGCGGCCACGGCACGCCACAGCCGCGCTTCGGCCAGGAGGTGCAGCTGGACAAGATCGCCCGCAAGCTGGGTCTGGATCCGGCCCAGATGCGGCTCAATATGGTGACCAAGGCCGATACGCTGACCGCCAACTGGTTGCGCATCGGCTCGACCGGGTTGGCCGAATGCATCCGCCAGGTAGTCGAACGCTCCGGCTGGAAGGACAAGCACGGCAAGCTGCCCGAGGGCCGCGGCATCGGTATCGCCTGCAGCGCTTACATGTGTGGCGCCGGCGTTTCGATCTACTGGAACAAGATGCCGCACTCCGGCGTGCAGCTGTTGCTCGACCGCAGCGGCCAGGTCACCGTCTTCTGCGGCGCCACCGAGGTGGGCCAGGGTTCCGACGACGTCCTCGCTTCGATCGTCGCCGAGGTGCTGGGCATCAGCACTGCGGAGATCCGCTGCGTGACCGGCGACACCGGCATCACCCCGGTCGACCTGGGTTCCTACTCCAGCCGCGTCACGGTGATGATGGGCAACGCGGCCATCGCTGCCGCGGCGCGCGTCCACGACATGATCACCCTGGCCGTGTCCGAGCAGCTCGACGTCGCGCCCGAGCAGGTGGTGCTGTCGCAGGGGCGGGTGTTCCGCAGCGACGACCCGAACAGGGGCATGAGCTTCGCCGAGGCGGTGGCCCTGACCGAGACCCGATACGGCACCTTGAGCAGCGTCGGCTCCTACGCGCCGCCCAAGCAGCCGGGCAAGTTCAAAGGCTCGGGTGTCGGACCATCGCCCGCCTACTCTTTCTCGGCCTGCGTGGTCGAGACCGAGGTCGATGCCTTGACCGGCATCGTGCACATCGCCAAGGTCTGGGTCGCGCACGACATCGGCCAGGCGATCAACCTCGTGCATGCGCGCGGCCAGGTGATCGGCGGCGTGTACATGGGTCTGGGCGAAGCGCTGATGGAAGAGCAGGTGTTCCGCCGCCTGCCGCCCAAGCTCTCCAGCGCCCTGGTGCACAAGATTCCCTCGCTGCTCGAGTACAAGAGCCTGACCTCGCTCGACATGCCGGAGATCGAGGTGATGCTGATCGAGGATCCCGATCCCAACTGTCCGTTCGGCGCCAAGGAGGCCGGCCAGGGGCCGCTGCTGCCGGTGATGCCGGCGGTGGCCAACGCCATCTTCGACGCCGTCGGCGTGCGCATCGACGAGGTGCCGATCACCCCGGACAAGATCCTGCGCGC
>JAHFRE010000026.1 GCA_023258955.1 Sterolibacterium sp.
CTATAGCCTGCCGCTGGAGGAGCAAGGGTATTCGGCCACCGTGCTGCAAGTGCTCAATCAGCTGTTCAGTCTGAGCAAGTCGGTCAACGCCATTCCCAGCACCGGTACGGTGGTGGTCCGCTAGGCCGGCCCGAGGCCGCGCTCGTCAATTCGCCCGAGCTGCGCCGCGGCTCGGGCGATCGCCTGGAGGAGCGGGTCGGCGGCGCTGCGCAGAAAGAAGTGGCCGCCGGCAAAGACCTGCAGGCTGGCGCCGCGACTGCTGTGCTCGCCCCAGGGTTCCATGTCCTCTGGCCGAACCTCCAGGTCGTCGCGACCGGCGTAGAGATGCAGGGGGCAAGCCAGCGGCGCGCCGGCGGCGTAGCGGTAGCGGTCGCACAGGGTCAAGTCGGCGCGCAGCGTCGGCAGCAGGATGTCGAGCAGTTCCTGTTCCTGTATCACCTCTTCCTGCAGGCCGCCCAAGCGGCGCAGCGCTTCGATCAATTCCGCGTCGGGGAGGTCGCAGAGGGGCGGTCGCCGCGGCGCCAGGTGGGCGGCGCAATGGGCGGAGAGGAACAGGGCGAGCGGCGGTGCTGCACCCTCGCGCTGCAATGCGCGCGCCAGTTCGAAGGCCAGCAGCGCGCCCATGCTGTGTCCGTAGATGGCGAACGGGCTCTGCGCATAGGGTTTTATCCGCGCCGCGAGCAGCTCCGCCAAAGCCAGAATGTCGGTGTGCGCAGACTCGCGCAGTCGGTTCTCTCGTCCCGGCAATTGTATCGGGCAGACTTCGATGGTCGGCGGCAGGGCTCTCGCCCAACTGCGGAATACCGAGGCGCCCCCACCGGCAAAGGGAAGACAGAACAGGCGCAATCGCGCTGTCGGATTGGGTGCCGGACAGGTGATCCAGTCGTCAAATTTCTGGCTCATGACCCAGGGCGCGATGGCAGGTGATGCTGATCCCGGGGCTCATCGCCGCAACGCTGAGCTGATAGCCGGCTGCGCTCGGCAGGTCGGCGCAGGTCCAACCGCTGCTCCCCGCGCCAGGCGGCTCGACCAGCCAGTCGTCTGCGCTGAGCTCGGTCAGCACCCGAAATGTGGTGAGCGGCCGCGAGAGGCCTTCGCCGAGAGCCTTGACCACCGCCTCCTTGCGCGTCCAGCAGCGATAGAAGGCTTCCCGCGCCGCTGCCTCGGGCAGGGCCCGGATGGCGGAAGTTTCGAGCGGATGAAACATTCCAGCAAGATCGTGGTGATCCACCCTGGCATCGACCCGTTCGCCATCGATGCCGATGGCGCCCGCCCGGCTCATGGCCAGCCACACAAAATCGCCGGAATGGGAAAGGCTGAACTCCACGCCCGAGGCCGGCAGGGCCGGCTTGCCCCAGGCGTTGGTCGAGAATTCTTCGTCGACTTTATCTACGCCCAACTCGCGGGCCAAGACGATGCGCGCCACAGCGCGTCCAACCGCGTGGCGGACGGCGTCCCGTCGCTGGTGATAGCGCTGCGCCGTGGCTGTTTCCTCTGCGCTGATCCAGGGCGCGGCCAACGCCCACCATGGCTCCAGTTCGCCGCCCAGATCAATTTCGACGCAGCACGCCTCCTTTGCCGCCAGGGCGGGCAGGTGAAGCGCACAGAGGGCGTCGGCAAAAAGCGCTCGCCGCTCTGCCCCCGTGACCGTTCGCTGAGTTGTGCTTCTCGAACAGTTTGACAATTGAGACATATACATATACTTTAAACCAAAAGGCTGCCGATGGTAGGCTGTGCTTGGCGCAAGCACGGTTCGATGCTTCCACCGTCGTGGCGATGGCGCGGTCCGCTGGTCCGATAGACGACATCTATTCGTTCCGCAGGATTGAGGGTGTTGCAGAGCATTCCTACATAATTCGAAGAAGCGCATGAAATCAATTTTGCGGTACCGCTGGGTGATATCGCAGCTGTTTGCAGTATTTGCGTGTTTGATCGGGGCGTTGCTGTTGCTGCGGTCGAACGTTGTGTTCGCCGACTCCAAGCTCGAAGCGCCCACCGCCAAGAACGAGCTCGCCACGATCAAGGACCAGCGCGCCCCGTCGTTGCAGGAAGCGCTGCACCAGACGAGACCCAAGGGCGCCATTTTCGTGATGATTCCGGTCGCCTACCGCTACGGCATCAGCAGCGAGAATGCGGGCTACTGTTCGCCGACGATCAGGGCCACGAATTCGTCCAACGCCACGATAGAGGAACTCATCATCGGCATCCAATACTCGACCGCGGCAGGAAAGCCTGCCGGGGAAACGATCACCCGCTATGACGATATCAAAGTCCGGCGACAGGACTCGCATTTTTTCTACCAGCTCGCCGTTGCCGACTGCAGGGGCCTCGAAGGGCAGGTGACGGTTGTGCGCTGTGTCTATTCGACCGGCGAGGACTGCTCCTCAGTGGTCCAGGCCGTCGGTTTCGGCACCATTCCCCTGCGCCTCAAATCCCATTGACCTGGAGGCACTGCCATGATGCCCGTCGCGATCGTCTATCTGACTCTTTGCTTCTTTGTCGGAATACTCGGGAGGCGCAGTCGCTTGGGATTCTTTCGCAGCTTTTTGTTCAGCATCATGGTGACGCCCTTTGTGGTCATGCTCTGCCTGTTGCTCTTCGCTGCGGTGGACGCGGAAGAAAAGACCAAGAATGGCGGCGGCGCATCGGGTTGATCCGTGCCGCTGAAGGAGAACAGCGCAGCGCCGGGCGGCCGCCGCAGCTGTTCCGTGCGTCCCATTTCCGAGGGTTGGATCGACAGTGCGGCTGATTGATTTCTTCCTGGGCCAGACCCAAACTTCGCTGCGGCGCTTGTGCACCATGGCCGTCGTCGCGGGTGGCAGCAACGCCGCCCTGCTGGCCGTGGTCAACGGTGCCGCCGATCACATCAAGGATGGTCAGGCGGAGATCACCGGCGTTCTCATGTTCCTGATCTTCCTTGGCGCCTACGTCTATGCCCAGCGCTACGTTCTGGTCACCACCTCGGCCGAGGTCGAACGCCTGGTCCACGGTTATCGGCAGCGGCTGATCGGCCAGCTGAAGATGTGCGAGCTGCGCGAGGTCGAGCACATCGGACGGGGGCGGATATTCGCCGCCATCAGCAGCGATACCCAGGCAATCTCGCAATCGGCCAGCGGTCTGGTGTTCGGCGTCCAGGCGGCTGTGCTGATCGTCTGCATCGCCATCTATCTGGCGATGATTTCCATGACCTCGTTTGTCATCGCCAGCGTCTTTCTCGGCATCGCGACACGCATCTATCTGAGCAAGATGCGTGCTGTTTATGGCCTGTTCCACGATGCCTCCACCGAGGAGAACACCCTCCACGATCTGGTCAGCGGATTTCTCGACGGCTTCAAGGAGGTCAAGCTGTCGAGCCTGCGCGCCGCGGCGGTGCTCGCCGATGTGGTGTCGGTTTCTGCGCGCACGGCGGTGTTTCGCACCGAGGCGCAAAAGGCCCTGGCGATGAATCTGATCTTCGCCCAGGTCGCCTTCATGATGTTGCTGGGGACCCTCGTCTTTCTGACGCCGATGTTCGGCAATAGCTATTCGGGTACGGTGATGGGCTCGATGACGACGGTGATGTTTCTGATCGGCCCCATTTCCAGCATCGTCGGCACCGTGCCCCTGGTCGCCGTCGCCAACGCCGCCGCCGAGAATCTGCAGAATCTTGAGAAACTGCTGGAAGCCAGCACCCGCGAGCGCAACGGTGAGCCATCGGTCTCGGCAAGGGCGATCGCAGTGACGCCGATGCGGACGATCGAGCTGCGGCGGGCCTACTTCAAGCACGACGCGGACGGCAGCCAATTCGCCGTCGGGCCGCTGGACTTGACCATCCGCGCCGGTGAAACCGTGTTCATCACCGGCGGCAACGGTTCCGGCAAGTCGACCCTGATCAAACTGATTACCGGTCTCTACCCGCCGCTGTCGGGAGAGTTGCTGGTGAACGATGTTCCGGTGACGCCGAAGAGTGCGCAGGCGCACCGCGACCGTTTCTGCGCGGTATTCTCCGATTTTCATCTGTTCCGCAAGCTCTACGGGATCAGCCTGCCGGACGAACCGACAGCAGCCGCCTGGCTGGACGAATTGGAGATCGCCGGCAAGACCGAGATTGTCCTCGACGGATTTTCCACCATCGATCTTTCGTCCGGTCAAAAGAAGCGGCTCGCGCTCCTCAGCGCCTTGCTGGAGGACAAGCCCATCCTCGTTCTCGACGAGTGGGCCGCCGACCAGGATCCGCCGTTCCGGCGCAAGTTCTACGACGAATTGCTGCCGCGGTGGAAGGCCGAGGGCAAGACGATCATCGCCGTGACCCATGACGACCGCTATTTCCACGTTGCCGATCGTCGTTTCCATCTGGAGGAGGGTCAGTTGCGCGATCTGATGGAGATACCGAAGAATGGATGAAGCTGCTGCCAAGACTCTGCCGCGCACCACCCGATGGGCCAATTCGCTGCGGCGCCGCTGCGCACGCGCCGGCCGGCGGCTCTATTCGTATCGCCATGAACTGGTCATCCTCCTGTTTATCGCCGCCGGCGGCTTCGTCTTCTTCATGCCCCACATCTGGTACACGATTCCGGCCGGACACCTGGGCGTGCTGTGGAAGCGCTTTGAAGGGGGCACGGTCACCGACCGGGTGTTTGCAGAGGGCACCCAGCTGATTCTTCCCTGGGACCATCTGTACGTGTACGATGCGCGCCTGCAACAGGTGCAGGACGAGGTTCAGGTGCTGTCCTCTGACGGCCTGCAGATCACACTGACGCTGGCGTGGCGCTTTCATCTCAATCCGCAGACCGTTCCCATGCTGCACAAATTCGTCGGCCCGGACTATGGCGCCACCCTCGTCGCGCCGACGGTCGCCGCGCGCGCGCGCGATGTGATCGCCGTCTATCGCCCAGACGAGGTGTACACCGAGGATCGCTTGAAGATACAGAGTCAGATACTCGAATCGGTACGCTACGATCTTTACAACAACTTCAATCCCACCGGCAACGAAAAGTATACCTGGATGATCATGGAGGACGTGCTGATCAAGGCGATCACTCTGCCACCCGGCGTTCAGGAAGCGATCGTGCGCAAGAATGCGGCCTTCCACGAAATCGATGAGTTCGCATTCCGGGTGCAGAAGGAGGAGAAGGAGGCGGAAAGGAAGCGCATCGAAGCGGTGGGCATACGCAACTTCCAGGAGATCGTCAGCAACGGCATGTCCGACTCCTACCTTCGCTGGCGGGGTATCGAGGCCACACTCGATCTCGCAAAGTCGCCAAACGCCAAAGTGGTGGTGATCGGCAACAACAAGAACGGGCTCCCCCTCATCCTGAACATGGATTCGAAGGAGGGCGTCGAGCTATCCGGCGCGGCCGCGGCGAAGCCGAAGCCCAAGGCCGGGAGCAAATAGGGAAGGCCCGCCCGACTACCCTAGGCGCCCGACCGGGATTTCTCGAACTCAGCGCGGAAATGCGCCTGCACCTTTTGCGGATCAAATTCGAGGAAGGTACCGCCGGCTTCGAGGTGGGTGATGAAGACCTTTCCCAAGGCGAAGGTTCCCGCCGCGGCGACGGCGGGCAGGCCGGCGATGCCCAGCAGGGGACCGAGTACGGGCGTGAACTTGAAGGCGTAGGCGAGGCTGCCTAACACGGTGTTCTGCACCAGGCTTGCCATCAGCGTCGCGACCAGCGATTTTGCCGCCTGCTCCTTGAAAGGCACGCCATAGAGTTCGGCCAGTTTGGCCAGCATGCGCAATTGCACGCCGATGATCAAAGCCATGTCGACACCCGGCAGAGGCAGGATGCCGGCGCCCGCCGACCAAGGCAAAAAGCTATCCACCAGCGCCAACGCCTCCGCTTCGCGGCTGGCTACTGCCGTCCGGGGAAGGGGTTCGGGCGAGGCCGGCGGCGGAGTCTCGGCAGCGGCGATGAACTGCTCGGGCGTTGTGTCGACCTTCTTTGCCCTGGGGGTAGTTGCTGGCGTCTTTCTGCTGCGCGTGATCGTCATGTCGTCCTCCCTCCGATCGAGTTCAATCGCCATAGATAGCGAGCATCAAGCTCGCGAGCTCGGTGACCGCCTTCCGGTTGCAGGGCCTGTACTCGGTCACACTCTGACCGCGGCCAAAGGCACTACTAAATATAGCGCGGTTTCCGAGCGAACCGGCAACGAGCTTGATGCCCGCGTATTCCTCAATCGCCGCGACCGTATCGGCATTGTCCCTGCCCGCTGGCTTGGCCCGGTTCAGTACCGCGAGGACGCGAAAGTCGTGGAGGCTGCGCGCTTCGTCGACCAGTTCGAGAATGTCATCGATGGCCCAGACCTCGACCGATTCGGGACCGATCGGTAGGAGCAGGGTATCGGTCACGGTCAAGGCGGCGCGCAGCGCGTTGGAGTCCTTGCCGCCGACATCGATCACGATGTCGGTATACCTTGTCTTCAGCAGTCCCACTTGATGGCGCAGCGCCTTGGCATCATCGAGCGCGATGCAAGGCACCGGGGGCGCCAGTCCGGCATCGCCGCGGATACCGATCGCCTTGCTGATACTGGATTGTTTCGGGTCGCCATCGATCAACAGGGTGTCCACTCCAGCCAGAAGCCGCTCGATGGCGATATTGAGCGCCAAGGTACTCTTTCCGACACCGCCTTTGGTATGGCCAAGGGTGAGGATCATGGATTTATTGTAATCCAGATCACCTATCGGCGTGATTACGCAGCACCGGTTGACGGCGATGCAGGGAGCGTAAGCCCGCAGGCAAAAGCTATCCGGGGCGCATCTGGCGACATTGTCTATGACCTAGGCTATGCTATACTGAAACTGCGGTAAGAATGGATTCTTGGCCTGTGGCCGGTCTGCAATTGGTCGGCTTGATTACAATAATGATGGATTGCAATGGAGATGCTAGACATGGCTAATTCAGCAGCGATTCCCGTTTCCGCAGCGGACCAACTGGTAAACGGTGTGAAGTTCATCGGTGACGTGGCTGTTCTACCCGGCATCGGCCAAATCATCGAAGGCAGCCTCGGCAAAGGCGTGGTCTACGGATTGACCGGCTTCGCCGCCAACGCCGTCGTCGGCCCTTGGGGCTGGATTGCGGCTGGCCTCGATTCCTATTCGGTCTCGTCGTCTGGCAAACATCTCTGGGAACTCTTCGGCTCGTCCCGCCCCGCCGGCGATCCTGCTCCCGCGACCTCCGAATAGACGCAGCAAGCGCTTCGGCGCGCCAGGCGCGCCGAAGTACCGCGATCTCGCATTGAAGATCGGACCCGGGCGAGCCTCGTCGGGGTGCGGCCGTCCGTCCGCCGCCCGTGTTGACGGGCTTCCGCGAATAATGTTGTCCTAACCCACTTGTTGCACTGGGTGGCTGACGAATCTCTGGAGTGATACGGTGGAGATTGATCAGATCAGCCAGACCTTGCGGCAGGATGCCGTCACGGTGGTGTTCGTGAATGTGCTTCTGCAGCAGATGGGTTTGCCGGTGCCCGCGGTACCGACCCTGCTGCTGGCCGGCAGCGTGATGGTGACCCCGGGTGGATTTGGCAAGACCTTGGCCGCTGCGATTGTGGCCTCGGTGATCGCGGACTGGCTGTGGTATTGGTCGGGGAAGCTGTTCGGCTACCGGGTACTGTCGGGCTTGTGCAAACTCTCCATCAACCCGGCCTCCTGCGTCAGCCAGACCGAGAGGCGCTTCATTCGTTGGGGCGTATCGTCACTCATCGTGGCGAAGTTCATCCCGGGATTTTCGACGGTGGCGCCGCCCATTGCCGGCGCGCTGCGCATGAGCCAGCCGGGGTTTCTCCTCGCGGCGGGGGCGGGTGCCGGTTTGTGGGCCGGACTCGCGCTGGGAGCAGGCTGGATGCTGAAGGATACGCTGCAAGCCACCATTGTCATTCTGGAACAGTATGCCGGCAATGCCGTGTTGCTTGCGTTGGCCCTCTTTGGCAGTTGGCTGGGATGGCGGCTCTGGCAGAAGTATCGGTTCAGGAAGTTCTGCGCCGTTCCGCACATCACCCCTGGAGAACTGCTTGCGGCTATGCGGGCCGAACATCCGCCCTTGGTGCTCGACCTACGTGGGGCCACGATGATTGCGCAGACCGGGCCGATTCCCGGCACCAAGGTCGCTGAGCATGATCTGCTGCACGAGGCTGTCGGCGATTGGCCGAAGTCGCAACCCATCGTCACGCTATGCGCCTGTCCCGAGGATGCGGGTGCGGTCCAGGCGGCCCGGCATTTGCTCAATGCCGGCTATGTCTCCGTGCGTCCGCTGCAAGGCGGCTACGATGCCTGGATGGCCGCGACGGGCAACCGACCAGTTCGGTAGCCGCTCCAAGGCAGGGATGGCCGCGCAATCTATCCCAGACCAAGCAGCCCATCGCTGTCTGCAGCACAAGGTGGACTGCTTCGAGCCTGGCACGGCCATCGATGTAGGCATGGCATATTTGCAAAATGGAGAGCTTGTGTATAGTAGAGTCTTTTCACGTTAGACAGGAAGACCCAGATTGCCCAATATTGCGTTGCTGCTAAAAGATGAGATTGCCCGGGTTGCGCGCAAAGAACTGCGCAACGAAACAGAGAAGCTGAAGAAGGCGTCGACGCAGCATCGGTCTGATATCGCCGCGTTGAAGCGACGGGTGTTGGCACTGGAGCAGCAGCTTGCTCGTTTTGAGAAGAACGCCGGCAAGAAATCTGCCGCGCCACCCGCGTCCGATGACACGGGTCGCGTCCGTTTTTCGGCAAAGGGCTTTGGCTCCCTGCGCAGGAAGCTCGGCTTGTCAGCTGCCCAGATGGGTGCCCTCGTTGCAGTCTCGGCCCAGACCATCTACAACTGGGAAACCGAAAAATCGTCTCCTCGACAATCGCAAATGACGGCCATTGTTGCGGCACGGGGCATGGGAAAGAGGGAAGCCTTGGCCCGGCTAGGTGAGCTCGCGCAATAAGGGCCAGGGCAGTTGGGGCGCGTAGCCCAGCGGTGGCGGCGAGCTGTTGCTGGATGCCTGGCAGGACCACTATCCGTGGGGACACCGCCGCGACGCCCACCTGCGCAGGATCGTAGTGATCGTCGTCGGATGGGATGTTTTCTATGGGACGCCGAAAGCGTTACCACGTCTATGTGATCGAACTATCGAAGGACGTGCTTCTCGAAAAGCGATTCCTGAAGGCAAATCCGGGCTACCTCAGCGGCAAGCCCTGCGTCTACGTCGGCATGACGGGAGTGGACCCCGATGTGCGGTTCGACAAGCACAAGGCCGGCATCCAGGCCAATCGCTACGCGCAGCGATACGGCTTGCGGCTAATGCCTGACCTCTACGAAGCGTTCAATCCGATGGACTACGATGCCGCGCGCGACAAAGAAGTCGAGGTGGCGATCGATCTGCGGGAAGCCGGATTCGGCGTATGGCAGGCCTAAGCTCGATTGCCATTGGTGCAGCGCGGCTGTGACGGGTCGCTCAATTGTTAGGCTGTGATGTTGATCGCCAAGCCCGTCACCTGCCCCAGATCGTTGAGGACGGGCTGCGGTTCAGGCGGGTCGTGGCGATCCTTCGTGGCGCGTTGTGACTTTCGCTGTTCCCGGGCGTCTGGTTTGCGATCGTCGTGGGCATCCTGTCCAGGATGGACTGCCTGGTTGCTGCGAGTTGGCTGCACAGAATCGTAAGCCATGATCCGATCCTTTCAAGCCATCCACGATTCAACCCGCGGACTGCCCAAGCTCGATGCCCGCTCGGCAAACATGGTCCGGCGCTTGCCTAAGTCAATTACGGAAGATTTGGCGCACAACTTGAGGTTCCCTGCCCAGGTTGATGATCTGGCGACAATAATGGCTGATCAGTGACGCCGCGCCAGCGTCGCCCGGCGCCCGTCATAACCGGTGAATGGCATACCGGACCACCCCCCAGATGGTCAGCGTTTCATCCGGTCCGACGAGGATATCGCCATGATCTTCGCCGCTGGCGCGCAGGAGAACCCCATCGGGCAACCGACAAAGCTGCTTGACGGTGAACGTGCCGTCCACGACGGCGATGATGATGCTCAGATCTGCAGCTTCCACCGCGCGGTCTACCACGAGCAGGTCGCCGTCGCGGATGCCGAAACCCGTCATCGAGTTGCCTGCCACCCGAGCGAAGAAGCTTGCTTCGCTATGCTCGATGAGATGATCATCCAAGCTCAAACGGCCTTCGATGAAATCCGCAGCGGGGGCTGGCAATCCGGCGGGGACAGGGCATGCCAACAGCGGCCAACCTGCCTGAGGCAGGATGCTCTCTGGGAATAACGGGAAAGCGCCACCCGGCCGAGGTGCTTGGCTTGGCCCGCGTCGGCAGTTCATGGTGTCAAGACGCAAAGCGGCGAATGAAGCCGGTGACCACACCGAAGATTTCGAGCATCCCTTTGGCTCGGATCAGCGGATGGTCCAAGTGTTGGGTGTCGGTATCTGGTTTTGGCATGCTCGGCTTGACGGTGAACGAACGAACACTACAATAGTGATCGAACGAGCACTGATTGTCAACCGCCGGTGCAGTGAGGTTTACGCTGCCGCCGAATTCGTAGCGGCAGCCGACGCAAGTCGGACGCCGTCCGCGTTCGGCTGAAGCGATGTCCGGCGCAGCATCTGGACGTGGCCAACCAGGCGATGGTGAATCTGTCTGCCGCTGGCGCCAAGGCCATGGCCGTCGTTCCGATCAGCGTCGGCTACCGCCGGATTGCTACGAAGCGTTCAATCCGATGGACTACGACGTCGCGCCCGACAAGGAAGTCGAGGTGGCGATCGATCTGCGGGACACCGAGTCTGGCGCTTGGCAGGCCCAAGCTCGATGGCCAAGGTTAGGAAACAATTCGCAGTGGCTGAACGTTACCCGGCCTGCTAGTTCGGCAAACCTGCTCCTTGATCTTCCTGATCTGCTCCTTGAACATTCTGCTCCACACGACTTTGCACAGGCTGCAGAGGCAGGGCTCGTCGCTGCGCTCTACCACGGTGAGCGGCGCAAGACATTTCGGGCAATGCATGTGGGACATGGCTGCACCTTAGGGACGAGAATTCAGGGCAGCCTTGACGCTCAAACTGAACTGGGCTACAGGGTCCCCGGCTTGGGACTTCTGTTCCAGCGTTGCCAATGACTTCTGGTTGCCCGTGTCAGCTTGAGCAATCGCCCGATCAGTCACCAAGAACGTACCAGCAGCAATACTGAGTATCGCTGCAGAGGTGGCCAAAGTGCGGCAGATTAGAGCAAATGTCATCGTTGCACTCCCGAGATCGTTGCTATTCAGACCGATGCCATAGTGCGATCCAGCAACTGAAATGTCGGTGAATTTGTTCACTCCTGCAGGGCATCACGCTGCCAATGTGTAAGATATGTCACACCTTGTCGAGGGGGTAGAATATGGCTCCATCGATTCCAGCAAGAGGGCATTGCCATGGCAGAAGACACAACGAAGGTTGACTATTACTACGCAATGGTCGAGGAAGCTTGGAAGGTCAGCGACGCGGCGCGAGAGTATGTCAAGAACGCCGGACGAGAAGTGCCGAATCAGGAAATTTTCGACAAGGTTATTTTGCCGAGCGGCCTGGTGGATATCGAGAAGACGCAGAAGGAAAGCGGTAATCCGCCGAAGGTCTTCTTTAAGAACCCCTATGGCCTGTACTACCGCCCCGAGCACAAGGACTGGATTCCGTTCCGCCACGGACCGGTCGATGTCAGCGCCTGACGGGGTAACTCTGTGAGGCTATCGTCACTCATCGTGACCAAGTTGCCCCCTGGGTTGTTTACGGTGGCGCCGCTGATCGTTGGCCCGCAGCCGTCTTAGCAGACAAAGGTCGTTGCAGCGATAGCGGGGATGCGCTCGACACGCCGTATTCGGCAGGGCTTGACCAGCGTCGGCTTGCGCTCGCCATCGGCGATCGGACCGTCTTGCTGAAGGCGGTGATAGCAGCTGCGCAGAACAGGCGACGGGATTTGGCGCGATCATCAATTACACTAACGCTTTCTGGCGATACATGGGAGCGGCGCCAATCAGTTCTGTTCGGATATTCGTACTGTTCTTTGTCATAACGAGCAGCTTGGTCCGGCCAGTGGCGGCGAACGAAGCCGTGATTCGCTATTTCCCGGTCGGTCCGATCTACGAATATCGCTGGAAGCTCCTCGAACTTGCGCTGGCACACACGCAGCCAGCCGAGGCGCCGGTTAGGCTTGAGCCCTACCCCGACGAAGTTACCCAAAATCGCGGCATGCTATTGCTGCAGTCAGGCGCCATAGACGTTATTGCGCTGGGCACGAATGCTGAGCGTGAGGCGCGCATGTTGCCAATCAAGATCGACATCTTGCGCGGCATCGTCGGCTTTCGAATATTCGTGATTCGCGCTGCAGACCAGACTCGAATCGCCCGCATGGACGAGCACGAGCTGCGGCGGCAAATCACCTTCGGACTCAATAGTCAATGGGCAGACCTGCCCATCCTCCGTGCCAATGGCTATGCCGTCGTGACTTCGTCGAGCTACGAGAACCTTTTCGGCATGTTGGCCGCCGGGCGCTTCGATGCCTTTACCCGTGGTCTGAATGAAGCCGGTCGCGAACTCGCTGCGCGCAGACAAAAATTCCCGCAGCTGGCGGTTGAGCAGACCAAAGCAATCTACTTTCCCTACCCTGTCTACTTCTGGGTCGGTCAACAGAATATCGCCCTGGCGCAGCGCATCGAGCGTGGGCTCAGGTTGTCGCTGGCCGACGGATCTTTTCGCAAATTGTTCGAAAGCTATCATGCCGCGGAGATTGGGCTGTTGGCGACTGAAAAGCGCGTGGTGATCCGTCTGTCCAACCCGATCCTTCCGGCAAACACCGCGGAACCTGACACGCGCTGGTGGTGGCGCTAAGATGTGGTGCATCTATGGAGAGGACACGTGATGCGTGCAGCGCAGACGATCTCCCGCCGCCTGCTGTATACGATGTTTCCCTGGTATCTGCTGATCGCGGTCAGCATGACGGGTGTGCAATTGGCCATCGAATATCTCAGCGTCAGTCGGGACATCGATCACGATCTGGCATCCCTCGGCAGGACCGTTCGACCGAGCGTCACTGGCGCGGTCTGGGAATTGGATACGCCGCAGTTGATCGCGATAGCGCAGGGCGTCCGCCAGAACGCCATCGTCACGGGCATCGAGGTCGTTGCCGCTGACGGCGCTGCGTTGGTGACCGACGGCGAATTGCCGGCTCCTGGAGCGACAGCGGACGCGTTGATTCCCTGGCACTTCAAGCGGGTGGAGTTGCCACTCAGCTATCGCACGCCGCGCGGCGAACAGCAAGTCATCGGCTACCTGAGGATGTACTCAAATCATGACGTCGTCTGGGATCGAACGAAGTACAGCTTCCTGGTGGTGTTGGTCAATTCGATCGTCGTCAGCGTCGGCCTGTGGCTGATCTTCTTGTGGACCATCCGCTACCGCCTGTCCGATGCCGTGACTCAAGTTGCCGGCGCCGTGAGCGGTTGGCGCTTTCGTTCCAGCGACGCACCGGTCGAGAGGATCGACTATCCCTATCACGACGAGTTTGGCGAGCTGGTCGACGCGTTCAACGAGAGCAGGACGCGGCTGTTCAACTCACTGCGGGATCTCAATCAACTCAACCAGAATCTCGAAGCGATCGTTGCCGAGCGAACCCAGGAACTGCAGAGCGCAAAGGAACTCGCCGAAGAAGCGACCCATGCCAAGTCGGAATTCCTCGCCAATATGAGCCACGAAATTCGCACGCCCATGAACGCGATATTGGGCATGCTCTATTTGGCTCTCAAGAGCGATTTGACCGCCAGCCAACAGAATTATCTGGTAAAGGCCCAGGGTGCCGCGCATTCGCTGTTGGGTATCATCAACGACATTCTCGATATCTCGAAGATTGAGGCGGGCAAGCTGGATATCGAACTGGTCGAATTCGGCCTGGACATGGTACTCGAGCAATTGACCGACGCAATCGGCTTTCAGGCCGAGCACAAGGGCGTCGAATTTCTGATCCGCTACGATCCATCGATTCCCTCGCGCCTGATCGGCGACCCATTGCGACTGGGACAGATATTGCTCAACCTGTGCGGCAACGCCGTGAAGTTCACCGAGCAAGGTGAAGTCGAACTGGCGTTCCGCAGCATCTCTGCCAGCGAAACCGACATCACCATCCAGGTTTGCGTGCGCGATACCGGGATCGGTATGACGCCAGAGGTTCAGCAAAAACTGTTCGAAAAGTTCACCCAGGCCGATCAAACCACTACTCGCCGCTTCGGCGGGACCGGGCTCGGGCTGGCGATCAGCAAGAGCCTTGCTGAGCTGATGGGCGGGCGCATTTGGGTTGAGGACTCGCAACCGGGCAAGGGCACCACGATCTGCTTTACGGCACAGATAATGATCGCGCAGCAGGCGCTGATTCACCAGCGGGGACTGATCGAACAGGCGGGGCCGCTGCTGGCCGGAATTCGCGTATTGGTGGTGGATGACAACGAGGTGTCGCGGGAGATTCTGGCCGAGATGTTGCGCTTCTTCCGCTTGGATGTGGGCACCGCGCCCAACGGCGCGGCGGCGCTAGCCGCCCTGAAGGCGGCCTCGACCAACCCCTACGATCTGGTGCTGATGGACTGGCGCATGCCTGGCATGAATGGCGACGTCGCAACGCAGCAGATCCATTGCGACGCCACCATCGCGCGCAAGCCGAAGGTGATCATGATCACGGCCTACGGCCGCGAAGACGTGCTACGTTTGGCCGAGCAAGCTGCCATCGATGGCTTCCTCATCAAACCGGTGTCGCCGTCGCTGCTGCTCGACACGATACTGTCTGTTCTCGGACGCGGGCGCATTTTCGGCACCGAGCACCAGCGTCGCAGCGCGGTGGCCGATCCAAGCGGCAGCGCTCAGCTGGCGGGGGCGTGCCTGCTGCTGGTCGAGGACAACGACATCAATCGGGAATTTGCCGTGGAGCTGTTGCACAGCGAAGGAATCGAGGTGGATGAGGCGGTCAACGGTGCGGAGGCGGTTGAGCAGGTGGGCCGCCGCGATTACGACGCGGTTCTGATGGACATCCAGATGCCGGTGATGGACGGCCTCGAGGCCGCGCGACGCATCCGCGCCATGGCGGAGATGCCTGGCGCAGAGCGCCTTGCCAAACTGCCGATCATCGCCATGACGGCGCTGGCGATGGCCCACGATGCCGAGAAGAGCCAGGCAGCGGGGATGAACGATCACGTCACCAAGCCCATCGCACCCGAGCGGCTGCTGGGCGTTCTCGCCAATTGGATACGGCTGCCGCCAGACCGTTGTGCCCGAGCCAACCACATCGCCACGGCAAGCAGCGCCAGAGCCAGCGAATTGCCAGCCGATCTGCTGGCGTTGACCAGCCTTGACGCACGCGAAGGTGTCCGCCGAATCGGCGGTAAGGCAGACGCATATCGCCGCCAGCTGCGCCGCTTTCGCGAGCACTACGCCGATGCCATCGCCGATTTGCGCCAGCTCTTGGCCAAAGGCGAATCGCAGCGCGCCGAGGAGCATTGCCACGCGTTGCGTGGTGTGGCCGGTAACATCGGTGCTCGGTCTTTGTGTGACCAGCTCGCCGCGATCGATGCCACGCTCAAGCATGAAGAGCAGCCGGCCAGCGAGGCGCTGGACGAGGCGCACGCGCTATTGCAGCGGGTGCTGAGCGAGATAGACCACCTCGCTGTCAGCAGGCTCCACAAGCCACGCCCCGTCGCCACCGCACTCGCTCCGGAGGCCCTGCACGCGCTGCTGGCTCGCCTGGCGCATGCCCTTGCCTTCGATCTAGGCGCGGCAGAGGCCTTGCTCGATGAATTGCGCGCCGCTGTCACCGGCACGCCGCTTGAGGCGGAAGTTGCCACCATCGCGGCGCTCGCCGACGTATTTGATATCGACGCGACGCAGGCTCAATTGAAGAAACTCGGCGCCCTAATTCCCGGGATCAGCGCATGAACGAACTTGCAACAGCGCAGTTGGACAAGCGCGATCGCATCCTGATCGTCGATGACGTGCATGAGAACCTGCATGCTCTGATCAATATCCTGCGCGATGAATACGCGATCACCGCTGCCACCAGCGGCGAAAAGGCGCTGGCGCTGGCGCGACGCCAACCGCAGCCAGACCTGATTTTGCTCGATATCAGAATGCCGGGCATGGATGGCTACTCCGTGCTTGCCGAGCTGAAGATCGATCCAGTCACGGCGGAAATTCCTGTGATATTTGTCACCGCGCTGGCCGAGGCGACGGACGAGGCGCGTGGCCTGGCGATGGGTGTGGCGGACTACATTACCAAACCTGTAAACCCCGACCTGCTCAAGGCACGGGTGCGCATCCAACTCGAGTTGAGGCGCTACCGCAGGCATCCCGTGATGTTCGATATCACGACGCATACCGATCCTGCACATTCGCCCTCGTTGCTGGTGGTCGACGATGTTCCGGCGAATATTCATGAATTGGTCGAAGCACTGAAGGACAAGTATCGCATCATGGTCGCCAGCAACGGACCGCAGGCGCTCGAGATCGTCGAGGGCGCGGCGCCGCCCGACCTGGTCTTGTTGGATATCGTGATGCCGCAGATGGATGGCTACGAGGTCTGCCGCCGCCTCAAGGCAACGCCTGCGGGCAACCATATTCCCGTAATCTTCGTCACCGTGGTCGATGCGACGCAGGAGAAGGTGAAAGGTTTCGCTATCGGCGCTGCCGATTACATTACCAAGCCCTTCGATATTGACGAGGTAGGTGCGCGCATCCGCACCCACCTCGAACTTTCGCGCTTGCGTCGCTATCTAGAAGACCTGGTGGCACAGCGCACGGCATTGCTTCAAATCAGCGAAGAGAAGTACCGCATCCTGGCGCATCGCGATCCGCTCACCGGCCTTCCCAACCGCGATATTCTCCACGATCGCCTGGACCAGGCGCTGGCCGCCAGCGCCCGCAACAACCGCCCAGGCGCGCTGATGTTCATCGATCTCGATAATTTCAAAACGGTCAACGATACCCTAGGCCATGAAAAGGGCGACCTGCTGCTACAGCAGGTTGCGCGCAGGTTGGCCGCATGCGTGCGCGAGGGCGACACGGTGGCGCGCCTGGGTGGCGACGAATTCGTGGTATTGCTGGAAGATCTGAGCAAGGCTTCCGAGGAAGCGGCCACACAGACCGAGACTGTCGGCGAGAAGATACTGGCCACGCTCAGCCAGCCCTATTTGATCGACGGCGAGCAGGCCCGCAGTACGCCAAGCATCGGCATAACCCTGTTCAACGGCCACCAGAAGTCCAAGGAAGAACTATTGAAGCAGGCGGATCTTGCGATGTACCAGTCCAAGACCGCTGGTCGCGATACCCTGCGCTTTTTCGATCCGGAAATGCAGGCCCGCGTCACCAACCGCGCGGCGCTTGAACACGACCTGCGTAGTGCAGTGGCGCAACAACAGTTCATACTTTACTACCAGGCACAGGTGACCGATAGCGGTCGCGTGACGGGGGCCGAAGCCCTGGTGCGCTGGCAACACCCCCGTCGCGGATTGGTCTCGCCCCTCGACTTCATCGCATTGGCCGAGGAGACAGGTCTGATCCTTCCGCTCGGTCACTGGGTGCTAGAGACGGCGTGCACCCAACTCGCGAAGTGGGCCAACGACCCACTGACCGACGCTCTGACGCTTGCGGTCAACGTCAGCGCTAACCAATTGCACCACGCCGACTTCGTCAAGCAGGTATTGGCGATACTCGAACGCACCGGTGCCAACCCGAGACGGCTCAAGCTGGAACTTACGGAGAGCCTATTGGTAGCCAATGTGGAAGCCACCATCGCCAAGATGTCGCTATTGAAGGCGCAGGGGGTCGGCTTCGCGCTTGACGATTTTGGCACAGGCTATTCCTCACTCTCCTATCTCAAGCGGTTGCCTCTAGATCAACTGAAGATTGATCAGGGCTTTGTCCGGGATATTCTTACCGACCCGAACGATGCGGCTATTTCGCAAATGGTTATCGCCCTGGCAGAAAGTCTGGGGCTGACCGTTATCGCCGAGGGAGTTGAAATGGAGTTGCAAAGAGATTTTCTCGCACGCCAGGGTTGCCGCGCCTACCAGGGATATTTCTTTGCCCGTCCCATGCCCCTGGCCGAGTTCGAAGCGCTGATAGGCAAGGTCTGAACAGCGTAGCCATTCGTTGGCGCCGCGAACGCCATAGGACCCCATTGCCCGCGAGAAATCCGGCAAAATGTCACATTGGGCTGTGCACGGTCAGGCTATACTCAATCGGGCAGCCTGGACCAAGCCACCAGTCAGGACGTCGCAGAGAACGTCACTTGTACTTGGTGAGGTAACACAAAGGAGGCGGCCATGAAGACAATAACCAACGGTCGGCCCCGCATCCTCATCGTCGATGATGTGCATGAGAATCTGCACACGCTGATCAACATCCTGAGCGAGGCATATGCCATTGCCGCTGCCACCAGCGGCGAGAGAGCCCTCGAACTGGCTCAAAGCCAGCCGTCGCCCGACCTGATTCTGCTCGACATCACCATGCCCGGAATGGATGGATACGCGGTGCTGTCCAACCTGAAATCAAATTCCGCCACCGCCGCGATCCCGGTCATTTTCGTTTCCGGATTGGCAGACGTGGCGCACGAAGCGCTGGGCATCGAGCTAGGCGTTGCCGACTTTGTCGCCAAGCCAATCAATCCCGATCTGCTGCGCCTGCGCGTGCGTACCCAACTGGAGTTGATCGGTCGGCGGAACGATCTTGCAGCGTTCGCCACCGACGAAATCTTCGATCCAGAGCAACGGCCGACGCTGCTGGTGGTCGATGACTTGCCGGAAAGCATCCATCAGTTGCTGGAGGTGCTGAAGGGCGAATTCAATGTCACGGTGGCCACATCCGGCGCCAAGGCCCTTGAGCTGATCGAGGGGCCGACACCGCCCGACCTGGTGCTGCTCGACATCTTGATGCCGGAGATGGACGGTTACGAGGTTTGTCGGCGGTTCAAGCAAAACGCGCGCACGCGAGATATTCCGGTGATCTTCGTCACCATTCAAGACGATCCGACCAACGAAGCCGAGGGACTCAAGCTCGGGGCGGTCGATTACATTACCAAACCCATCATAGGTACCGTGGTCCGGGCACGAGTGCGTACGCATCTTGCGCTGCGACGGGTGATCAGGGATCTGCAGCAGACCCAGGCAAAGCTGGTGTCGGCGCGTCTGGAGGCTGAAGCGGCGAGCAAGGCCAAGAGCTCATTCCTCGCCAATATGAGTCATGAGATCCGCACACCGATGAACGGCATCATCGGCATGGCAAACCTCTTGCGTCGCGGCGGCGTCACCCCGCAACAAGGGGAGAAACTGGACAAGATAGACGCGGCGGCCAGGCATCTGCTCGCTGTCATCGATGACGTATTGGACATCTCGAAGATCGAGTCCGGAAAACTCGTCTTGGAGGAAGTGCCGCTTGCCATCGACAGTATTGCGATCAACGTTTGCTCTATCCTGGCGGAACGTGCCCAGGCCAAGGGTATCAGTCTGCTGAGGAAGATAGAGGCGTTGCCCGCGAATTTGCATGGCGATCCAATGCGTATAACCCAGGCTCTGCTCAACTACGCCACGAACGCCGTGAAGTTCACCGACATGGGAAGCGTAAGGATATGCATAGTCAAACAGGAAGAGACTGCCGAATCGGTACTGGTTCGTTTTGAAGTGCAGGATACCGGTATTGGCATTCCCTCCGCGGCGTTAGCCCGCCTCTATGGTGCCTTTGAGCAGGTCGATAATTCGACCAGCCGCCGGTACGGCGGTACTGGTCTTGGCCTGGCCATCACACGTCGCTTGGCCGAGTTGATGGGCGGGCACGCCGGTGTCGAGAGTATGCCCGGGGTCGGCAGCACCTTCTGGTTTACTGCGCGGTTGATGAAGAAGGACAAGCCGAGCCATAGCTCGACGTGCGGGGGGACAGCCGAGGCAGAAACAAATGTCCGAGAGCGCTTTCGCGGCTCGCAGATTCTGATCGCCGACGACGATTCTGTAAATCGGGAAGTAGCCCTGACGCTGCTTGAAGACGTTGGCTTGGTCGTCGATACGGCAGAGGATGGCAAGGTCGCCGTCGCCATGGCGCGGGATCGTGGTTATGCCGTCATTCTCATGGACATGCAGATGCCGACCTTGAATGGTCTGGACGCAACACGACAGATTCGCGAATTATTGGGCCACCGGCAAACACCGATTCTTGCCATGACTGCCAATGCCTTTGTCGAGGACAAGAGGCGCTGCTTCGAGGCGGGCATGAACGATGTCATCGTCAAGCCATTTAGCCCTGACGCGTTGTTTGCAACCTTGTTGAAGTGGTTGGAACAAGCCAAGGGCTAGCATGGCACGGCGACTGCCTTCATTAAAGCGCTCAGCGCTTGTCGTTGCCGGCCTCGTTGCCGCCTACTTGCTGTTGGGCTGGCTGATCCTGCCGCCAGTGCTCCAGGCGCAGGCGGAAAAATTCTTCGCCGAGAAGACCGGCCACCGTCTTACCATGGACCGGCCGCAGTTCAATCCCTTCGAGCTCAGCTTGCGCCTTGCGAACCTGCACCTGGTGCAACCCGGGGGCGAGCCGCTGTTGGCCTTTCGCGAGCTGCTGGTGGATCTGTCTGCGGCCAGCATCTTCCGTGGCACCTTCGTTTTTGACGGCATCCGACTCGATGGGCTCGAAGCCACGGTTGTGCTCCTGCCAAACGGCCGCCTCAACTGGTCGGCGCTGATCGATGCGCTGAGACGCAAGGACGAGAAGCCGGACTCGCCGCCGCCCCGTCTCGATATTCATCGTTTGGTGTTGACCGACGCTACGCTGGACTTTGCTGACAAACGGATCACCCCCACCTTTGTCGCCCGGGTCGATCCGCTGCATCTGGAGCTTACGGACCTGTCTACCCTGCTCAACGAAAAGGGGCAGTACAAGCTCTCCGCTCGGACCACCAGCGGTGCCCATTTGGCCTGGCAAGGCGCGATTAACCTCGAACCGCTGACGCTCCAAGGCAGCCTCAGCCTCACCGATGTGGACCTCAGTCGCTTGCTGCCGTATTTGCCGCAAGGCCTGCCGATCACTCCGACCACGGGGCTTGCAGGCATATCGACAGACTACCGGCTCGGCTACGCCGGGGGGCGACTGGCGATGAATCTGGAACACATCGCGGCACAGCTCAAAGGCGTCAGGTTGCAATACGCTCAGCGCCCGGGATCCGCCGTGGTGATCGACGCCATCGAGGCCAAGGATGGCCGCTTCGACCTGGCCAAGAACATCTTCGCGCTCGCCGCGCTGAGCATCACCGGCAGCAGCTTCGAAGCACAAATGGCCAAGGGCAGCGCGGCGAAACTGCTGGAACTGCCCAGTCTCGTCGTGGAAGACAGCCGCGTCGATCTTGCCGCGCGGCAAGCGACGCTGGGACGCGTGGCGCTCAACGGTGGAAGCGTCCGAGCCACGCGCGGTGCCAGTGGCCGCATCGACATCGTGGATGCCTTGCAGGCGGTGTTGCCGGCGGCGCCGGCCAAGGTTGCACCTAGGGGGAAGATCGCTGCTACCGCAGGGGAAGCCAGCTGGCGTTACCGCGTGGCAAAACTGGACCTGGCCGGTTTCAGCGCAGCCTTTCGCGACGAGGCGATCAGGCCCGCTGCTGATCTTGGCTTGGAGGATATCGCGCTGAGCCTGCAGGGTATCAGCGAAGACCGCAAGGCGGCCATACCGCTGCGCGTCTCGTTCAAGTTTCGCGATGGAGGCAGGTTCGAATCGGAAGGAAAAGTGGTTCCCGCCGGTCCAAGCGCCGAGGCTAGCATAAAGGTCACCGAGCTCAGCCTCAAACCGGCTCAGCCCTATTTGTCCGCTGTCGCCAGGCTGAAACTGGCAGCGGGGAGTTTGTCCAGCGAAGGCCGTGCCAGCTACGGCGCGAAGGGAGCCGGCTATCGCGGCAGCTTCGCCTTGCGCGACCTGCGCCTCACCGAGGCCGGAACCGAGGAGCTCATTCTGGCCTGGAAGTCCCTCGCCAGTCGCGCCTTCGACGTGACACCGACAAAGCTGGATATCGGCGAACTTGGCGTCGATGGGCTCGACACCCAACTGATCATCGCCAAGGACAAGTCGCTCAGCATCGCCCGCATCCTCAGCCCGACCGACGCCGTGCCCGGACAGGTCGAAAAGCCGCCAGCCACGCCCAGGGCGGACGCGGCGACACCCGCTTTCCATGTCAACATTGACCGGCTGCGGTTTAGCCGTGGTGAGCTGGACTTTGCCGACTATTCTCTCGCCTTGCCCTTCGCCACCCGGATTCATCATCTCCAGGGCGTCGTCACCGGACTTTCCTCGCAGCCAGGCGCCCCCGGCCAGGTCGAGTTGGACGGCCAGGTGGACGACTATGGCGTGGCTCGGGCCGTCGGCCAGATCGACCTCTTCAATCCCACCGACTTCATGGACCTGCAGGTGGTGTTTCGAAACATCGAGATGACGCGACTGACGCCGTACTCGGGAACGTTCGCCGGCCGCAAGATCGATTCGGGCAAGCTTTCCCTGGACTTGCAATACAACATACACCAGCGCCAGTTGCAGGGCGAGAACAAGGTGGTCATGGACAAGTTGACCCTGGGTGATCGGGTGGATAGTCCGGATGCCAGAAGCCTGCCGCTGGATCTCGCCATCGCCATCTTGCAGGATGCCGATGGCCGCATCGAGCTCGGCCTGCCCGTCTCCGGCAGTCTGGACGATCCCCAATTCAGCTATGGCGGGATTGTCTGGAAGGCGATCGTCAATGTGCTTACCAAGATCGTCACTGCGCCTTTCCGGGCACTGGGAGCGCTGTTGGGTGGCGGCGAGAAATCGGAAAGCATCGCCTTCGAGGTGGGTGAGGCGCGGCTGATGCCGCCGGAGCGCGAAAAGCTGGTCCGGCTCGCCAGCGTTCTCAACAAGCGGCCCGGGCTGTCCCTTGCGCTGCATGGCGTCTACGCCGAGACAGACCGAGTGGCGCTGCAAGATCGGCAGTTGCGCCGCAGCGTGGCCGAGAAGAGCGGCCAGCAGATCGAAGGCGACAACGATCCTGGTCCACTATCGACGCGACAGCCAAAGGTTCAGGCGGCTCTCGAAGCTCTCTTCTCCGAGCAATTCGGCGGCGCCGAGCTTGCAGCCTTGAAGGAAGGCTTCCGCCAAGCCAATCCGGGGCAACTGCAAGAGAGCACCAGCGCCAGAGTCATGTCGCGACTGTCGGGGCTGTTGCGCGAAACGAGGACCATCAATGCGCAGGAGGTGACGCAAATGCAAGGCGCCGACTTCTACGCCATGCTGTTCGATCGCCTGCGCAACAAGGTGGTGGTGGGCGATGAGCGCCTGCTGGTCCTGGCCAAGGCAAGGGGCGAAGCTGCAGCCAGGGCGCTGCAGGCGGCAGGCGCGCCAGCGCAACGCGTGGCGATACTGGCGGCCGAGAAGGTGGAAGCCGCGGGACCGACCGTAGCGGTGAAGCTTGGACTGGAGGCTGCCGCCAAGTCTGCGCTGCTGCCAACGGCAGGTGCTACGGCGAATTGAAGCAGCCACGGGTATCATGCCCGATCCGACGACCCATTGTCATCAGATTCAAAACAACAAATCTGCGCAACACGACCACGCTTTGCGAGCTGCCGATAGCCATCGAGGACCCCGAATGAAGAGCCTTGCTTTGTCGCTCATCCTGTTAGGTCTTTCAGCCTGCTCTTGGGCCGAAACAGCCTCGGAAGGCAACGCGCCCGCCGCGACCGGCGCGCCAGCACTCGCAGCGACCATCTCGCGAGAAGCAGCGCGCCCCACCAGCAAAGGGCCGAGCGAACGATTCACCGGCAACGTTCGCGTCGCGCCGTTGTTCAGCGCCAACGCCCCGTCGCACGCCTCGGGGGCCTCGGTGACGTTCGAGCCCGGCGCGCGTACGGCGTGGCACAGCCACCCGGTGGGGCAGAACTTGGTCGTCACTGCCGGCAAGGGCTATGTGCAATTCTGGGGCGGTTCGATCCAGGAGATCGGGCCCGGCGACGTGGTTTGGATTCCACCCGGGCAGAAGCACTGGCACGGCGCGTCGCAGAAGAGCGCCATGACGCATATTGCCGTCCAAGAACACGTGGACGGCAAGACAGCGGAGTGGTTTGAACAGGTCAGCGCTGCGCAATACGGCGGCGCCGGCGCACAGAAGGCTGAGCCGGTTGCAGCGATGCCGAGCACGCGTGCGCAACAGTTGATGGGCGATATTGCGCCGAAGCTGGCGGAGCTCACCGACAAGGTGCTCTACAACGACGTGTGGGCGCGCCCCGAGCTTTCCAGGCGCGACCGAAGCCTGGCGACCGTGAGCGCGCTGATCGCGCTCAATCGCACCGAGCAGCTGCGTTCTCACCTGGCCTTGGCACGCCAGAACGGCGTGACGCAGGAGGAGTTGATCGAGACCATCACCCACTTGGCTTTCTACACCGGCTGGCCGAATGCCGTTTCGGCGGTCGCGGTGGCCAGGGAGGTGTTCCAGGGCAATCGAAGCGTCGGCGATTCAAAATAGTCACCAACCATCATCATTGAGGTCACAGCGACGATGACAAAATACACCTTGGACATCAATGGAGCATCGCGGACCGTGGATGTCGCGCCGGACACGCCCTTGCTTTGGGTGCTGCGCGACACGCTCGACCTCGTTGGCACCAAGTTCGCCTGCGGCGTCGGCCAGTGCGGCTCGTGCACCGTGCATCTCGACGGTGTGCCTGCGCGCTCCTGCACGACACCGGTCTCAACCGTCGGCCGCAAGCGGGTGACGACCATCGAGGGACTTGACGCCAAGACGTCGCATCCTCTGCAGCAGGCCTGGCAGGAACTGGACGTCCCGCAATGCGGCTACTGCCAGTCCGGTCAGATCATGACGGCAGCGGCCTTGCTCAAAGAAAACCCCAACCCCAGCGACGAGGAAATCGAAGCGGCGATGGCAGGCAACCTCTGTCGCTGCGGCACCTACACCCGCATCAAGGCGGGAATTCACCACGCGGTTGCCCTGGCCACGCCAGCGAAGGGGCGGAAATGAAACCGATCAGCAAGCCGAAGAAGCCTGGCCGCCGCGAGTTTCTGCGCAACACCGCCCTCGCGGGAGGCGGTCTGATCCTGGGCTGCTATTGGGACAGCGCTGCGCTCGCTGCGACAGCGGTCGTCGATGCACCAGCCGGACCGGGTGCGACGGCGTTCGAGCCCAACGCCTTCATCCGCATCTCGCCAGAGGGGGTCGTGACGCTGGTTTCCAAACAGCCCGAGATCGGGCAGGGCATCAAGACCTCGCTGCCCATGGTGATCGCGGAGCAGTTGGAAGTCGACTGGCGAGATGTGGTCATCGTTCAGGGCGATTTGCATACCCGCTATGGATCGCAGAGCGCCGGCGGCTCGAGATCGACACCGACCAACTACGAGCCCTTCCATCTGCTCGGCGCTACGGCGCGCACCATGCTGGTCGCAGCGGCGGCAAAAGTCTGGGGGGTGCCGGTCGGCCAATGCTATGCCGCACACAGCGCCGTCCATCATCGCGAATCGAAACGTACGTTAGGCTATGGGCAATTGGCGGGCGAGGCCGCGGCAGTACTGGTACCGGCGGCGGCGACCGTCGTCCTGAAGGACCCCAAGGACTACAAACTGCTGGGCAAGCGCATCGGCGGCGTCGACAACGCCGCCGTTGTTTCAGGCAAGCCCCTGTTCGGCATCGACGTCCGTTTGCCCGGCATGCTCTACGCCACGTACGAAAAATGTCCGGTATTCGGCGGCAAGGTGGTCACGGCGAACCTGGAAGCGGTCAAGGCGCTGCCGGGCGTGCGCGACGTGTTGGTGATCGAGGGCACGGCGAACCTGAACGGCCTGATGCCGGGGGTGGCCATCGTCGCCGATTCGACGTGGGCGGCGATGAGCGCGCGTCGGCAACTCAGGGTCGACTGGGACGAAGGCCGCGCCGCATCGCATAGCTGGGATGGATTCGTAGCGCAGGCCAGCGCCTTGCGCGGCAAGCCGGGAACGAGCGTGCTGCGCAACGATGGCGATGTCGACGCCGCCATGAGCGCGGCTGCCCAGCGCATCGAAGCCTTCTACCAATACCCTTTCATCTCCCATGCCAGTTTCGAGCCGCAGAATTGCACCGCCTGGTTCAAAGAGGGCGTCATGGAGCTGTGGGCACCGACCCAGAATCCGGCGTACGGCCAGCATCTGGTGGCGGCAACGCTGGGCCTGGCCCAGGACAAGATCATCGTCCATATTCTGCGCAGCGGTGGTGGCTTCGGACGGCGCCTGAGTGCGGATTACATGGTGGAGGCTGCGGCCATCGCCCGGCGCGTCGCTGCACCGGTGAAGCTCACCTGGTCACGAGAGGACGATCTGCGCCACGATCACTACCGCGCCGGCGGGTTTCATCATTTGCGCGGCGGCCTCGATGCCGGGGGGAGACTGGTCGCCTGGCACAACCATTTCGTCAGTTTCGGCAACAGGGTGGTGCGCGACGGTGCGTCCGAGCTGCAACTCGGCCCGGGAGCAGCACTGAACGGCGACGAATTTCCTGGACGCTGGATCAAGAACTGCCGGCTGGAACAGACGCCGCTCGAATGCGGCATCCCCATGGGCCCCTGGCGGGCGCCGGGAAGCAATGTGTACGCCTGGGTATTTCAAAGCTTCATCGATGAACTTGCTGCTGCGGCCCGTCGCGATCAATTGCAATTCCGACTGGAACTCCTCGGTGACAGGGAGATCATGCCGGGAACAGGGGAGCGCGGCATCAGCTTCGATGTGGGCCGAATGCGGCGGGTTCTTGCCGAGGTTGCGCAAAGGGCCGGCTGGGGCAAGAAGGTGTTTGCCAAGGGCCGGGGCATGGGCATCGCCTTTCAGTTCAGCCATCGCGGCTACGTGGCCCAGGTGGCGGAAGTGAGCGTTTCCAAGGACGGCAAGCTCACCGTGGACCGGGTGGTGGTCGTCGCTGATGTCGGCTCGCAGATCGTGAATTTGAGCGGCGCCGAGAATCAGGTGCAAGGCTCGGTCATCGACGCACTCGGCACCCTGATGTTTCAGGAACTCGACATTGTGAAAGGTCGGATCGTCCAAAGCAATTTCCACGACTATCCGATGATCGGGATGGCGGACATCCCAAAGAAGATCGACATCCATTTCCTGCAGACCAACTATCCGGTGACCGGTCTTGGCGAGCCGGCATTTCCGCCCTTGGCGCCGGCCGTCTGCAACGCCATCTATGCCGCTATCGGCAAGAGGGTGCGTCAGCTACCACTCGCTCGAACGGACTTACGTTGGGCCTGACCCGTACCAAGACGAACAAGCAAGACCAGGAGGTTTCAACCTGCCTGCCAACGCTCGATATCCAAGACAGACTGCACGTGGCGTCAATGTTGGGTTGCCGGGCAGGCAAGAAGATGGCCAGCGCAAGGGCGGACCATGGACTAACTACTCATTTTGCTTCCACGCAACCACACGATTTCTGCCTTGCCGTTTTGCCATGTACAAGGCTTGGTCCGCACGATCAATAAAGAGATCCAAGGAGAGCGCTTGCTCAAATTCTATCGATGCCAAGCCAATACTGACGGTCACACGGACAAGCGCCTGATCTATCCAAATCACCTGTTGAGCTATGGTCTGGCGTATCCGCTCCGCAATGTGGAAACTTTGATCTGAAGATATGCCAAGCATCAGGACAATGAACTCCTCGCCGCCATAACGCCCGGCCACATCGCCAGGCCGTAGAGTCTTCTTAATGCTAGCGGCAACCGATGATAGGACATCATCCCCGGCTCTGTGACCATACAGGTCATTTACATTCTTGAAGTGGTCGATGTCCAGCATCAATATCACGAGCTGGCTCTTGTCGATCTTCACCCGTCGAAAGGCGTTTTCCATGATTTCTAGAAAGCCCCGCCGATTAGCGAGACTGGTCAAAAAGTCGGTTCCGGCCAACCCGCGGTAAAGGTCCGCCTGTTTACGGCTTGTTTCAACCTGATGAAGGATTTGGAGGTTCTTGACTCGTTGGTCAGACTTGTCGTTAAAGATGATCTTGTATGTGTCGTGGTAGGCTTGGAAATGATTCAGGGCTAATTTGAAATTCCCTTCTTCCTTATAGATCTCGGCCAGACGCTCGTGGATCACGGATATATTTGTGATCGAATTGATCTTTCTTCCAATCTGGAGTGCCAGAAGCAGCTCTTTTTCCGCTTGGTCAAGCTTGCCATTGACCTGGAGGACACGGCTGATTCCCAAGATATAAGAGATCTCAAGGAGCTCGCTGTTGCTCTGGCGCGCTATCTCGATGCCTTCCTGCAGAAATGCCATCGCTTGATCATGGTTACCGAGGGTAAGATGGATGGTACCCAAAGAGTGGAGAGTCTCCATTATTCCTCCAACGATTCCAAGCTGCCTATGCAGGGAGAGCCCATCCATACCGAACTCCAGGGCTTCTTGGTCGCGACCGAGAGTGTGAAGGACATAAGCGATATTGTTGTTTGCATCAGCCCGAGTCGAATCATCGTCCCCCGCGTTGTCCAGGCAAGACATGAAATAGCTCAGTGATTCGGAATAATTCTCCAGTCCATAGTGGACCAATCCCAGTCCATTGATCAGGGAGAGCTCAAGTTCAGGGTGTTTTTTTGATTGAACCAACTTCAGGGCGCTGAGGTAATAATCCATTGAGGTCGGAAAGTCATCGATATGCCAGTAGATCCGCCCCAAGAGACCTTGGATCGTGCTGATCAGAAAGTTATCGCCGATTTGTTCAGCCAAGAGATTGGCTTTTAGCCCGATGGGGATGGCGTCCGCGGACTTGCCCAGTCTATCGAAGCAATAAGTCAGAGTTTTCAGGCAGTCAAATTCATCGACGGGCTGGGCTTTGGGGCAGTCGGAGAGCAGGTTTTGGGCTTGTAGCGCCAACTCGAGCGCGCCTTGGCGGTCGTTCTTGCGCAGATTCCAGGCGTGCTGGTTCAGTTCCCTTATCTTCTCGAGCTTGTTCCCCATGAACAGTTACCCCAATATCGAGCGGCAGATTCAAGTCTGAAGCGTAAGGCCATTATGACGCGAGTGTAACTATTTCACAGCAGGATAGGAATTTCAAGCGCATGAGCGGAATAACGTTGTCAGATGAATGTCGGTCAATGAGGGCTGTCCCGTGTAGACCCGTGCTATTGATCAGCACTTACCTGCGTCGGCCACGGAAATGCCGGTGCCGCGTCGGCAATCGTTCAGTCGCTGCAATACGGATAGAGGCGGCATCACAGAAAAGCACCTTCAGGGCATAGCGTTGGAAGTGTCAGGATTTTCGTGTGTGAGGCGCTCTGAGACTTTTCCACGGCGGCGGTCGGCGCTTGCGACGAACCGACCGACGCGGTGGGAAAGTCGGTGCTCATATTACGCGACTGCCCC
>JAHFRE010000178.1 GCA_023258955.1 Sterolibacterium sp.
TTGATGCCGGTGATCTGCTCGACCTTGTCCAGCAGCTTGGCCGCTCCGCGCAGGTGGCAGGTCATGCCGGTGCACACGTGCACCTCGTGACGCCCCTTCGGGGTCAGGCTGAAGGTCTTGTAGAAGCTGGCGATCTGCATCACCTGGGCGAAGGGGACTTGCAACGCCTCGGCGATTCTGTGCATCACCTCCCTGGGCAACCAGTGGTTCTCGTGCTGGATCTCGACCAGGGCGTGGATCAGCGAGCTGGGCTGGCCGCGATACTTCTCGATAATTTCGTCGATCTTCTTCTCACACATGGAGTTCGTCCTTGTCTTCGGTTCAGGCGGCCATCGCCAGCTCGACCTGGCCGCTGTTCAAGCGGACCATGCCTTGCTGCGACAACAATTGCAGGTGACGTGCGACCTCGGCGGGATCGAAGCGCAGCTTCTGCGCAATCGCCTCGGGCGATGCCAGCCCGGCTCTCAGCGCGCCCATGATGCGGCCCATGGAGAGCTTGTCTACTATCAGCTCCTTGAACAACGGCTCGTAGTCCGGCCGCGAAAAGAACTCCTGGTAGCCGGCTTCCGTGCGCTTGGGCACGCGGAAGCGCTCGCGCTCGACCAGCTTGAAGTAGGGCACCAGTTCGGTCGCTGCCTGTAGGCCGTCCTGCAGTTCGGCGACCTCGCGACCCTCGCTCGAACCGAACGGGCCCAGGGCCTTGATCTTCGCGCCGAACTCGGTCATGACTTCCGCGAAGCGGATGCCCTCGCCCGCCGAGACCCACTCCAGGCGCAGCCGATCGGGATTCACCCCGATGTTTTCGAGGATGCGCTTGGCGACGTAGCTGTTGCCCAGGGCGTCGTAGTTGCCCTCGGGGTTGTAGTGGCAGTCGCCGAGGTGGCAACCGCCGATGAACACCCCGTCGGCCTTCTTGGCGAAGGCGCGAAAGATGAACTCGAGGTCGACCCGGCCCGAGCACATCAGGCGGATCACGCGCAGATAGGGCGGATACTGGAAGCGCGAGACGCCGGCCAAGTCGGCGCCGCCGTAGCAGCACCAATTGCATAGGAAACCGACGATGATGGGTTTGAAATCGGATGGAGGAGCCATGCTCTATGCCTTATCGGTTGCGTTGCGGTTTGCGTTGTCGGTTCGGCTCAGATCAATTCCAGCGCGGCGTCGATCTGGTTGAAGACCTCGGTGTCCGTATAGTGGGAGAGGCTGATGGCCGACGTCGGACACTTGGAGACGCACAGCCCGTCGCCCTTGCACAGCACCGCGTTCACCTGCGCCTTCTTACCGCGCGGGGTGTCGACGAAGTCGATGGCACCGTAGGTGCACACCGAGATGCAAGCACCGCAGGTGACGCAGTCGCGCGCCGCCACCGCGCAGACCGCGCCCGAGGCCACCACCGTGTCGCGCGAAAGCAGGGTCAGCGCCCGGCCGGCGGCGCCGTAGGCCTGGGTGATGGTCTCCGACAGGTGTTTCGGATACTGCGCCGTGCCGCAGAGGAACACCCCCTCGGCGGCGAAGTCGACCGGCCGCAGCTTGGCGTGCGCTTCCTGGAAGAAGCCGTCGGGACCCAGCGGCACCTTGAACATGCGCGCCAGCTCGCCGGACCCGGCGGAGGGAATCACCGCCGCGGCGAGGATGATGGCGTCGGCATCGAGCGCCAGCTTCTTGCCCAGGATCGGATCGAGCGCCGTCACCCGAACGAAGCTCTTGCCACCCTCGGCGAGGGCTTCGAGCTGCGGCGGCTCCTGCGGCTCGTAGCGGATGAACTTGACGTCCTTGCGTGACGCCTCGAGGTAGTAGTCTTCGCGGAAACCGTAGGTCCTGATGTCGCGGAAGAGCACGTAGATGTCCACTTCCGGCTTCAGCGCCTTCATCTTCAGCGCGTTCTTCATGGCGCCGCTGCAGCAGACGCGGGCGCAGTAGTTGCGATCGTCGTTGCGGCAACCGACGCACTGGATCATCACCACGCTCTCGGCGGCCAGCAGCTGCTGGTCCTGCTTGGCGAGCTTGCCCTCCATCTCCACCAGGGTCATCACCTTGTCGTTCTGGCCGTACATGTATTCGGTCGGCTTGTACTCGCTGGCGCCGGTGGCGATGATGGCCGCGCCGTGCTTGATGGTGCGCACCCGGCCCTTGGACTTGACGGTAGTGGTGAAGTTGCCGACATAGCCGTCGACGTCGGTGACGCTGGCATCGGTGATGGCGTGGATCCGCGGATGGCGGTACACCTTCTTCTTCAGCTCCTTGACGAAGCTCTGGATGTCCATGCCCTCGAGCGTGTAGTGAAGCTTGTTGGCCATGCCGCCGAGGTCGGAGGCCCTCTCCACCAGATAGGTTTCGAAGCCCTGCTCGGCCAGGGTGTGGGCGCTGGTCATGCCGGCGACACCGCCGCCGACCACCAGCGCGGTCTTGTCGACCGGCAGCAGGAACTCGTCCAGCGGCTCCAGCTTGCCGGTGCGCGCCACCGACATGCGGATGATGTCCTTGGCCTTCTGCGTCGCCGCTTCCTGCTCCTTGGAGTGCACCCAGGTGCAGTGCTCGCGGATGTTGGCCATGTCGAAGAAGTACTGGTTGACACCGGCCTCGCGCAGGGTGTCGCGGAACAGCGGCTCGTGGGTGCGCGGCGTACAGGCGGCGACCACGACGCGGTTCAGTCCCTTGTCGCGGATGGTGTCGGAGATGGCCTTGGCGGTGTTGGTGGCGCAGGCGAACAGGCTCTCCTCGACGTGCACCACGTTGGGCAGGCCCGCCGCGTATTCGGCGATGCCCGGCACATCCACCACGCGACCGATGTTGGCGCCGCAACGGCAAACGAAGACGCCGATCTTGGGCTCTTCTTCCGAGGTGTCCTTCTCCTCGGGGTACACCCGCTCTTCGGACAGCTGGCCGCGGCGCGATTTGAGCATGAACGAGGCCTGGGCACCGGCGCCGCTGGCGCCCATCACCGCCTCGGGAATGTCCATCGGGCCCTGGAAGGCGCCGCTGGTGTAGATGCCGGGGCGGCTGGTCTGCAACGGGTTGAACGGATCGACCTTGCAGAAGCCGTGATGGTTCAACTCGATGCCGAAGACCTTGGACAGTCTGGGCGCGTCCTTCGGCGGCGCCAGGCCCACCGACAGCACCACCAGTTCGAAGAATTCCTCGACCACCCCATCGGGCGTCGTGTAGCGGATCGAGACGTCACCGGTGACCGGGTCCTCGGAGCCGACCGAAACGTAGCTGCGGATGAAATGCACGTCGGGCAGCTTCTGCGCCCGCTGGTAGAAGCGCTCGAAGTCCTTGCCGTAGGAGCGGATGTCGTTGTGGAAGATCTTGGCCGTCATGTCGGGCAGGTGGTCCTTGGCCAGGATCACCTGCTTCTGGGTGTAGGAACAGCACACCGCCGAGCAATAGCTGTTGCCGCCCGGGGTCACCTGGCGGCTGCCGACGCAGTGGATCCAGGCGATCTTGTGCGGATGCTTCTTGTCCGAGGGACGCAGGATCTGCCCCTCGTGCGGCCCGGTCGAGCAGAGGAGGCGCTCGAAGTCCATGCTGGTGACGACGTTCTTGAACAGGCCGTAGCCGTAGTCGTTGCGCGGCAGCGGATCGAAGGTCTCGTAGCCGGCGGTGAGGATGACAGCGCCGACCTTGATCTTGACCTTCTCCGCCTGCTGGCCGAAATCGATGGCGTTCTTCTCGCACACCGTCTGGCAGATGTTGCAGGTCTTGTCTTGGAGGAACAGGCAGCTGTCGTCGATGTAGGTGACCAGCGGCACCGCCTGGGAGAAATAGATGTGGATCGCCTTGTTCAGCGACAGGTCCTGGTTGAACGGATCGGGAACCTTGACCGGGCAGTACTCGACGCAGACGGTGCAGCCGGTGCAGCTGTCCTCGATCACGTAGCGCGGCTTCTTCAGCACCGTGACCGTGAAATTGCCCGGTTCGCCCTCGACCGAATCGATGTCGCAGTAGGTCATCAGCTCGATGTTCGGCTGGCGATCGGTTTCGATGAACTTCGGCGACTCGATGCACATCGAGCAGTCGTTGGTGGGAAAGGTCTTGTCCAGTTGCGACATCTTGCCGCCGATGGTCGGCGACTTCTCCACCAGATAGACCTTGTAGCCGGCCGAGGACAGGTCGAGCGCCGCCTGGATGCCGCTGATGCCGCCGCCGACGACCATGATGTCGCCCATATTGTCGTCCGCGCTGCGCAAGACGCGCTGCGTGTCCATTTGTTGCTGCAGGAGTCCGAATTCCACTTTGGTGTCCTCGCCTAGAGTGCTTCGCGGATGATTTCGGTCATGTCGCGGACCTCGATGGATGCCCCACCGTCCGCCCGACCCAAGCGACTGTCCTCGAAATTGGTGATGCAGTAGGGACAGGAGGTGACCAGGACCTGGGCGCCGATCTGCGCCGCCTGTTCCAGGCGCACGTCGGAGAAGCGCTCCTCTTTCGGCGTCTCCATCCAGATGCGGCCGCCGCCGCCGCCGCAGCAGAAGCTGTTCTTCTTCGACTCGGCCATCTCGGTCACCTGCAGGCCGGGCACGCAGGCCAGCGCCTGCCGCGGTTGGTCGAAGACGCCGTTGTGTCGGCCCAGGTAGCAGGGATCGTGGTAGGTGACCTTCTTGTCGACCGGCTTGGTCAGCTTGAGCCGACCTTCCTTGAGCAACTGGTCAACGTATTCGGTGATATGGACCACCTCGAAGTGCACCATGAACTCCGGGTACTCGTTCTTGAAGCTGTGGTAGCAGTGCGGCGAGGAGACCAGGATCTTCTTGACGCCGTTGCCGATCAGCGCGCCGATGTTCTGCCGCGCCAGCTTGCGGAACAGGTCCTCGTCGCCGGTCTTGCGAATGCTCTCGCCGCAGCAGCTCTCGTCGGTGCCCAGGATGCCGAAATCCACACCCGCCGCCTGCAGGATTTCCACCGTCGCCTTGACGATCTTTTTGCCGCGCGGGTCGTAGGCGAGATAGCAGCCGGGGGAGTAGAGGATCTCCATGCCCTCGCTGAAGCGCTTGACGCCGAGGTCCTTGGCCCAGTCGGCGCGCTTGGCGCGCGGCTCGCCGAAGGGGTTGCCCTCGGCGCGCAGGCTGGCGGCGACGCCGGGTATCGGCGAGGCGCCGCCGGCGAAGACGTCGTACTCGGTGGCGATGCGGCGCAGCGCCACGCCCGACTTGATCTGCTGCACGTCGCGCGGGCAGACCTGCGGACACTTGCCGCAGGTGGTGCAGCGCCAGATGTCCTCGGAATCGATCTCGGTCAAACCGAAGGTGGCCTCGCGCACCAGCTTGCGCATGCTGAACTTGGATACCCGGCTCCAAGGGCAGACGGTATCGCACATGCCGCACTGATAGCAGGACTTGAAAGCGTCACCGCCTGCAGCCTTGATGGCGTCGATGATCTCTTTTTGGGGGGCTACGATGTCCATGCGCTCTTACCCTGTCGTGCTACGGTTTTGCCATTCTGGCGACGGTGGCCAAGACCTGCTGCAGGCCGAACTTGTCGATCATCGCACCCAGTCCGATCTCGACTTCGCCGAGCTTGGGCTGTTCGTCTTCCTCGACTTCCTCTTCGCGCTCGACGTAGATCAGCGCGTCGGCCAAGCACCACTCGACGCACTTGGGCTTTTCCAGCGCCGGCGTGTCTTCGCACATGTCGCACTTCAACGGCAGCCCGGAGTCGGGCTCCTTGAACAGCGCGCGCGAGGGACAGGAAGCGCGGCAGAAGTCGCACTCGTTGTACTCCTTGCCATCGATGATGTACTTGTCCTTGCCGGTGCATTCGGCCACCGTGTACTCGCCGGCGTAGACCGGCAGGTAGATGTCGCGCAGCGGCAGGCGCACGATGCGGATGCGGGAGCGCGCCGGATTGTTGCTGCTGTAGCGCGGCGTCGCGTGCCACGAGGAGCAGATCACCTCGCAGGCCTTGCAGCCGTTGCACTTGTCGGCGTCGATGGTGATGGACTTGACGATCTTCTTGACCTTAGCCATTGCCGTAGATTCCTTTCTGTTCGAATTCTTCAGCGACGTAGTGCAGCTCGAGTTCCTGCAGCGATTCCTTGGTCGGGATGCCCTGCTCGTTGAAGCCCTTCAGTTTGTAGTACTGGTCGAGCAACTGCTTCTCCAGCTCCGGGAAGCGTTTCTTCCAATGGTCTTCCGGCGGCTTGTCGTCGGCGCGGCGCATGCCGCGGCGGACGTTGAGCGCGCGCATCAGGGTGCGGGTGCGCGTCGCCGACTGCCACAGCTCGTCCTTGGTCATCGCGATGCCGGTGGCCGCGGTGATGAACTCCGGAAAGTTGTGGATGTGATAGGGCGGCTTCAGCGGAAAGGAGGAGAGGCCGGCGCAGGTACCCAGGGCGTCGTCGATGTAGTGCATCTTCTCCATCCAGTCCACGATGTCGCAGCTCGCCTCGACGGTCGGGTAGTAGGGATTGGCCATTTCGCCGCGCGGTTCCCAATCCTCGTAGTACTTCTTGAACTTCTCGTCGGGCACCTGGATCCAGTCCTTGGTGAACTCCTCACGCAGCTCGCGCGTCTTGAACGGCTCTTGCGGGAACTGACCCTCGATCTGGGTGATGTTGATCTTCTCGCCGGTCGAGTACATCAGGTAATAGACCGGGTTGAGCATGCCCAGCTTGAGCGGCAGCTGCTCGTGCTTCTTGATCGTGTTGTGGTCGAACTTCTCGGCACCCTTGCCGATGCGCCGCGCCGCCCAGTAGGTGCCGTCGGCGAGATAGTCGCCGATGCCTTCGCGGCGCACGATCTTGTCCAGCAGGTAGAAGAAGCGGCCCTCGGCATCCTCGGGCATGCCCGGGAAATCCTCCATGGTGAGGATGCCGGCCTCCAGCAGTTCGAGGCCGAAGGCCATCGACTGCGGCGCCGAGAAGCCGTCGACCCCGTATTCGGTGGCCTTCTGCGCGATCTTGAAGCCGAAATCGAGGTCCGAATAGGCGGCCATCGTATAGGTCAGCTTGGAGTAGCACTTCATCATGTAGGTCGGCAGACCCGGCACCGAAATGGTGGCACCGCACTTCATCGGGCAGTTGTGGCAGCTGATCAGGCGGGTGCGGACGTTCTCCTGGGTTTTGCGCCACTTCTCTTCGATCTCGTGGGTCCAGAAGTCCTTGCGCCGGGTGCGCGAGTTGCCCCACATGAAGCTGGTGGTATGCCACTCTTCGTCGACGATGCGCATTTCCTGCGGCGAGCCCAGCCCCTGCAGAATCGCCGGCATGCCCTTGATCGGATTGTCCTCGCGCCACTTGATGTACTCGAGCACGCCGTTGCACAGTTCCATGTACTTGGCCGCGTCGGCGACGTTGATGTCCTTGGTGCCGCGCACGGCGATCGCCTTGAGACCCTTGTCGCCCATCACCGCACCGATGCCGCCGCGGGAAGCGCTGGATCGGCCCTGCTCGATCGAGGCGTAGAAGACTCTGTTCTCGCCGGCCAGGCCGATCGCCGCCACCTGGATGTCCGGATCCTTCATTTCCTTGCGGATCGCTTCCGAGGTCTCGGTCGCACCCAGGCCCTTGAGGTGCGAGGCATCGCGGATCTCGACCTTGTCGTTGCTGATCCAGAGATAGACCAGTTCCTCCGACTTGCCGGTGATGATCACCTTGTCGTAGCCGGCGTACTTGAGCTCGGGCGCCCAGAAACCACCCATCATCGAGTAGGCCATCAGCTTGGTTTGCGGCGAAATCGTCGACACGATGGTGCGATTGCAACCGGGCGCCGCGGTACCGCAGAGCAGGCCGCTGGCGAAGATCAGCAGGTTGTCCTCCGAGAAGGCCTCTGTCTCCGGCGGCACCCGGTCCCACATGACCTTGGCGCTGGTACCCAGACCACCCAGGTAGAGCTTGGTGTCCTGCGGGTCGGTCGCGACGCGATCGATGCTCCCCCGCGTGAGATTAATTTCCAGATCGAATCCAATTTCTCCGTAGCGCATTTCCCTGGCCCTCTCCTATGCAGTCTCTTGCCCATAAGTTTTGCGCGCATCCACGCGCTTGACGTTCTTTTCTGCTGGCGCCAGGCGATT
>JAHFRE010000179.1 GCA_023258955.1 Sterolibacterium sp.
GCAGCTCTTGCGCGCTCTTCTGCAGGAAGTGTTGCACCAGCAGGGGGATGTCCTCGCGTCGTTCGCGCAGCGTCGGCAGCCGCAGACGGATGACGTTGAGGCGATGGAACAGGTCCTCGCGGAACAGGCCCTGCTTGACCCGCGCTTCGAGATTCTGATGGGTCGCGGCGATGACGCGGACGTTGGCCTTGAGCGGTTGGTGGCCGCCGACCCGGTAGAAATGCCCATCGGAGAGCACGCGCAGCAGGCGCGTTTGCAGCTCGGCCGGCATGTCGCCGATCTCGTCGAGAAACAGCGTGCCGCCTTCGGCCTGCTCGAAGCGACCGCGGCGCTGGGTCTGGGCGCCGGTGAAGGCGCCGCGCTCGTGGCCGAAGAGTTCCGATTCGAGGAGTTCGCGCGGAATCGCCGCCGTGTTGATGGCGACAAAGGGCTTGTCGGCGCGCGGGCTGTGCCGGTGCAGCGCCCTCGCCACCAGCTCCTTGCCGGTGCCCGACTCGCCGTTGATCAGCACCGTCGCGTGCGATTGCGCGAGGCGGCCGATGGCGCGAAACACCTCCTGCATCGAGGCCGCCTTGCCGAGTATTTCGGGCGCCATGGTCGACACCTCGGCGATGACGCCCGCCGGTGCACCCTCGGCCATCGCCCGCCGCACCAAGGCCACCGCCTGATCGACGTCGAAGGGCTTGGGCAGGTATTCGAAAGCCCCGCCCTGAAAGGCCGAGACCGCCGAATCCAGATCCGAATAGGCGGTCATGATGATCACCGGCAGATCGGGAAGATGCGCCTTCAGGTGGCGCAGCAGGTCGAGGCCCGATTGCCCGGGCATGCGGATGTCGGACAAGAGCACCCGCGGCACCTCGCCGCTATCGAGCGCGCTCAGCGCCTCGTTGGCCGAGGCGAAGCTCCTGCAGGCGATCTCCTCGCGCTGCAGCGCCTTCTCCAGCACCCAGCGGATAGAGCGATCGTCGTCGACGATCCAGACGGGATTCATGTTCTTGCCTAGCCTTTCTTGCTCGCACCGACCAGGGGCAGGAGCAGGGTGAACGAGGTGCGTCCCGGCCGGCTGCTGACCTCGATGGTGCCGTGGTGCTGGTGCACAAAGCTCTGCGCCAGACTGAGTCCCAGCCCGCTGCCGCCTTCGCGGCCCGAGACCAGCGGATAGAAGATCTTGTCGCGCATGTCGTCGGGGATGCCTGGGCCGTTGTCGATCACCTGCAATTCCAGCGCCAGCCGGTAGCGGCGCTTGGCCAGGGTCACCTGGCGCAGCGCACGGGTGCGCATGACGATTTCGCCGCGGCCGTCCATCGCCTGAGCGGCGTTGCGGGCGATGTTGAGGATGGCCTGGATCAGTTGCTCGCGGTCGCCGGTGAGATCGGGCAGCGAGGTGTCGTAGTCGCGGCTGACGCGCACCTCGGCGTACTCGGCCTGGATCAGGCGACGCACCCGCTCGAGGATCTCATGCACGTTGACCAGGGCTGGCTGCATCGCGCGATGCGACGACAGCAAACGCTGCATCAGATCCTGCAGCCGGTCTGACTCCTTGATGATCACCTGGGTGTATTCGCGCAACTGGGCCGCGTTCGACAACGCGCGCAGCTCGTGTTCCAGCAGCTGCGCCGAGCCGCGTATGCCGCCCAGGGGATTCTTGATCTCGTGCGCCAGATTGCGAATCAACTCGCGATTCGCCTCCTGCTGCTCGAGCAGGCGCTCTTCGCGCACCGCCCGCAGCTGCTGGTCGATCGGGCGAAATTCCAGCAGCAGCCAGCCGCCGCTGGTGTCGACCGGCGAGACGGTGCATTCCAAATGCAGTTCGCCGCCGGCCGGCCTTTGCACCGAGACGTTGTGGCTGGTGTAGCTCCAGTTGTTCTTCAGCGCGCTGTCGATGGCCGCAGCCAGCGCCGCCGAATCGCCGAGCCGCTGTGCCAGGGGGCAACCCAGCAACTGACGCTGGCTCGCCGCGAACAGGTTCTCGGCGGCGGGATTGACATAGCGTATCGACAGCTCCGCGTCGACCAGCATCACCGCCGACGAGATAAGATCGAGTCCGGCGAAGTGCGCTGGCTGGTGCTGCTGCTTGGCGTTCATGGCCAAGTCTCCAGCAAGAATCCGGCCACCTTCGCGCGACCTATTTGAGGTTTGCCATCTCGCGCCTGAGAGCCTCGAGGTTGCGCTCGTGCAGCGCCACCGCATCCTTCAAGCTCTGCACCCGATCGAGGTATTTTTGGTAGTTCTTCTCGCTGCCCAAGCGGGTCGCCTCGCCCTCGACCAGGTCTTTGCGCGCCTGCTCGAGCTTGGCCTGTTCGCTGACCACCTCCTGATCGAGGATCTTGCGCCGGTCGCTGTCGCGGCCCTTCTGTTCGTCGTCGCTGACGCGCGGAAAGTCGCGCGGCGAAGGCTTCGGGCTGGAGATGGTCGACACGGACTTGTCCTGCGACAGCACCGAACAGTGTTTGCCGCCGCCTTTCTGGTTGGTGTAGAGCACCACGCCGGAGCTGTCGACGCACTTGTAGAGCGTATCGGCGGTGGCCGAGGTGGCGGCAAACGCGACGAAGAGCAGCAGGGATGGGCGCATGATGGCGGGTCGGGAGCTGGCAGCATGCCAAGTGTATGCGAAAGGCCGGCGAAAAAAAAGGACGGGCGCGCCCGTCCTTCTTCCGATCGCCGTCGCCGGCGACTACAGGCTGTAGTACATCTCGTATTCGACCGGGTGCGTGGTCATGCGGAACCGGGTCACTTCCTCCATCTTCAGCTCGATGTAGGCATCGATCATTTCGTTGGAGAAGACACCGCCACGGGTCAGGAAGTCGCGATCCTTGTCGAGGTAATCGAGCGCCTGGTCAAGGCTGGAGCAGACCGTCGGGATCTTCGCATCTTCTTCCGGCGGCAGATCGTAGAGATTCTTGTCGGCGGGGTCGCCCGGATGGATCTTGTTCTGGATGCCGTCCAGGCCAGCCATCATCATGGCGGTGAACGCCAGGTAGGGGTTGGCGGTCGGGTCCGGGAAACGAACTTCGATGCGCCGCGCCTTGTCGCTCTGCACGTAGGGGATGCGGATCGAAGCGGAGCGGTTGCGCGCCGAGTAGGCCAGCTTAACCGGGGCTTCGAAGCCCGGCACCAGCCGCTTGTAGGAGTTGGTGCCGGGATTGGTGATTGCGTTGAGGGCACGGGCGTGCTTGATGATGCCGCCGATGTAGTAGAGCGCGAAGTCGGACAGGCCGGCGTAGCCGTTGCCGGCGAAAAGGTTCTTGCCGTCCTTCCAGATCGACTGGTGCACGTGCATGCCCGAACCGTTGTCGCCGACGATGGGCTTGGGCATGAAGGTGGCGGTCTTGCCGTAGTTGTGGGCGACGTTGTGCACCACGTACTTCAGCACCTGGGTCCAGTCGGCGCGCCGCACCAGCGGCCCGAACATGGTACCGATCTCGCACTGGCCGGCGGTGGCGACCTCGTGGTGATGCACCTCGACCTCGACGCCGCAGGCCTCGAGCGCCAGACACATGGCGGCGCGGATGTCGTTCAAGCTATCGACGGGCGGGACCGGGAAATAGCCGCCCTTGACCGTCGGCCGGTGACCGGTGTTGCCGCCCTCGAATTTCTCGGCCGATGACCAGGCCGCTTCCTCGGAGAAGACCTTGGAGTAGGAACCCGACATGTCGACGTTCCACTCGACGGCGTCGAAGATGAAGAACTCGGGCTCGGGACCAAAATAGCAGGTGTCGCCCAAGCCGGTGCTCTTCAGATAGGCCTCGCCGCGCTTGGCCAGCGACCGCGGATCGCGATCGTAGCCCTTGCCGTCCGACGGTTCGACCACGTCGCAGCTGAGGATCAGCGTGGTCTCGTCCATGAAGGGATCAATGTAGGCGGTGGCCGGATCGGGCATCAGCAGCATGTCGGACGCCTGTATCCCTTTCCAGCCGGCGATCGAAGAACCGTCGAAAGCATGACCGTCTTCAAATTTCCCCGCATTGAATGCCTTCACCGGCACGCCGACGTGCTGCTCCTTGCCACGGGTATCGGTGAAGCGGAAGTCGACGAACCTGACCTCCTTGTCCTTGATCAGTTTCAGAACGTCTTGGGGCGACATGGGATGCTCTCCTAGCGGGTTTGATCGGATGGGAAGGAACTCGATTTCGTGCAGCGGTTACAGCAGTAATTGTGCCAAGGGGCCCGGCTGAGCCGGGCATTGTGCCATAAGGAAAGAGGAAACGCTGCCGTCGGCGCACCGCACTGAAATGGTGCTTTTGGCCGGGAAACGCACTATCTTGGTGCCACGCGGCAGTTCAGGCTGACCGCGCTCAAATAGGGATCATCGACCAGTCGCTTCGCCAGCCTGGACTCGAGCTGCGCCACCCGTTCGGAGTCGAAACAGACTTCGGGCGGCAGGAACACCTCGGCTTCGACCCGGTTGCCAAGGTAGTGGAAGAGCGTCTTCTCGATGTTCGGCAAATCCTCGCCGAGCAAGCGCCGCAAGTGCGGCAGCAGGATGTCGCGACCCGGCAGCTGGCCCGCGCGAAGCTCGGGCAGCAGGTCCTCTTCGGCGTCGACATGGACCAGGACATCGAGCACGTCCGGATGGCCCGCCTGCACCCGAACGCGCGCCGTTTCGGCGATCAGATGACCCTCCGAGACGCTGATGCGCGAATCGACCTGGATGTGCGCGTCGACCAGCACCCGGTTGGCCATGCGCCGGGTACGCAGCGCGTGCAGGTCGATGACGCCGGGCGATGCGCGCAAAGTGGTGCGGATGCGCTCGACCTCCTCGTCGGCCAGTCCGGTGTCGATCAATTCAAGCATGGCTTCGTGGGTGAACTTTGCGCCCATGCGCAAGATCATGAAGCCGACGATCACCGCCGCCGCCGGATCGAGAAAGCGATAACCGAGCATGCTGCCAGCCACACCGAACGCCACCACCAGCGACGAGGCAGCGTCGGAACGCGCGTGCCAGGCGTTGGCGACCAGCATCGGCGAACGCAGTTTTTCGGCGATGCGCAGCATGTAGCGGAACAACGCCTCCTTCGCCGCCAGCGCCGCCAGCGCCGTCCACAGCGCCAGCGCGCCGATCGGCGGCAGCGCATCCAGGTGCTGCAGGCGGGTCGCCGCCGACCAGAGGATCGCCGCCCCGGTACCCAGCAGCAGCAGGCCCAGGGCCAGCGAGGCCGCGGTCTCGATGCGCTGGTGGCCGTACGGGTGATCGGCGTCGGCGGGATGGCGGCTCTGGGCGTTGGCGACGAGCACCATCACATCGGCCAGCAGGTCGGACAGAGAATGGAAACCGTCGGCCACCAGACTCTGCGCGTTGGCGATCAGGCCGATGCCGACCTGGGCCAGGGTCAGGCCGATATTGACCAGAACACTGACCCAGGTAACGCGTTGCGATTCTCGATAGCGCGCGGGATCCAGCGATTCGACCGGCAGCATCAACTCTTCGCGCGCCATGGGTATTGTTTGCGTCGATGTCGGTCGCGATTCGGACCTATAATTTGCATTATACATTCGCCTCCGTACCGCCATCCGCATGGGCAAGCTCACCGAAATTCTCCAACTGGCGCAGCGTCGCGCCAGGGATCTCAGTCTTCCCTACGAGGGCGCGCTAACGCCGCGCGAGGCCTTCGAGGTGCTGGCCGCGGCGCCGGGGGCGCGCCTGATCGACATCCGCACGCGCGCCGAGCTCGACTGGGTCGGACGCATCCCGGGTGCCCTAGAACTCGAATGGCAGAGCTACCCGAGCAATCAGTTCAACCCGAATTTCCTCAGCCAGCTCAAGCAGGCGGTCGACCCGGAAGCGCTGCTGCTGTTCATCTGCCGCAGCGGCAAGCGCTCCAGCTTGGCCGCGCGGGTGGCAACCGAGGCCGGTCTGCGCGACTGCTACAATGTGCTCGAAGGTTTCGAGGGCGACAAGGATGCCAACGGTCACCGCGGTACCATGGGTGGCTGGCGCCTGGCCGGACTTCCCTGGCAGCAGAACTGATCCGGCCGTCTCGGCACAACGCACCTCCCCGACATCACCGTCCAGCACCCTGACCATGCAAGTCGCACCCATCTCCTTCGATCGCTACAACGACCTGGCCGACGCCGAAGCCCAGCAACGCATCAGCGCCGCCCGCGCCCGTCTGGGCAAGCGGGCGGTCCTGCTCTGCCACCACTACCAGCGCGCCGACGTCTATCGCCACGCCGACATCACCGGCGACTCGCTGAAGCTGTCGCGCCTGGCAGCGCAGTCCTCGGCGGAATTCATCGTTTTCTGCGGCGTGCATTTCATGGCCGAGGTCGCCGACATCCTTTCCCGTCCCGAGCAGATCGCGATCCTTCCTGACCTGGCCGCCGGCTGCTCCATGGCCGACATGGCCAACCGCGCCAAGGTCGAGCGCTGCTGGCGCGAACTGGCCGCGGTCATCACGCCGGACGAGCAGGTCACGCCGGTCACCTACATCAACTCGGCGGCCGACCTGAAGGCCTTCTGCGGCGAGCACGGCGGCATCGTGTGCACCTCGTCGAACGCCACCAAGATCCTCGAATGGTCCTTCGCCCAGCGGCAGAAGGTGCTGTTCTTTCCCGACCAGCACCTGGGCCGCTGGAGCGGCCACCAGATGGGCATCCCGCTCGAGCAAATGCCGGTGTGGAACCCCGACCTGGAGTTGGGCGGCCTGAGCCCGGAACAGATTCGCGACGCCAAGATCATCCTCTGGAACGGCTACTGCTCGGTGCATCAGATGTTCCAGCCGGCGCACATCCTGCGCTTTCGCAACGAGCACCCCGATGGACTGGTGATCTCCCATCCGGAGTGCAGCTTCGAAGTTTGCCGCCAATCGGATTATGTCGGCTCGACCGAGACCATCTTGAAAACGGTGAAAGACGGCGCCCCGGGCAGCCGCTGGCTGGTGGGCACCGAACTCAATCTGGTCGAGCGCCTGGCCGAAGAGGTCAGGAGCGAGGGCAAGACCGTGCAGTTCATGTCGCCGACGGTGTGCATGTGCTCGACCATGCAGCGCATCGACCCCCAACATCTCGCCTGGTGCCTGGAGAGCCTCGCCGACGGCCAGGTGGTCAACCGCATCAGCGTCCCGGCGCACGAGGCCGCCGCCGCCAAGCTTTCTCTGGAGCGGATGCTGGCCGTATCCTGACCCTCACCGCCGCATGAGCCAGCAGCTGCACGTCGCGACCTACAATATTCACAAGGGATTCTCGCAGTTCAACCGCCACATGATGGTGCACGAGCTGCGCGACCGGTTGCGCCTGCTCGCGCCCGAGGTGGTCTTCCTGCAGGAGGTACAGGGCCTGCACCTGGGTCACAGCAAGCGCTACAGCGAGTGGCCGGAGGAGGCGCAACACGAGTTTCTCGCCGGCGGCGTTTGGGAGAACAGTTGCTACGGGCGCAACGTCGTCAGCGACCACGGCCATCACGGCAACGCCATCCTGTCGCGCTTTCCGATTCTGCATTTCCACAACCAGGACGTCACCCAGCTGCGCTTCGAGCGCCGCGGCCTGCTCCACTGCGCCATCCAGGCCGAGGGCTGGGCGCGGCCGGTGCATTGCGTCTGCGTGCACCTGTCGCTGTTCGCCCGCTCGCGCCGCCGGCAGATGGAGGCGCTGGCCGAGGCGCTCGACGAACTGGTTCCCGCCGGCGACCCGCTGATCATCGCCGGCGACTTCAACGATTGGCGCAATCGCGCCTCGGGTCTGCTCGCCGACCGCCTCGGCCTGACCGAGGTCTTTTCCGGCGCCGCCGGACGGCCGTCGCGCAGCTTCCCCAGCGCCTTGCCGGTGCTGCGGCTCGACCGGATCTACGTGCGTGGTTTCCGCGTCGATGCCGCCACCATGCACACCGGTGCCGCCTGGTCGCGGATTTCCGACCACGCGGCGCTCTCGGCCAAGCTCAGCTTTCTTGGATGAGGCGGTGACCGCCCACTTTCTTTCCGGCAACCGCGTGCAACTGCTCGAGACGGGCGCCGAATATTTCCCGGCGCTGCTCGCGGCGATCGCCGCGGCGCGCGAGGAA
>JAHFRE010000180.1 GCA_023258955.1 Sterolibacterium sp.
GGTCTGGCAAAGAATTCGTCCCTGTTCGCCGCCACCACGCAAGGATAGGCGGGGTGAGCCCGCCAGGCAATCAGGATCAAGCACATGGGCGACCCCGGCCTAGCTGTCTGGATCGTAGGGCAGCGGCAGGAATCTGAGCGCGGGACCGGAAGTCGAGCCGAGGTGCACGTCGCCTACCCCGACGGAAGACGATTGCAGCACCGCCAGTGCCTCGAAGCCGCCCAGGGGCGAAGGCGCCACCTGCACCACCCGACCGCAGGGTTGCTCTTCCCCAGCCTGGGCGTATATTTGATCCCCGGCGGCGAGCGTGCTTTCTCGATCAGCCAGTTGCAAGCGATACATGCGCCGCTTGACCTTGCCCAGGTACTGGCTGCGGGCGACGATTTCCTGTCCCGGATAGCAGCCTTTGCTGAAATTCAGACCGCCGACCAGTTCGTAGTTCAGCATTTGCGGCACGAACTCCTCCTGCACGGCTGCACTCACCCGCGGAATTCCCGCGACTATTTCCAGCCAGCGCCAGGCGGCTGACCCTGCGGGCCGGGCCAAGCCGACCATTTGCTGCCAGCAACTTTGGGCTGCTTCTGCGGTTACTGCGATCAGATAGCGATCGCCGCCAAGAGCGATGCTGCTGCCCCCGGCAAACCTAGCCACCTTTCCCGTCGAGGCTGCTCCCAGAGTCGACAGAACCGTCGCCGCGCTCGGGCCGGAGAGTCCCAAGAGCAGTGTCTCCCGGCTGGCATCGCTCAATCTCACCTTGGAACGCAGTACGTACATGGAGAGCTTCTTCTGCACGGTTGGCAGAAGGTCGGCGGCGAGGCTCAGCCTCAAACCCTGCGCTTCCGGCCATACCAGAAGAGTCGCCAGCAGGCGCCCCTTGGGATTGCAAAGGCCCGCCAGACAAGCGTTGTCTTCGCCCAGGCTCTTGATATCGTTTGTCAACAGGTTGTGGGCGAAGCCCACCGCGTCTTCGCCGTCAATGGCGATGACGCCGAAATCGGTGAGCGGCACGACCACCGTTGCCGCGCGAGCGTTGGCGAGTTCAGCCTCGAGGTCGCCGAAATCGCGCATATCAGGGCGCGCGCCTTGCGCTAGGAGAAAGTCTGTCCAGTCCATAGTCGATACCCAGGGAGTCAGCGGGTCGCTGCGTTATTATACGTGAGCGAGTTTGGATGCCGCCTTCCGATGCGAACCCTGAGGAACCTATGCTTGTTGCTGTTTGCCGGCCTGTCAGCCGGCGTGGCTTGGCTCATCTGGTTCGCCGCGACCCCCATTGCCCTGACGACAAATCCGTTGGATTTCAGCATTTCTTCGGGCAGCAGCCTGCGCTCTGCCTCTCAGCAAATGGCCGATGCCGGCTTGGGCTTCGCCCCGTGGCAGTTCACCCTGCTGGCGCGATTCGCCGACAAAGCCACCGAAATCAAGGCGGGGGCCTATGAAGTGGCGCAGGGGGTGACACCCTGGTTGCTGCTAAGCAAGCTCACGCGCGGAGACTTCACCCAGGCCGAGCTCACCCTGGTCGAGGGCAAGACGCTGCACCAGTTTCGTGCCCAGATCGATGCCCATCCGGAGATAAGGCATGACTCCCGTGGGCTCAGCGACAAGGAGTTGCTGGTGCGTCTCGGGCTTAACGACAGCCACGGCGAAGGGCTGTTCTTTCCCGATACCTATCTGTTCGCCAAGAACGCGAGCGATTTCGAGATCTTGCGTCGAGCCAACAAAGCGATGGTGGCCCACCTCGCCCGTGAGTGGGAGCAACGCAGCCCCGACTCGCCTTGCACCAGCCCTTATCAGGCCCTGATCCTGGCTTCCATCATCGAGAAGGAAAGCGGTCGCGCCGGTGATCGCGAGCAAATTGCAGCGGTCTTTGCCAACCGCCTGCGGCAAAGGATGCTGCTGCAGACCGATCCGACGGTGATCTATGGCCTGGGCGACGAGTATGGCGGTCGGCTGAGAAAGCGCGACCTCCTCGCCGACACGCCCTACAACACCTATACTCGCGGCGGTCTGCCACCGACACCGATCGCCATGCCCGGCCTGGCTTCCCTGCGCGCGGCGCTGCATCCTGCGAAGAGCGATATGCTCTATTTCGTCGCGCGTGGCGACGGTTCGAGCGAATTTTCGCGCAATCTTGAAAGTCATAACCGGGCGGTCGCCAGGTATCAGCGAGGGGAATGAACAGTGGACGGACGTTTCATTACCTTGGAAGGCATCGATGGCGCGGGGAAGTCGACCCATTTGCCGTGGCTGGTCGAAACCCTTCGCGATCGCGGCTACAGGGTGCTCGCGACACGCGAACCCGGAGGAACGCCACTCGGGGAGCGTTTGCGGGAACTGCTGCTGTCTGAATCGATGCACTTGGAAACCGAAGCGCTGCTGATGTTCGCCGCGCGCCGCGAACATCTGGATAAGGTCATCGTGCCGGCGCTGGCTCGCGGCGAACTTGTGATCTCGGACCGCTTTACCGATGCAAGTTTCGCCTACCAGGGCGGCGGAAGAGGCCTGGCGTGGGACAAACTTGAGACGTTGGAGGCCTGGGTGCTGGGCGAAGCTCGTCCGAACCTGACGCTGTTCTTTGACGTTCCGACGCCGGTCGCGCGCGCTCGTCTAGCGGCCAGCGCCAACGCTCCGGATCGATTCGAACGTGAGCAGCAGGCATTTTTCGATCGGGTGAGGGCAGCATATCTGCGCCGCGCGGAAGCGGAACCGCTTAGGATCAAGAAGATAGAAGCGAACAGGGAGATTGCCGCGATACGAGCTGAACTGAGCAAGATCATCGCGGGATTCTTGCAGTGAAACCCTACGCCTGGCATGCCGGGGTCTGGAACACGCTGCTCGGTGACGCCAACAAACTGCCACACGCTTTGCTGCTCGGCGGACCAGCAGGCTTGGGGAAGTCGGCCTTTGGCGAGGCGCTGGCAGCCCGCCTTCTTTGTGAGCGGAGCGACGCGGGACGGCAGAATCTCGCCTGCGGTCGCTGCGATTCCTGCAATTGGCTGCGTACCGGCAATCATCCCGACTTTCGCCTCGTGCAACCCGAGGACGCCGCGGCCGAGGAGTCCTCGGAAGAAGAAGCAGAGGCGCCGAAACTCGAATCTGCCGTACGCAAGTCTGGGCAGGGACAGGTCCGGGTAGATCAGATTCGTGCCCTCGAGGACTTCGTCTTTGTCGGCAGCCACCGTCAGGGAAACCGGGTCGTGCTCCTTTCCCAAGCCGAAACGATGAACGCTGCGGCGGCGAATTCTCTTCTTAAGATACTTGAAGAGCCACCTGCATCTGTTTATTTTATATTGATTTCATCTCATTGGCGCCGCCTCCTGCCGACCCTCCTCAGCCGCTGCCGGAAGGTGATACTCGGCTATCCCGATGGCACCAAGGCGACGCGGTGGCTGACCGAACAAGGTGTTGGCGAAGCGACCACGCTCCTCGATCTGGCTGGCGGACTGCCGCTGCTGGCAGCCGAGTGGGGAGAAAAGGGAAGGCTGGACACCTATTCGAGCCTGATCGAATCCCTGCTCGGCGAAGCCTCTGATCCTGTTGCCTTGGCGGCAAAATGGGCAACCCTGCTCAAGGCCGGCCAGGAATTTCCGCTTTGGCAGTTGCTCGAGGCGATTCAGAAGTGGGTGGCAGACCTCGGCACGCAGAAGTCAGCCGGCTGCTGCCGTTACCACCGGTGGTGGCAGCCTCGCCTCGCACAATTGGCCGAACGCGCCACTGCGGCAGGAATTATGACCTGCTACAATGACTTATTGCGAATGCGCGCGGTGGTGCGGCATCCGCTGAACACGCAGTTGTTCCTAGAGGATGTGGCGGCGCGTTATCTGCGCGCCCTAGCGCCTGGCAAGGCATAGGAAATAGCGTTTGGGAGGCCCAATGAACAAGCCCGCCGGTACGTCACCCGCCTCTGGCAGACCCAGCGTGTTGTCCTTGAACATCAATTCTCGGTCGGCGCTGTTCGCCTCCTATATGCCCTTCCTGAAACGTGGGGGACTGTTTGTGCCAACGACCAGAACCTATGCCCTTGGCGATGAGATCTTCATGTTGTTGAGCCTGATGGATGATCCGGTCAGGCTGCCGATCGCCGGTTTGGTCGTGTGGGTGACCCCTGCCGGGGCGCAGAGCAACCAGACGCAGGGGGTCGGGGTGCATTTTGGCGACGACGAAAGCGGCTTGGTTGCGCGGAAGAAGATTGAGACCCTACTCGGCGCCTACCTCGGTTCGACCCGTCCGACCCATTCGATGTAAGGACGATGCTGGTCGACTCGCACTGCCATCTCGATTTCCCAGATCTTTCCGAACGACTGGCCGCGGTCCTTGCCGCCATGACACAGGCGGGGGTGGGCTATGCGCTCTGCGCCGGTGTCAGCCTCGAGCGCTTTCCGGCGCTATTGTCCTTGGTCGAATCGTCTGCCAACCTGTTTGCGGCCGTGGGCGTTCATCCAGACGGCGACGAGGGCAGGGAAGCCGATGTCGAAACCCTCGTGAAACTCGCCGATCATCCAAGGGTGGTGGCGATCGGGGAAACCGGCCTGGACTACTATCGTTTGACCGGCGACCTAGAGTGGCAGAGGGAGCGTTTCCGCGTCCATATCCGAGCAGCCAAGTTGGCTGGCAAGCCACTGATAATTCATACCCGTAGCGCTGCCGCGGATACTTTGAGGATACTCGCAGAAGAAGATGCTGGCGCGATAGGCGGCGTCATGCATTGCTTCACCGAGGCTTGGGATGTCGCCGAGGCGGCGCTCGATCTCGGGCTGTACATCTCCTTTTCCGGTATCGTCACTTTCAAGAACGCCCAAGCACTCCGGGATGTGGCCAAGAGGGTGCCGCTCGATCGACTCCTCGTGGAAACAGATTCGCCCTATCTTGCACCCCAGCCCCACCGGGGGAAGACCAACGAGCCCGCCTACGTGGCGCACGTCGCTGAAGAAATGGCAAAGATTCGACAACTGCCGCTTCAGGAGATCGCCGCGGCGACAAGCGCCAATTTCTTTCGTCTGTTTCCTGCTGCGCAAAGGCAATCCGCTTGTTGAAGGTTTGGCGGCTCGCTGCTTCGAGTCTATTGCTCGGAATAGCCCTCAGCTGCTACGCGGGGGCCTACGAAGATCTGCTTGGCGCCGTGGAGCACGGCGATCAAGAGACCGTCGCGTCCCTCCTCAGGCGCGGCGTCGACGTCGACTCGGTGGACCGGGACGGCAATACTTTGCTGATCCTGGCGGCGCGCGCCGGCCATCGGAATATTCTAGAATTACTATTAAGAAACGGTGCCAATATACTGAAGAAAAATAAATATAATGACTCAGCACTGATGCTTGCGACGCTTCTTGGTCATGGCGAGATGGCCGAGGCTTTGATCTCTGCGGGAGCTGAACTCGATCCCGAGGGCTGGACCCCGCTGATCTACGCTGCGCTCGAAGGACACACGGCGATCGTTCGGTCTTTGTTGGAACATGGTGCCGACATCGACGCGCAAGCTCCCAATGGCCTGAGCGCTCTCATGGCTGCCACGCGAAACGCGCAGGTTGAGGTGGTTTCGGTATTGCTTGCTGAGGGGGCAGACCTGGATATCCGCAACCAGCAGGGCAAGACCGCAGAGGACCTGGCCAGGGCAGCCGGCCATACGAGTATCGTCGAATTGTTGCAGGGAGCGAGGAGAACCAGACCCTAGCAAGGTTCAAGTTCCGGCGCGTGGTACCGATATCGGCTATGGGGTCATGACTGCAGGGGAACGAGTTGAGCGCAACCGAGGAACATGCAGGCGAACAGGAGACCGGCCACACGCTGCGCAGGGACGACCCGGAGGACGAGAGTGCGCCCAAGGAGTCGTGGTTCAAACGACTGAAGCGCGGGCTCGGGTCCGGAATGGGCGGCATCCTCGGCGCGATGATCGCCAAGTTGCAGGGGCTGAAAGGACGATTTCAATCGGGCGATGACGAAGACGAAGAGCGTCCGCGCGGCAAGCCAGTCCATCTCCCACCGCCGCTGCCGAGAGTCGAGGCTGTGCCGGCAAGCCCCGAGGCCGGTCCGCGAAAACCCAGCAAGCTTCGCAACGCATTGATCGTGTTCGCTCTTCTCCTCTTGGCCGGCGGACTGGGGGCAGGGGCGTCTTACACCCTGTTTTCCAGGATGTTGAAGGATCAATCGCTTACGATCGAGGGCCACGAACAGGAGGTCCGCGCATTTCAGTTGCAAGAGCAGGAGCACGGCAAGAAGCTGGCAGAGGCGCTACGGGAGTTGCAGGCCGAACAGAAGCTGCGCGCCGATATGGAGGCGCGCCTAGTGGATGCCGAACAGAGGCGACTCGCGGCAGAAGCCAGCGCAAAGGCGCCGAGCGCGCCGATTGCAGCTGCTCCGATCGCCGTAAAGCCCGAACAGGCGGCACCTGCCGATGCGGGCGCGGAAGCAAAGGTCACGGTGCGGCCATCCAAGGCCAGCAGCTTCCGGCCACCGACCACCGCCAATTGCAGTCTCGCCAGCAGTGATCCGGCGACTTTGCGGCGCTGCATCGACGATTACAACCGCAAGTAGTCAGCCTAGACGCTACGCGTCGGCATCCTTCTTCCAGGGAAGGCGCTGCTTCTGGGCTTCGTCGTGCCAGCGCTCTTCTTCCTCGTGAATGTAGCGTTGGGTAGTCCTCGCGTCGCTGTGCCGGGCATCCTTTTGCACGTAGCGCTCGGCGATACCGCTGTCGATCTTCGCCGTGATGCCGGTGTGGCGGCCCCAGTGGGCCGATGCCGCTCGCAACTTTTCCTTTTTGTAATCAGATTCATCCGGCAAATAGTCGGCGGCGGCGAAGAAGATCTTCTTCAATATCTGGTTCAGACGGCGGGCGGTGATCGGACTACCATCCCTTACTGAGCCGATGATGGGCGTGGCTTCGTTGCGTTTCGGCACGGCGCTGAGACCCAGAAATTTCCGATAGCGCATCAGCGCTTGCAGCATGTCGTCGGCGACCGGCACCTTGGCCTTCTTGCCACCTTTACCGACCACGTGCCACCACCAACGGCCACGTTCCTCGCGAAAGCTGTTCATCCGATGCGATTCCAACTCACCGGCGCGGGGCGCCAACATGTAGAGCACGGCAGCGATAAAGCGGGCTCGCTCGTATTCCGCAAGCTGTTGATCGTGATTCCTGGGCATCGCCTCGATCGCCCGGGTCACCGCCGCCCACATTTCCTCGTCGAGGAAGCGCTCGACCTTTTCCGTCTCGTCGGTCGCGGATATCGCCAAGGGTGAGCCCGAGGCTTCGGCCGCCATCTTGCGGCGCCTCTGGCGGATCAGGCCCAGCGGATTGCCGGCGAGGTAGCCAGCGTCGGTCAGGTAGCGCATCAGGGAATTGATCGCGGCCATGGCGGTGAGTACGGCGCTCTCGCTCAAGGGACCGACGAAGGGACGCCAGGCGTCCGAGTTGCGATCGATCTTCGGGCCGCACCAGGTCTGGGACGGCTGCGGGTCGGCGAGGAAGTTGAGATAGCCTTCGAAGTCCTGGCGGTTGAGGCTCGACAGCGGCTTGCCGCAGTCGACCAGAGACCACAGCAACAGGCGCTCGGTTTCCCGGCGATAGATGCGCAGCGTCCCCGGAGATCGGTCGTACTCGGCCAGAAAACAAGAAATGGCTGCCGCGTCGGTATCCGCCTGGATTTGCAGGCGGGACCTCTCTGCGCGGTTGTCCCCGGAGTGACCGTCGAGGCTGGCCGGAATCTCGATGCAGTCCAGTGGTCTGATTGGTACGACAGTGCTTTGGGCTGGGCTTCTGGACTTCATAGACGCATTCTAGCCCGGATGGTAACTTCTGAAAATTCCTGTTTTCAGAAGTTGTAGGGTGGTGGGCACCCCCAAGAAAAAGGGGTCAGCTTCCGCTGACCCCTTTTGATACTGGCGCGCCCGGAGAGATTCGAACTCCCTACCCCGTGGTTCGTAGCCACGTACTCTATCCAGATGAGCTACGGGCGCAAGCAGGCGCATTATAGGGAGGCCGGCGC
>JAHFRE010000181.1 GCA_023258955.1 Sterolibacterium sp.
CGTCTCCGCCGGCAAGACCGGCACCGCCCAGGTCTACAGCCTCAAGGGCGAGAAATACACCGAGGGCCACACCAAGGAGCATCTGCGCGACCACGCGCTGTTCATCGCCTACGCGCCGGCGGAACAGCCGACCATCGCCCTGGCGGTGCTGGTCGAAAATGGCGGCTTCGGCGCCCAGGCCGCGGCGCCGATCGCCCGCCAGGTGCTCGACTACTACGTCCTCGGCAAGCGGCCCAAGAGCGCCGCGCCCGAGGACGAAGCCGAACCGGAGGAAGATTGATGTTGCGGCGCTTGTGGAACCGGCTGGCCGCACCGATAGACACGCCGCTGATGGTCCTGTCTACGCTGCTGCTCACCTACGCGCTGGTCATCCTCGCCTCCGCTTCACCCGACCGGCTGGCGTCGCAAGCGCTGAACATGGGGGTGGCGCTGATCGTCATGCGTCTGGCGGCGCAGATGCCACCGCAGAAGCTGATGTACTTCGCCCTGCCCACCTTCGTCGCCGGCCTGGTGCTGCTGGTCGCCGTCGCCCTCTTCGGCGACGTCTCCAAAGGCGCGCGGCGCTGGCTCAATCTCGGCTTCATGCGCATCCAGCCCTCGGAGATCATGAAGATCGCCATGCCGCTGATGCTCGCCTGGTACTTTCAGAACCACGAGACCTATCTGCGCTGGCGCGAATATCTGGTGGCCACCATCATCCTGCTGGTGCCGGTGGCCCTGATCGCGCGCCAGCCGGACCTGGGCACCGCCATCCTGGTGCTCGCCGCCGGCGCCTACGTGATCTTCCTCGCCGGCCTGTCCTGGCGCGTCATCCTCGCCCTGATCGTGGCCGGCGCCGCCTCGGCACCGCTGGCCTGGTCGATGCTGCGCGACTACCAGCGGGCACGCATCCTGACCCTGCTCGATCCCGAATCGGACCCGCTGGGCAAGGGCTTCCACATCATCCAATCCACCATCGCCATCGGCTCCGGCGGCATCTTCGGCAAGGGCTGGGGCCAGGGCACGCAGGCGCAGCTCGAATTCATTCCCGAACGCCACACCGACTTCGTCTTCGCCGTCCTCGGCGAGGAACTGGGCCTGATCGGCATCACCCTGCTGATGATCCTCTACGCCCTGTTGATCGGCCGTGGGCTGATGATCGCGGCGCAAGCGCCGACGCTGTTCTCGCGCCTCTTGGCCGGCGCCATCACCCTGATCTTCTTCACCTACGGCTTCGTGAACATGGGCATGGTCAGCGGCATCCTGCCCGTGGTCGGCGTGCCCCTGCCCTTCATCAGCTACGGCGGCACCTCGCTGGTGACGCTGTTCCTCGGCATCGGCATCCTGATGAGCATCCACAAACACCGCATGCTGGTGCAAAAGTGAGTCGGGCGCGGGCGCTGCTCGCCCCGCTCGCCGCGCTGCTGCTCGCCGCCTGCGCCACCGCCCCGAAGCCGCTGGTCGCGGAGCGGGTCGCGGCGCCGGCCGCCGTCACCGCATCCAAGGGCCGCACCGCTGCACCCGCTGGCGGCGGCTACTACAAGGACGACGGACCGGGCGAACATCCACCGGCCGATCTCGAGGCCATCCCCGACGCCCAGCCCCGCGCCGAACCCCTGAACCGCTTCGCCAACAAGCCCTATTCGGTGCTCGGCCACGACTACACACCGATGACGCGGCTCGCGCCCTACCGGGCGCGCGGCATCGCCAGCTGGTACGGCCGCCGCTACCACGGGCAGCGCACCTCCACCGGCGAGACCTACGACATGTACGGCATGAGCGCCGCCCACACCACCCTGCCCATCCCCAGCTACGCCCGGGTCAGCAATCCGGCCAACGGCAAGTCGGTCGTGGTGCGGATCAACGACCGCGGTCCCTTCCACGCCGATCGCCTGATCGATCTCTCCTATACCGCCGCCGCCAAGCTCGGCATCATCGGCGGCGGCAGCGGCTTGGTCGAGGTGGAGAGCCTGCTGCCCGGCGCCAGCATACTGCCGCCCGCGCCCGCTGCGGCGGCAGCGGCCGCCGCCGATCCGATCGAGAAGATCGCGCAGGCGAGCGCCGGCGTCCACCTGCGTGAGAGCGCTGAGGCGCACGGCATCTATCTGCAACTGGGCGCCTTCTCCCATCGCGACAACGCCGAGGCCTTGAAGGCACGGCTCGGTCGCGACCTCGAGGACCTGGCCGAACGCCTCGTGGTCAGCGCGAGCGGCGGCACCTACCGCGTCAGCCTCGGTCCCTGGGCCGACCAGGCCGAAGCGCGGCGCGCCGCCGAGCGCCTGCGCCAGGCCTTCGAACTCAAGTCGGTGCTGATCGAGCACTAGAAGCGCGGCGAGTGGCGCTGCTATAATTTGCAGCGGCGTTTGCACCACCTGCGACGCCGCCGCGCTACACGACCGGATCTTCATGCGCCTGCTCATCCTCCTCGCCCTGTTGCTTCCCTCTCTCGCAATCGGGCAGGCGGGACCGCAGCCACCCGGCGCAGCGGCGCGCTCCTGGCTGCTGCTCGACTACGGCTCGAAGCTGACCCTGGCAGGTTCCAACGTCGACCTGCGGGTCGAGCCGGCGTCGCTGACCAAGCTGATGACCGCCTACGTCAGTTTCACCGCCCTCAAAGCCGGCAAGATCAAGGGCACGCAGAGCGTGCCGGTGTCGGAGAAGGCCTGGAAATCTCCCGGCTCGCGCATGTTCATCGAGCCCAAGCTGGCGGTCAGCGTCGATGAGTTGCTGCGCGGCATGATCGTGCAGTCGGGCAACGATGCCTGCGTCGCCCTGGCCGAATTGATCGCCGGTTCGGAGGCGGCCTTCGTGCAATTGATGAACAGCGAAGCCCAGCGTCTGGGCCTGACCAACACCCACTTCAGCAACACCACCGGCCTGCCCGACGCGCAGCACTACTCGACCGCGAGGGACCTCGGACACCTGGCCCTGGCCCTGATCCGTGACTTCCCCGAGTACTACACCCTCTACTCGCTGAAAGAGTTCCGCTACAACGGCATCACCCAACCCAACCGCAACCGCCTGCTCTGGCTCGACGCCAGCGTCGACGGGGTCAAGACCGGTCACACCGAAGGCGCCGGTTTCTGCCTGATCGCCTCGGCCAAACGGGGACCACGGCGTCTGCTGTCGGTGCTGCTCGGCGCCGATTCGGACAGCGCCCGCGCCCAGGAATCGCAGAAGCTGCTCAATTTTGGCTTCCAGAACTACGATGCGGTCAAGCTCTACGACGCGCGCCGCGCCATCGCCCAGTTGCGCGTCTACAAGGGCGGGGAAAACGCCGTCGGCGCCGGCTTCAACGACGACCTGCTGGTGTCGGTGCCCAGCGGCCAGTCGGCGCAACTCAAAGTGCAGTTGCAGCCGCGGCAACCGTTGATCGCACCGATCGCGGCGGGCAGCCAGGTGGCGACGCTGAAGCTGACCCTCGGCGACAAGATCTACGGTGAGTTTCCGGTGCTGGCGCTGGAGAGCGTTCCCGCCGCAGGTTTCTTCGGCCGACTGTGGGACGCGCTCTTGCTGCTATTTCAATGACCGTCTATCTCAACGGCGAATTCCTGCCGCGTGACCAGGCCAAGGTGTCGGTGATGGACCGTGGCTTTCTCTTCGGCGACGGGGTCTATGAGGTGATCCCGGTCTATTCGCGCAAGCCCTTTCGCCTCGCCCAGCACCTGGCGCGCCTGGACAAGACCCTGGCCGGGGTGCGCCTGGACAATCCGCACAGCGCCGCCGAGTGGACCGCGCTGATCGGCCGCGTCATCGAGCAGGCGCCGAGTCCGGAGCAGCAGGTCTACCTGCAGGTGACCCGCGGCGTCGACAGCCGGCGCAACCACGCCTTTCCCGCCAAGGTCACGCCGACGGTGCTGATCATGAGCGAGGCCCTGGTGCCGCCGGCACCGGCCCAGTGCGCCGGCGGGGTGGCCGCGGTCAGCGCGGTGGACAATCGCTGGCTGCGCTGCGACCTCAAGGTGACGTCCTTGCTCGCCAACTGCCTGTTGCGCCAACTGGCGGTCGACGCCGGTTGCGTCGAGACGGTGCTGCTGCGCGACGGTTTTCTCAGCGAAGGCGCCGCCTCCAACATCTTCGTGGTCAAGGATGGCCTGCTGCTGGCGCCGCAGCAGAACCACCTGATGTTGCCCGGCATCACGTACGACGTGGTGCTCGAGCTGGCGGCTGGCAACGGCCTGCGCTACCAGGTGCGTGACATCCGCGAAGCCGAGCTGCGCGCCGCCGACGAACTGTGGCTGAGCTCATCGACGCGCGAGGTGCTGGCCATCGTCGAACTGGACGGCCAGGCGGTCGGCGACGGCCGTCCCGGTCCGCTGTTTCGCCGCATGTACGCTTGCTATCAGGCCTTCAAGAGCGAGGTGATGCACGGTGGCTGATCCGGCTGCGGGCGAGAACAAGACCCTGCTCGAGTTTCCCTGCGACTTTCCGCTCAAGATCATCGGTGAGCGGGTCGATGGCTACGCCCAGGCGGTGCTCGCCGTGGTGCTGGCGCACGCGCCCGACTACGACTCAGCCACGGTGGAGATGCGCCCCTCGAAACAAGGCAAGTACCTGAGCCTGACCTGCACCGTGCGCGCCCGCTCGCAGAACCAGCTCGACGATCTCTACCGCGCGTTGACCGCCCACCCGCTAGTCAAATTCGTGCTGTGATGGCGGCCGGGATCGCCGTGCGCGAGCTCGGCAGGGTCGGGTTCGAGCCAACCTGGCAGGCGATGCAGGAATTCAACCGCGGCCGCGGCGAACACACGGTCGACGAAATCTGGCTGCTCGAGCACCCGCCGCTGTTCACCCTTGGCCTGGCTGGCAAGCGCGAGCACCTGCTCACCGACATCGGCCTGCCGCTGGTCAAGACCGACCGCGGCGGCCAGATCACTTACCACGGACCAGGACAGTTGATCGCCTACCTGCTGCTCGACCTAAAGCGGCGCCACCTCAACGTGCGCGAGTTGGTGCGGCGGATGGAGGAGGCGCTGATCTGCCTGCTCGAGGCGTACGGATTGCCGGCGAGCCGCCTCCAGGGAGCGCCCGGGGTCTACGTGGGCGGCGCCAAGATCGCCGCCCTTGGACTGCGCGTGGCGCGCGGTTGCAGCTCGCACGGTCTGGCGCTGAACGTCGACATGGATCTGTCGCCCTACGCGGCGATCAACCCCTGCGGCTACCCGGGCATGGCGGTGACGCAGCTGCGCGATCTCCTGCCCGCTGCCGATTTGTCCGACGTCGCCGCGCGTCTGCTGGCACAATTGCGCAAACAGCTGGAGCTCGACCATGGATGAAGCCGGCCGCAAACAGCGGGGTGCGGCCAAGACGGCACACATACCGATCAAGATCGTGCCGGCGCCGCGTTTGGCCAAGCCCGCCTGGATCAGGGTCAAGGCCGCCTCCGACGCGACCCGCTTCAACGAGGTGAAGTCGCTGCTGCGGCAACAGAAGCTGCACACCGTCTGCGAGGAAGCCTCCTGCCCGAACATCGGCGAGTGCTTCGGCAAGGGCACGGCCACCTTCATGATCCTGGGCGAGCTGTGCACCCGCCGCTGTCCCTTCTGCGACGTCGGCCACGGCCGGCCTCTGGCGCCCGACGCGGACGAACCGGCGCAGCTGGCGCAGAGCGTCGCCGCTTTGCAGCTCAAGTACGTGGTGATCACCAGCGTCGACCGCGACGACCTGCGGGACGGCGGCGCCGGCCACTTCGCCGCCTGCATCGCCGCCGTGCGCGCGGCCTCCCCTGCGACCGTGATCGAGATCCTGGTGCCCGACTTCCGCGGCCGCCTCGACGCGGCGCTGGCGGCCTTGAGCGCGCATCCGCCCGACGTCTTGAACCACAACCTCGAATCGGTGCCGCGTCTCTACCCGGCGGTGCGACCGGGCGCCGACTACGCGCACTCCTTGCTGCTGCTGCGTCGTTTCAAGGAACGCCATCCCGATATCCCGACCAAGTCCGGGCTGATGGTCGGTCTGGGCGAAACCGACGAGGAGATCCTCGCGGTGATGCGCGAGCTGCGCCTCCAGGGCGTGACCATGCTCACCGTCGGCCAGTACCTGGCACCCTCGGCACACCACCTGCCGGTGTTGCGCTACCCGCCGCCTGCGACCTTCGATCGCTTCACCGCGGAAGCCGCGGCGATGGGCTACGCCCACGCCGCCTGCGGTCCGATGGTCAGATCAAGCTACCACGCCGACTCGCAGGCGGCGGCAGCGCTGGTCGAGCGCGCGTAAGCCGTCTGGGCGGATAAGAGCGTCGGCTGCCGGGGCGAATGGGGCGTGTAGGCGCGCTGCTCGCCCGCTCCGATCAACATGGCGCGATCGCGACGCTGGAACGTTCGCCGCCAGCGCCGCTAAGCGATGATCTTGAATTGCTGCACGACGCGGTGCAGCTCTTGCGCTGTGCCCTTCAACGCGTCGGCGGCCTGCTTGGCCGTCTGTGCCGATTCCAGGTTGCTGTCGATCAGATGCGCGATCTGTTCCATATTGGTCGCGACTTGCTCGGAAGCGATGGCCTGTTCGCCGGCCGCATCGGCGATGTGCCGCGCCATCTCGGTCACCTCGGCGCTGGTGCCGGTGATCAGGTCGAGCCCAGCGACGCTCTCCTGAACCATGCCTGTGCCGACTTCGACTTCCGCCACCGCGTGCCCCATCGAAGCGACTGTGGCATCGGTCACCTGACGAATCTCGGTGACCGTCGCCGTGATGTCGGCGGTCGACGCGGTGGTGCGCTCGGCCAGCTTTCTCACCTCATCGGCGACGACGGCAAAACCTCGTCCCTGTTCGCCGGCACGGGCGGCCTCGATGGCGGCGTTCAACGCCAACAGGTTGGTCTGTTCGGCGATCTCCTTGATCACCTGGGTGATGCCGCCGATCTTGGCGATCGCGTGATCCAGATCGCCGATGGTCTTGCTCGATGACTGAACCGCGGCGACGACCCGGCTCGTCGCCGCGGTACTCTTCTTCATGCTGACCTGAGCGTCATGCACCTGCGCCTGCGCCTTCTCTGCCGCGCTGGCGGTCTGGCTTGCCGAGCTGGCCACCTGGTGCACCGACTGGGTGAATTCCTGGGTCGCCGAGGCGATCGTTGCCGCCCGGTCCCGTTGCTGCATCGACTGATCGGCGACCGAAGCGGTCTGCCCATCAACCTTGCTGACCTGCTCTTCGATCACCCTGGCGGTCGCCTGGATTTCGTCGAGCAGCACTTTCAAATGCACCTGCATCGCGGCCAACTGCGTCAGCACCTGGCCCGCCTCGTCGCGTCCGCTGATCTCGATCTCGTCGGTCAAATTGCCCTGGGAGATCTTGTCGAAGTGCGCCATCACGCGGCGCAGCGGACCGACGATGGCGCGCATCAGGTTCCAGGTGAGGAAGATCACGACGATCAGCGAAATGGTCAGGCTGACCACGACGACGGTCAGAATCAAGGCAAAGCGCTGCTTTGCCTCGAGATGCTCGTTGTAGGCGGCAAGCTTCAGGGCGTCCTGCAACTCGCGCGCCGCGCCGGCCGCCTTGGCGTAGGTCGGATTGATGTTCTTGAGGAGGATCAGGCTCGCCTGGTCGAACTGGCCATCCGCCAAGGCCGCAGCCGCCGGTTTGAGCCCTTCCTTGGCGAACGCCTCTCTGGCGAGCGCATAGCGATCCAGCAGGGGCTTGATCTCGGCACCCATGTCCTGACGCGACAGCTGGGCGATGAGTTGGCCGATCTCTTCGGCGTTCTTGGCGATGGTGTCCGTGTGCAGCGTCAGCGGATGCTCGTGCAACTTGGAGAACTCGTTGCTCGGGTTGTGCTGCAGCCCGAGCATGATGTGCGCCCGGTTTTCGCTCATCAGGGTGGTAACGCGACCGAGGATGTCGATCGGTTCGAGCCGCGCTTGATAGGTACGCTCCAGCGCGTCGTTGGTGAGCGAGATTCCGCCCATGCCGACCATGGTTCCACCGGCGATGAGGATCCCCAGAAAAGCCATGGTCGCCAACAGCCGGGTGCGAATGGAGATGCGCTTGAGCAGCGG
>JAHFRE010000027.1 GCA_023258955.1 Sterolibacterium sp.
GGCAAGCACGTCCAATTCAACGTGGTGGACCGGGCCACGCTGATCGAGGCGCAGGCGCATCCGGAAAAACATCGCAATCTGATCGTGCGGATCGCCGGCTACAGCGCCTATTTCGTGCAATTGACCCGGAAGATCCAGGACGATATCATCGGACGCACGGAATTGGGTTCTATGTAACCGGTCGGAAAGTCTCGAAGCGCGGAACGGAGATCGATGCAAGACATCCTGGTGGTAGCGGATCTCTCCAAGACCTACGCTACCGGTTTCAGCGCGCTCAAGAACATCCATCTGGCCATCCGCAAGGGTGAGATCTTTGCCCTGCTCGGCCCCAACGGTGCCGGCAAGACGACGCTGATCAGCATCATCTGCGGCATCGTCAATCCGAGCGCGGGAACAGTACGGGTCGACGGCCACGACATCATCCGCGACTATCGCGCCGCCCGCTCGCTGATCGGCCTGGTGCCGCAGGAACTGACCACCGACGCCTTCGAGACCGTCTGGGGGACGGTCTCCTTCAGCCGCGGCCTGTTCGGCCGAGCCCCCAACCCCGGGCACCTCGAGCGGGTACTCAAGGCGCTATCGCTGTGGGACAAGAAGGACAACAAGATCATCACCCTCTCCGGCGGCATGAAGCGGCGCCTGATGATCGCCAAGGCGCTGTCGCACGAGCCGCAGATCTTGTTCCTCGACGAGCCGACCGCCGGGGTGGACGTCGTGCTCCGGCACGACATGTGGGAGCTGGTGCGCTCGCTACGCGACACCGGCGTCACCATCATCCTGACCACCCACTACATCGACGAAGCCGAAGAGATGGCGGATCGCATCGGCGTCATCCACAAGGGCGAGATCATCCTGGTCGACGAAAAATCCGAGCTGATGCGCAAGCTCGGCAGGAAGCAGCTGGTGCTGCAGCTGCAGCAGCCGTTGCGGCAGCTGCCGGCGGCGCTATCTGCCTACGCGCTGGAGCTGTCGGCCAACGGCTGCGAATTGACCTATACCTACGACACGCAGAGCGAGCGCATCGGCATCACGGCGTTGCTCGACGACCTCGGCGACACGGGCATACTGTTCAAGGATCTGCACACCACGGAAAGTTCGCTCGAAGACATCTTTGTCAGCCTGGTGAGGGACGACCGATGAACATCCACGCCGTCCGCGCCATCTACAAGTTCGAGATGGCGAGAACCTGGCGCACCGTGATGCAGAGCATCATCTCGCCGGTGATCTCGACCTCGCTCTATTTCGTCGTCTTCGGCGCCGCCATCGGTTCGCGCATTCCCGAGGTCGGCGGGGTTAGCTACGGCACCTTCATCGTCCCGGGGCTGGTGATGCTGTCGCTGCTGACGCAGAGCATCTCCAACGCCTCGTTCGGCATCTACTTTCCCAAGTTCACCGGCACCATCTACGAGCTGCTCTCGGCACCGGTCTCCTACGTTGAAATCGTGCTCGCCTACGTCGGCGCCGCCGCCACCAAGTCGATCGTGCTCGGCCTCATCATCCTCGCCACCGCCGCCCTGTTCGTGCCGCTGCGCATCGACCACCCGTTGTGGATGATCCTGTTTCTGCTGCTCACCGCCGTCACCTTCAGCCTGATCGGCTTCATCATCGGCATCTGGGCCGACGGTTTCGAGAAGCTGCAAGCGGTGCCGCTGTTGATCATCACCCCGCTCACCTTTCTCGGCGGCAGCTTCTACTCCATCGACATGTTGCCGCCGTTGTGGCAAACGGTGGCCCTGTTCAACCCGGTGGTCTATCTGATCAGCGGGTTTCGCTGGAGCTTCTACGGACTGTCCGACGTCAGCGTCGCCTTGAGCCTGACCATGACGGCGTTCTTTCTGCTGGTCGCCCTGGCCATCGTCGCCTGGATCTTCAAGACCGGCTACCGCCTCAAGATCTAGCCCCGCGCTGGGCACCCTGCCGCGCCGTCGGGAGCACGCCGACGGTGGGCGCAAAAAAATAGGCCGGAGGGGTGCCGGCCTAGGGGGAAACGATGAGCTTGCCGCCCATCGCGAGGAGGATGAAGCAAACTGCATCGCCAATGTATCCGCATCGTCAGCCCAGGGTGTTTCGACAACGTAAAGTAATGCAGAGGAGTTGTCTCAGCCAGTTGCGACATCGATGCCGCGCGTCTTTCCGAATCATTGCCCTGGATCGTCTCGCCTCCCCGCCACCTTGGGCAAGCGTTCACGGTTTCGTTTGCGCTACGCCCTGCTGCTCAACGATCTCCGCCAATAGCGTCTGGATGTCTTCCTGCGCGGCGATATGGCATTGCTCCGCGACGATGGCGGCGAGGATTTCATCGGTGGTCAAGGGGTTGGCCAAGACCACGCGAAAGACGGTGATGGTGTCGCCGTTGTAGCGGCTCGGCGCGAGGCGAGTGCGGGAGACGAAGGTATTTCCAGCTTCGCGCTGGCGTTTCTGCAGCGTTTCGGTAACCTTGTCGAGTCGTTCATTGATGCGGGTCTTGCGCTCCGCCGGGCCCCGGGCCAACGCCTCTTGAACCCAGGCCGGGTTGTAGCGGTAGGTGAGAATGTTGAGTTCAGGCTCAGATACCAATTCGAAGTCGGGATGGTCATCGATGCATCGGGCGAAGCGCCGAGCGCGCTCGATGCTCTGATCCATCAGCAACTCGTAGCCCTTGCGACCGATGATGGAGAGACCGGCGTGCACCAGCATGGCCATGCCCGGGCGAGAGCCTTCGAGGGTGCGACTGCCGAGGTCCCGCGAGCCCTCGCGGATGATATAGGCGGCGTGGTGCTCGATCGACGAGAGCGTTGCCGGATCCTTGAACAGCACCATGCCGGCACCCATCGGCACGTAAAGCTGCTTGTGGGCGTCGATGGTTACCGAGTCGGCGCGTTCGATGCCTTTGAGCAAGCTCCGGTAGCTGTCGGAGAACAGGGTCGCCCCGCCCCAGGCGGCATCCACATGGAAGTGGCAGGCCAATTCGCCGGCCAGATCGGCCAGGGCCTCGAGTGGATCGATGTTGCCCGTCTCGGTGGTCCCGGCGATGCCGATCAAACTCAATGGGCGAATATCCTCGGCGCGCAACCTAGCGACCTGCTCGCGCAGGCGCCGCATGTCGATGCGATTGTGTTCATCGGTTGCCACCGCAATGAGGTTGTCGCGTCCGATGCCCAGCAGGTCGGCGGCTTTGCCCAACGAATAGTGGCCGCGTTGGGACACCAGGATGGCCAGCCCTTGGCAGCCCAGATGCTGCAGCGCCTTCGCAAGTCCCGCCTGGGCGATCCCCTTGAAGTCGCCGGCGGGGCCACAGAGGCGGTTGCGCGCCGCCCAAAGGGCGGTGACGTTGGCGATGGTGCCGCCTGAACAAAAGGCGCCCAGCGCATATTGGCTGCTCTGGATGAACTGGCGGTAGAACTCGTCGCTGCCGTCGTAGATCAGCCGATGCATCATCGCCAGCACTTGCCTCTCCATCGGCGTGAAGGAGCGGGAGGTTTCGACCTTGACCAAATTCTGATTGAGGGCAGTCAGAATCCGTGAAAGCGGCAGCATGAAGTTGGGCAGGGCGGAGGTCATGTGCCCGATGTATCCCGGCGAGGCGGTATGCACGGATTGCGAAACCACTTTTTCCTGGAGGAATTCCGTGTAATCCGAAACGAAAGTGGGATCTTCCGGGATCTTGGACTCGGAAAAGTCCCTCTCGATTTCATCCAGGTCGCGCTTCACGGCGACGATGTGTTCCTGCAAGAAGACCATCAGGTCGTCTGAAATGGCCCTATCGACGCGGCCCAAAGTGGAGCCAGGGGCTTCGTTAGCGGTAAATATTCGGTAGATGTTCTCCAGATTGGCCTGGGCAGGTCCTTTTGATTGGGGCACGTGTGAGTTCACCTGCAGGTATTCGCCAGTCGACAATGTAACAAATGCTAGCAACGGATTGTTGACCTGGTCGGGCAAAGGTTGAGACCACGAACTTGTGGCTGTCCGCAGAACAACGACCGGGCTCGATCGTCAATGGCGCTGGTCGCGCCTCTTCATGTAGTATCCCGACACGACACCCATCGTGGGATCTCCATCATGAGCTTGGCTGCACTGATCGCCGGTTTGCTCCTATTGCTCGGCATCCATTCGCTTCGTATCGTCGCTGATCCTTGGCGGACGAAGCAGCGCGAGCGTTTCGGCGAGTTGGGCTGGAAGGCCATCTTTTCGCTGGCCTCTGTCATCGGTCTTGCCGTCGTGGTTGTTGGCTATGCCGGGGCCCGGCCGAACTCGCCTTTGCTCTGGAACTCGGCCGTTTGGGCTCGACACGTCGCGGCGTTGCTTACGCTGCCTGCCTTCGTCTTGCTACTGGCAGCCTACGTTCCTGGAACGCGCATCAAGGCCGCGGTGGGTCATCCCATGCTTGCTGGGATTGTACTTTGGGCGATCGCCCACCTGGCGGCAAACGGCAGGCTCTGCGACGCAATCCTGTTCGGGGGATTCTTGCTTTGGGCCGTGACAGATTATCTATCGTGCCGGCGTCGCGACAAGGCGGAAGCTCGCCGCCAGTATGTTTCCACGGGTTGGTCGCGGGACTTCGTCGCGCTTACCCTCGGCGCAGCAGCCTGGTGGCTATTCGCACGGTACGGCCACGAGTGGCTGGTTGGCGTACGCCCGTTCGGATAGGCGACGCCAGGTCTGCAGAGCAGCAGAACGCCTCGCGCGAGTTGGCGGGTCAGTGCAGCGAAGAGTAGTTTGCTGGCATCCAAATATAGCCGTGTGAATTGGCTCGCAGATGACCTATGCCAGGAAACGACAGGTGTGCGGCGGCGACCCAATAGCCTTTCTTGGCGGCATCGGCGAAGTCTTTCTTCCGCTCCTGGGCAGCCGTCTTGACATCGGTATCGAATTTTATGACCACCGAAGGATCGGCAAACTGCACCGCGGCCACGTGGATCAGGTCTCCCCATAGCGCAAGCTTTTGGCCTTTGCTCTCGACCACATAGCTCGTGTGACCGACAGTATGTCCCGAACTGGCAACGGCTTTGATACCAGGAGTGAGTTCCGTGTTGCCAGCAAACGTCTTGAACTTGCCAGCACTGGCGTAGGGGTTGAGTGACGACATCGCCCCCTGGTAAAACCCCTTGGCGTCGGCAGCAGCGGCATCCATGTGCGCCTGGCTCAACCAGAAGTCTGCTTCACGCTGATCCGCGCGAACGATGGCGTTGGCGAAGGCAGGCTTGTCGCCTGCCATCAGCCCGCCCACATGGTCGGGATGCATGTGCGTTATGTAGATTTCGTCCACCTGTTCAGCTTGATAGCCGGCCGCCTTCAGATTGGCGATCAGGCCACCGAGCGTGGGGCCAAACAGGGTGCCCGCACCGGCGTCGATCAGCACCAGTTTCGAGCCGGTATTGATCAGATAGCAATTGACCGAGGTCTCAACCGGCGCTTGGAGATAGGAAAGCGCCAGCGCCTTCTTCACCTTGGCCGGAGTCGTATTGGTGAGCAGCTGATCTACGGGTAACGCCACCGTCCCGTCTGACAGGGCAGTCACCTCGAAATCGCCGATCATCATGCGGTAATAACCTGGCGCTTGGGTCTTGACTTGCGCCGCCCCAGCGTGCGCAGCAGCTGGCAGCCAAAACGCAAGTGCGAGACAAACTGCAAACGAACGTTTGAGAGACATGTGTAGCTCCTCTTGGCTGATAGGGAGTGTCGACTGCGAATACAAGGTCATTTGCAAGGCAGCAAGCGTTGCAATGATACGGCCAATTGGCCGCAGTCGGTAGTGTTCGTGCCGCCGCCAGCAAACATCATCGCCAGCCAGGCGGGAGCAGGCACGCAAGTTGCACCGGACCGCACTACCCATCGTAGACGAAAGGAGTTCAACATGAACTGGGATCGTATCGAAGGAAACTGGAAACAGCTGAAGGGTCGAGTGAGACAGAAGTGGGGCGAACTGACCGATGACGACATCGCCGCCATCGCCGGCAAACGCGAGCAGTTCGTCGGAAAGCTGCAGGAGTCTTATGGCATCTCCAAGGACGAGGCGGAACGCCAATTGAAGGACTGGCAGTCAGATCTGTGAGCTGTCGGCACGACCAAGCCGCCGATCACGGCGCGCAACGACGAACCATCTATCGCCCAGCCAGGTGGTCAGGCCGGATTCATCGAAGGCGAGCGCCTGGTGTCGATGACCTGGGAAGATCTGGCAAGTCTACCGGTACGCAGCCGCGCCGTGAGAAGTTCTTACAAGATCTGAGGAAGATTTTGCAGGCAGGATCCGATCCTCGACCGTCGAGGCGTTTGCCTGCCGCACCCACTTCGAGGAGAGCGCCATGCTCTACTACGCTGCAGTCTTCTTCATCATCGCCATCATCGCCGCCATCTTCGGCTTCACCGGCATCGCCGCCGGTGCCGCGGAGATTGCAAAACTGCTGTTCATGATCTTCCTGATCATGTTTGTGGTTGCCTTGATTTTCGGCGTCATCCGACGCTGAACGGGTCAAACTCTCCGAGCGTGTGACCTCGCTGCCGCCGCTGTTGGCGGCGGCGACGCTGGAGACGACAAGGTGATCGATCCCCAAGGCGATGGTCTGGGCGCCATCAGGGACATCTTGCTCGACGTGCGCCGCGGCGGCGTCGCTCGAGCGCGCCAACTTTGCGGATGTTTGCCTCACCGCTGTCATTGTGATTGCGCTTCGGCTCTGACGACGCATAGGATCGCGCTCGCCAAACGCTGGATAGACCAGGCAACACGCCTATTTCACCGCTTGCGCTGGCGGTCGGTGGCAGGGTTGAGGAGATGCAGCGCTAGGCCACTTCAGCCGACCTAGATGCGGGTCTGCGGCGCCACGCCTTGTCTGCGCAGATCGGCGACGATACGCTCGACTTTCGGATTCGCATGCGCAAAGAAACGCTTGAACCCGGCACAAAGATAGTTGAGTTCCGGTTCGCCGTCGACGCTCCGAATCAGGCGATTCTTCGGGCATTCTCCGCGGCAGTCTTGAAGAAACGAACACTCGCGGCATTGCCTGGGCAATGACTCGCTCTTCGCGTAGCCGAATTTGACCTGGCGTCGGGACAGCACGGTTTCGCCGAGCTTGCCGTCGCCAATGCCACCGATCCTGTATTCGGGATAAACGTAGTGGTCGCAGGAATAGATAGCGCCGTCGTGCTCTATCGCCAGACACTTGCCGCAGGTTTCGCTATACACACACATCTGCGAACCCAGGCCCAAGTGCTGCGCGACCAGGGATTCGAAGTGGTTGACGTAGGCTTTGCCGATATCCTTGTTGCTCCACTCGTCGAATACCCTGCACAGGAAATAACCCCAGTCATCGGGATCAACCGACCAGTCGGTGACGACGGAATCCGGGTGACCCGGCCGGGCGCTGGCATCATCCTGCGTTGGTAGGGATTCTGTCTTCCATTGCTGTGGCGCCGTTCGCCCGAATCCCTTGTATTCGACGATGGGAATGAATTGCATATTGGTGGAACCGATTTCCCGGCGCAGGAAACGATATATGTCCACCGGCCGACGCGCGTTGTACCGGTTGACGCATGTCAGCGTGTTGAACGGAACGCCGTGCTGCTTCAGAAGTCTTAGCGCGCCGACCACCTTGTCAAAACTCGCTTCGCCATGCTTGCCGAAGCGACATTGATCGTGAATCTCACGCGGACCGTCAATGCTGATGCCGACCAGAAAACCGTTATCTTTCAGGAAGCGACACCATTCTTCGTCGAGCAGCGTACCGTTGGTCTGAATGTCGTTGTGCACGATTTGACCCGGCTTGGCATAGCGCTTTTGGAGTTCGACTACCCGGTGGAAAAAATTGACGCCAAGCAGCGTCGGTTCGCCGCCCTGCCAGGAGAAGACGATCTCTTTGTCCGTCACGCTTTCGATATATTTGCAGATAAACAGCTCGAGGGTTTCATCGGACATCCGTCCGCTCCGCGACCCATCGGGAAGCACAGCCTTGCTCAGGTAGTAGCAATAGACGCAATCGAGATTGCAGGCCGGCCCAATCGGCTTGGCCATGACGTGAAACCGGTGCACCCCTTTGTTTGCCAGTAACAGTGGGGCATCATACTTGTCGAGTTGGCGCACCGTTCCATCCCGATCGACGACGGCGGGATGACCTGTGGCAGCATCCTTAAGATCAACTACAAAAGGCTTCAAGGCGTCAGATCGGCATCGTTGCTTGTCGGGCAAGCCCTATGGCTTTGCCACATTGTCGGCGCCAGCGCCGCGAATGGCATTGGTATTATTGAACCGATCAGCGTAGAAGTTATGGGTCGTCTCGCTTGAAGAGCCTTCCGGATAGGGCAGCATGCCGGCGTTCCATTCGCCCCATTTCGCCTTCAAGGCCGCGAAGATTTCCGGATGAACGTCCTTGAGCTCCGCCCTTTCGCGGGGATCCTTGCGCACGTTGAACAGATGCTCCTTGCCGCCCAGCTTGAGGTACTTCCAGTCCCCCTCGCGAACGGCCGCCTGATTGTTGGCCTTGAAGCGCCAGAAGAGTGTGCGTGCTACCGGCGCTGCGACACCGGTGATCTGCGGCAGCAAATTCATCCCGTCCATATTGGCCGGCGCCGTTCCGCCGGCAGCCGTCACGAAGCTCGGTACGGTATCCATGGATATCATGACCTGCTCCGATTGCGAGCCGGGTTTGATCCGTCCGGGCCAGCGAACAATCAGCGGCACGCGGATCCCGCCTTCCAGCAGCTCGCCCTTATAGCCCGTGAACGGCCAGGTATTGGAGTAGCGCTCGCCGCCATTGTCGCTGGTGAAGACGATGATGCTGTCTTGCGATATCCCTTGCGCATCCAGCGCAGCAAGCACACGACCGATGTTGGCATCCATGCTCAGCATCATCTTGGCGTAGGTCTCGAGCGAGCCGCCGCTCGGATCGCGGCTATCCTTCAGCGTTTGCGCCCGGCCAGAGTCCTCAGGGCCTTCCCAGGGCCAGTGCGGCGAATTGAAATGCAAGCTAAGAAACAAGGGCTTATCGCCGCCGGCGCGAATTTGCTTGATCGCCTCGTCGGCCAGGATGTCGGTCAGATAGCCCTTACGTTCGACGAGCTTATCGCCGTCGCGAAGACCGGCCGTCGGGTCGTCTATTTCGCGGGCGGATTTGTGCAGGAAATAATCGGCCGCACCGCTGGCGATACCGAAGAAGCTATCGTAGCCGTAACGCAGCGGGCTGAATTCCGGCACTTTGGCGACGTGCCACTTGCCGACGAAGGCGGTGCGGTAGCCATTGTCCTTGAGCAAGGAAGCCACGGTTGGCGTGCCCAGCGGCAGCTCCTGCCCGGGCTTGAAGCCGTTGGGTTCGTTGAGCCCGGCGGCAAAGCGATACTGGTAGCGGCCGGTTACCAGCGCCGTGCGGGTCGGCGAGCAGATCGGCGAATTGGTGTAGGCCTGCGTGAACTTGACCCCTTCTGCGGCAAGCTGGTCGAGCACCGGGGTCTTGTACCCTTGCGCACCATAGCATGACAGATCGGCATAACCCATGTCATCGGCCATGATGTAGATGATATTCGGCTTGCTCGGCACCTTGGCTTCGGCCACGTTTCCTTCGAAGGCCAGTGCCAGTCCGGCAAGTATGGCTGCCCCAAGGAGGCGGCGCTGGCTACGCGGGTTGTTGGTCATCGGAAGGTCCCCCACCTAAGAATGAACGGCAACTTCGCCGTCTTTGCCGCTAGAAATCTAGATTGCCTATCGGATAAGCGTCAACATCTGCGCGCCGCAGCGTTCGCGATTCGTGGTTCCACGAATCGCGCTTCGCCAGGGCAAATCAGGAAAGGCAATTGTCAATTAAATTTGAGCATGGCCCGCACACCGTAGGTGCGCGGTGCCCCGTAGATGATGCCGCCAGTGGCGCTGGTGGCGTTCTGCACCTGCGATGCGATATAGGTCTTGTTGGCGAGGTTGTTGACGAAACCCTCGAGCAACCAGCCCTTGCTTAGGTGCAGCGATAGCCGGGCATCGACAATGCTACGTCCGGGAACCACGGTCTCGCTGCTGGGGAACGGCGTCGCCACCTGTTCCGCCAGATGCGACCATTGCAGGCGCGGCGTCAGCTTGGTGCCGTTGCTGAGGGGAATCTCGTATTGCACGCCTGCGTTGATCGTCCATTTCGGCGAGAACGGCAGAACGCGCCCCTCCGGGACCAGTTGGTTGACGCCTGGGCAGGGATCGGTCGAAGCCTTCGTGCCAGGGCCGGCGTTGGTGATGCAGGCGTTTTCGCCGAATGTCGCGTTCAAATAGCTGACACCGATGTTGCCGGTGAAGCGGCCGAGGTCGACAAAGCCCTCGAATTCTGCGCCGTAAACCTTGCCCTTCGCGGCGTTCTGGGTCAGCGGCAGGGTGATCGTGCTCTGCAGCTGAATGTCCCTGTAGTCGGAATAGAAGACGTCGGCGTTCACCCGGAAATGGCGATCGGGCGTGCTCGTCTTCACCCCGGCTTCGTACACCAGATTGTGTTCTGGCCCGAAGGGGGGCGAGCCGGCGGTTGGGTTGTTGCCACCCGCCTTGTAGCCCTTGGAGGCGGTGGCGTAGAACAGCAGATTCTTCTCCGCGTGCAGATTGACGCCCAGCTTGCCGGTCAACTCGTTCGAGGAGGTCGAATTGACCGGTGGCGGCACCAAGGGCGCGCCCTGCAGCTGAAACACGGTATCGTCCTGGGTGTCCCAACTGTAACGAGCGCCCCCGATCAGTTCGAGCTTGTCCGTCACAAACCAGTTGGCCTGTCCGAACAGCGATTTGGAGATGTTGTGGATGTACGTGTGAATCGTCGAATTGGATGCAACGAAATTGGTGCTGTGATAGCTGTCCAAAAATAGTGGAACATCGCGATTGTCGCGCATGAAGAAGGCGCCGAGCACCCAGTTGAAAGGCCCGTCGCCGGTCGAAATCAGGTTCACTTCGCCGACCAGGGTCTTGATATCGGTGCCGTTGACGCCGATGCGGCCGGGGTAGAGGGTCTTGTTCGCCGTGGTCGCCGGCAGTGCGGCGGGTACCGGCAGCGCCGTCGCGCTGCGATCGCCGTCAACCGAATCGTTGGTCGTGCCATCCTGGTAGGCCAGCTGCGCTCTCAGCTCGAGACCCTCCCTGAACGCCCAGTTGTCCTCCAGCGCAACGCGGTAGCCGCGTTGATTGAGGTAGGACTTGGCGTCCTCCTCGATCGTATAGGGATCCGCGGTCACCTTATCGAAGCGATTCTTGACCGCATTGTTGTCGCTCTTGAAGTCAAAATTTTCGTAGCGCAGATGGAAACGATGGCGCGTGTCATCGGTGCGCCCGGCGAGGTTGAGGCGCACGCTATCGGTCTTGGCGTTGCCCGGTGTGCTGCCGCTGGGGCCGATATTGTTGGTGTAGCTGTCGCGCTCGTCGTGCATATAGGCGAGTCGGAGCGCGAAGTTCTCGGAGAGGCCGACATTGACGGCGCCGACACCACGGTAGGCGCTATAGTTGCCGGCGCTGAGGTCCACCGAGCCGAAGGTCGCGTTGTATTTCGGCTCGGGCGAGCGCAGATAGAGCGCACCACCGGTCGAATTCTGTCCGGTCAGGGTGCCCTGCGGACCGCGCAGCACTTCGATCGACTCGATGTCGAAGAAGCTATGGGGGATGAACTGCTCGTGCGGAAAGATCTGCCCGTCGATGTAGAAGGCCACCCCCGGGTTCGTCGTCGGCGCGGATACGGCGATGCCGACGCCGCGGATGTTGATGAAGGTCGAGCGGTTGTAAGTGTTGATCGCGACCGATGGCGCGACCTGCTGCATGCTGTTGAGCGTCGTCACGCCCATGGCCGCCAGGTCGGCGCCGCTCAGCACCGTGGCGGAAATGGGAACGTCCTGCAGCCGCTGCGCGCGGCGCTCCGCGGTGATGACGATCTCCTGGAGCGGCGCCTCGCCTGCCTGCTGGGTGGTCTTGCTGCCATCCGCGGGCGCGGTCTGGGCGAGTGCCGGTGCATAGATGCCGCCAATCAGCGTCGCCAAGAGGACAGTGGCAAAGGGTGCGCGCACATCTTTAACCATCATTTTCTCCTTTATCGATTGATGTCATTCTTATTTGCGGCGACGGATACTACGGCGCTTTGCCAGCATTCGGCGGTGGGCCGCACCTGGGATGGGGGGTATTATCAAAGCGGTCGGCGTAGCAATTTTGGGTGTACTCGCTTGAAGAGCCTTCCGGATAGGGCAGCATGCCGGCGTTCCATTCGCCCCATTTCGCCTTCAAGGCCGCGAAGATTTCCGGATGAACGTCCTTGAGCTCCGCCCTTTCGCGGGGATCCTTGCGCACGTTGAACAGATGCTCCTTGCCGCCCAGCTTGAGGTACTTCCAGTCCCCCTCGCGAACGGCCGCCTGATTGTTGGCCTTGAAGCGCCAGAAGAGTGTGCGTGCTACCGGCGCTGCGACACCGGTGATCTGCGGCAGCAAATTCATCCCGTCCATATTGGCCGGCGCCGTTCCGCCGGCAGCCGTCACGAAGCTCGGTACGGTATCCATGGATATCATGACCTGCTCCGATTGCGAGCCGGGTTTGATCCGTCCGGGCCAGCGAACAATCAGCGGCACGCGGATCCCGCCTTCCAGCAGCTCGCCCTTATAGCCCGTGAACGGCCAGGTATTGGAGTAGCGCTCGCCGCCATTGTCGCTGGTGAAGACGATGATGCTGTCTTGCGATATCCCTTGCGCATCCAGCGCAGCAAGCACACGACCGATGTTGGCATCCATGCTCAGCATCATCTTGGCGTAGGTCTCGAGCGAGCCGCCGCTCGGATCGCGGCTATCCTTCAGCGTTTGCGCCCGGCCAGAGTCCTCAGGGCCTTCCCAGGGCCAGTGCGGCGAATTGAAATGCAAGCTAAGAAACAAGGGCTTATCGCCGCCGGCGCGAATTTGCTTGATCGCCTCGTCGGCCAGGATGTCGGTCAGATAGCCCTTACGTTCGACGAGCTTATCGCCGTCGCGAAGACCGGCCGTCGGGTCGTCTATTTCGCGGGCGGATTTGTGCAGGAAATAATCGGCCGCACCGCTGGCGATACCGAAGAAGCTATCGTAGCCGTAACGCAGCGGGCTGAATTCCGGCACTTTGGCGACGTGCCACTTGCCGACGAAGGCGGTGCGGTAGCCATTGTCCTTGAGCAAGGAAGCCACGGTTGGCGTGCCCAGCGGCAGCTCCTGCCCGGGCTTGAAGCCGTTGGGTTCGTTGAGCCCGGCGGCAAAGCGATACTGGTAGCGGCCGGTTACCAGCGCCGTGCGGGTCGGCGAGCAGATCGGCGAATTGGTGTAGGCCTGCGTGAACTTGACCCCTTCTGCGGCAAGCTGGTCGAGCACCGGGGTCTTGTACCCTTGCGCACCATAGCATGACAGATCGGCATAACCCATGTCATCGGCCATGATGTAGATGATATTCGGCTTGCTCGGCACCTTGGCTTCGGCCACGTTTCCTTCGAAGGCCAGTGCCAGTCCGGCAAGTATGGCTGTCCCAAGGAGGCGGCGCTGGCTACGCGGGTTGTTGGTCATTGCAAGGTCCCCCACCTAAGAATGAACGGCAATTCATCGATCCAATAGCGCTTACGACCATTTGCTCAACAACCAGCAACGCTCGCCAAGCCTATCACCCAGGCGCTCGTCGTCAGACCATCTCGAGCCGCTCGTGCCACCTGACGCCAGCGCTGAGACAGCGTCAGGTGGATCACAAGCGGGCCGATTGACATATCAAAACTTGACGTTGGCCGATACGGCGATGATGCGATCGATCGGATTGGTCAGCGTTGCATCGAAGCCGCCACCACCGTTGGGGCTGGGCGCCACGTTGACGTAGGGCGGCTTGGTGTTGAACAGATTGCTCACGTCGAGGCCGATGGTGGTCTCGTGGTTCCAGCCGCCGATCTTGGGCAGGACGTAGCCCAGGTGGAGATCCATGGTCGTGTAGGAGGAGACCTTCTGTATCGGCGTGATCAGATTATTGTCGTAGGACGGTTCGTAATTCACATAGGCCACAGCCAGATACGGACCCTCGGCCCAGCGGAAGGTGCCCCTAGCCTTGTAGCGCAGCGGGTTGTAGATGGTGTTGACCACATCGATCAGGGGCGCGCTGGCGGTGATAGCTGTCTGGTATTTGGTGAAATATGTGCCATTGACGCCTACGCCGAAGTCGCCCGCCCCCTTCACCATCCAATCATAGCTCGCGGCAAAGTCGAACCCCTTGGCTACCGTCTTGCCGAGATTGAAGGTGCGGCCGTCCACAAACAGGGTGACCGTGGCCGGAAGCACCCCGGTAACCCCTAGGCTCGACGCCAGCGCCGCGATCATGGCCGGATCAGGATTGCGCTTGATGATGCCGGTTCCGGAGTACAGCGCCTCGCGGTTGAGGAGGGTTAGATCGCCGAGGACGGAGGTCACCTGATTATCGTACTTGAGATCAAAATAGGTCAGGTTAAATTTGGACCCCTTGAGCGCCGTCGGCTTGAAGTCGAATCCGAGGGAATTGGTGGTTGCCGTCTCCGGCTTCAGGTTCAAGTTGCCACCGGAGAGCGCTGCACCGATGCGGACGGCGCCACCCAGTGTCGGGTCGGAATAGTTCTGCACGTTGAGCCGGCCGGCAGCGCCCACGAGTTGCGCAAATACCGGGGCGCGGAACGAGGTGCCGTGGCTGGCCTTGACCACTAGGGAGTCGTCGGGTGCCCAGGTCAAGCCGATCTTGGGATTGGTGGTGCTGCCGAAATCGGAGTACTCATCGCGGCGGTCCGCCAGATCGATTTCCAGGGAACGGACGCCGGTCATCGCGTTCCTTTTGCCAACGATCGGAATGAGGACTTCGCCGTAGACAGAATTGACCTTGCGGTTGTAGCTCCAAAAGGCATCTGTCGGAACCGTCGTAGTGCCGGTCTTGTTGGGGACGTCGGCGCTCATCTTCACGCCTTCGTAGCCAAAGGCGCCGCGTACCTGCCCGCCCGGCAACTCAAACAGCGGCCCATCGAGCTTTGTCTCCAGCGCCTGTTGGATGGTCGTTCCATGGGCAAGCTGCATGCCGTTGGCGAAGCCCTGCGCAATCGTCGAGTTGTTCGCACTCGGGGCGAAAGGATTGAATGCCGTCGCGGGATTGTTGCTGGCCAGCGTGGGCGTCAAGCCGGCCGTGACCACCGCCTGGGTCGACAGACTCTGGTCAACGTTTCTGCCATAACTGTAGCTCGCATCGAATTTCCATTCGTGGGCGAGATTCACCTTTGCGCCAATGGTTGCTTGCGCTGTCTGCGAATAGCCGGCTGTGCTATTGGGTGGCAGGTCGTTGGCAAAGGAATACTGCACCGTCTCCGAGCTACCCGCAGGCGCACCCAGCGGACGCACGTAGAAGGCGTTGCTCGAGGGCACCGTCAACGAGGCGGTGCTGAAGCGGGGTCTGAAATCGAAAGTTCGCCGCGTCGCGAAACCGTCTGCGTAGATGCTTACCCTGTCATTCACCGTCTGATCGAAGGTGAATGTCATCGAGTTGCGCTCTTGGCGCGGAATCAACGTCGCGGTCTTGAGATTGTCGCATTTGTTGACCGTACCCGGCTTTAGGGAGGCGGCGCTGGCCGCCGTCACGCCACCGATCGGAATAGCATAGCTGACGCCGGCGATAACGATGTTGCCAGGATTGCAAAGTGTCTCGCTGTAATCGAGGCCGCCCCTGGCGGTCTGGTCGGCGTTGTAGAAGTCACGGTCCCGGCCAAAGAGCGCCGAGTGGTAATCGTTCTCGATGGCCACGGTGTAGCGGCCGCCGTTCCAGTTGTGGCCGAAGATGGCAGCCGCGCTGTGGTCGTCGTAGTGGTCGCCCGAACCATAGCGAACGAACGCCTCCGCCCCCTCGTGGCTGCGACGCATGATCAAATTTACCACCCCAGCGATCGCGTCCGAGCCGTAGATGGCCGAGGCGCCGTCAGCCACGACTTCGACCCGTTCCAGCGCCAGCGTCGGCACGATGGACGGATCAATGGCCTGGCCGCTGACGCCCTGCGGCACCGGCCGCCTGCCGTTGATCAGCGTCAATGTCGAATAGGGCCCTATTCCGCGCAAATTGACCGCCGAGCTATAGGTGATGTTGCTGGCGCCGCCGGACTGACCACGCGAGTTCTCGGACACCCCCAGATTGAATACCTGGGGGACCTGTTGGATCAGTTGCGCCGTTGTGATCGCGCTGGACGACTCGATCTCGTCGCGGCCGATGGCAATGACGCTGGAGCCCACCGGCGCGATGCCGCGAATGCGGCTGCCGGTGATGACGATCGCCTCAGCGGTCCCCGTGGCCTGGGTGGCCGGCGCTGTTACCGGCGCTGCGACCTGCGCCGAGACGCTGGCGGCGAACAGCATAGAGACCATGGCGCTGATCTTGCGCAAAGAGCCCCCTGGCACCGGAAGACCGGCACGGTGCCCGGCGTGCAGCGTTGCGCATCTTTCTGAAGCAATCATATTTTCCCCAATCGAAAATGTGAATCGCCAACCATCAAGAAATCGCTCTACGTGGCACCTGCGGCGAGCGCTCGTGACGCACCGCAGCATCGTCATTATTTTTAGTAATCGTACTAGCGCGTATGCAGTCTATGGCTGAAGGTCAGCGAAGTCAACAAAATATATAGATAATACTATTGACCATCGCATTGACCTCGTTGCGCCGAATCGTCCGCTTGAATAGCGGACATTCGAAGTTGGGGCAGCAATATCCCACTTAGTCACCAAAGAATTCTTTGATTACTTGTCTGACATCTCGTTGTCTGAATACTTCGTAGCATTCTTCCGCATAGATTTTCCTCGCGACATGATCGTGGACAAGTTCATCGCAAACTGCTCCGAATTCCCTCATGGGAACCATTCTCAATACTCGGCGCATATCCTCCTCGATATTGATATCGAACTCGTCCGGTAGCTCGCAAACAACTGCCTTCTTGTTAGCGAGGTAGTAGGAAACGCGGACAATCTCAAAGATATTGAATTGTGAATCGCCGTTTGAGATATTGAGCAGAAGCTTCGCGCGCGAGATGAATTCGTCCCGCTGTGCGCCCCAAACCGATGACAGACTGACCAGAGAATTGCGGTTCATGGAATCGCAGCTGGCGATCAAACTACGCGAGCGTCGCGGGTCGAGCGATCCGATATATACGATATCGATGTCCTCGTTCTGGCGATAGGGAATTCTGCTCAACGTCGGAGAGTAAGATACGCGCGCGTAATATGGGGGATACTTTGGATTCAACTCCTGCCAGCGCGGAATGTTCGCCAAGCTGTAGTCCCAGATTTGAAAGCGCTCTGCTGCAACTGTCGGTACGTATCTGCCGCGCAAGTCGATTGTGGAATATTGCTCAAGATTAAACAGTATGGAGTTGGCAGGGAGCTCGTCGATATAGCCCATCGCGACTTGCAGCATCCAGCCAAATAAGATATTGATGGCGCCGTGCTCATACGCATTTTTACGAACCGTGCATGGAAATCCAAGATCGTTGAAGCCCCAGCGAAGGCTCTCCATGATTTCAAGATAGGAGTCTAAGATCTTGTACCTTGGATGATCAGGTTTCAACACCACCAAATTGATGGTCGGCTTAATTATTGTCTCCCCTGTTGCTGTTCTGCGATCATTGTTACCACTTGTAGCGCTTCAAAATGGCACTCTGCTTGAATCGAGCCAAATATTGATCAGGAGCCAAGGCACAACCAAACAATGCAGTAACGTTTACATTTGGTTGAATTCAGTGCTTCAAGACCGCCAACTTCAATTCATTGACGTAAGTCCCTCGCCGTCATCATCTGACAGGCGCCTTTGATCTGCGAAATGTAAATCTCTTGGTGGATGCAATAAAAAAACGCGCCGAAAGGCGCGTATTTGCTAGTTAGTTGGCGGGCCAGAACATACTCTAACCAAAACTGTCTGAGAATTGTGGATAACTCATTTTGCATTGAAATAAATCGGAACTGCAATTTTTTCAATTTGTTATCAATGTGATAACCGACTGCCTGACGTAACAGGAGTTCGCACTCCTTACGAACCGGCCCTCCTCCGCTTGATTGGACCCGTTCGAATCCTTTATCGGGATTCGAATCGCCATACTGCGGATTGCCTCACGTCCAGGAATGGACAGAAACCTGTCACCCACACGCCCAACTCTACAGCGAAGCGCGCCAACTACCGATCGCCCGCCAAGCGGTGTCCCGCCCGCATTCTGGACCGACGTCTTTGCAACCAACGACGGAACCCTGTCACGTAGAGTACGGTGCACCCGACTCCCGACAGAAATGCCATGATACGGCCCAATTCGCCGAGGGCATAGCCGGAATGAACAGGCAATTGCCATTGGATAAAGACATCGCCACCGCCGCCCTCGAGCGGATTGCCGACCTGCAAAATCTTGCCAGTGTCGCCGTCGAGCAGGATGCTGCGACGGCCGACGAAGCAACAGCCTGCCGGCACCAATTGGGTCACCGCATAAGGGAACGCTACCTTGCCCATAGACGGTAGGGAGAACGTATATACCTGACCATCTGGAAAGCGTTGGCGAACGGTGTCCAGGACTTGGTCGATGGAATTCGAATCCGCATTCGGTCGAGACGATGCGCTGACGCTTTCCATGCGAGTCAATGGCGAAAACCATTCCACGAGCCACCGGAATTGCGGCCTTAGATTCAGATATACGCCGGATAGCATGACGGCCAACAGCACCGGCAAGGCATAGAAGCCTACCAGTTTGTGAACATCGTGGTTGAAGCGCACGGGGCTGGCATTCCTCTTCGGGAAAAAGCCCAGTCGCCATTTTCCTGTGATAGGCCACCAGAGTATCAGGCCGCTGAGAATCGAGACGATGAACAACACACATAGTCCGCCGACGATTGTGCTGCCTATGGTCCCCAGCAAGAGCGACGGATGAAGCTTGAAAAGGAACTCGGTCAGGCTGCCGCGAAGAATGCTATCGCCGTCAGAATAGACCCTTGTGCCTGTGACTCTGGCCGTATAGGGATCGACGAAGACATTGGTGGTCGTCGACCGCTTACCCTTTTCCACCCTTCTGCTGGCGTAGAACATGACTGCTTCATTTCTATTGCGCGGGTAATAAGCGAAGCCAAGCCGGAAGTCGGCTGGAGTTGCACGCTGTGCCGCAGCAACGATTTCCGACATCGGTCGATACGCAGCCACGTCACCCTGGGGTGCTTTCACAACCAGTAATTCCGGATTCAGCCAAGCGTCTATTTCTCTGAAATAGACCAAGGCGCTGCCGGAGAGGGCGATGACAACGAGAAACGCACCGGCCACCAGTCCCAGCCAGCGATGGACCTCCAACCAAAGCCTGCGGCGGCGTCGCAGTGAGGCAAGCCACCGGGTTTTGGCCGGCGACTTGCCCATTGCAAGAACTTCAGTCAAGGTGTAGGCCTTCGATCTGCCCGCATGCAGGCGCCTACCTAGGCGCGTATCGCACACCAACGAAGACGTTGGCACCGGGGTTGCCATAGCCCCAGGCTGTTTCGTATTTGCGGTCGAAAACGTTATTGGCGCGCGCTTCGACAGACCAGTCAGGAGTCACTGAATAGCGACCCACCAAATTGGCCAAGGCGTAGCCTGCCAGACGATTCGTCTCGGTTGTACTGTCGTAGCGAGTTCCCACCGCCTGCAACTCTCCCGCCAAGGTCCACGGCCCCACGGTTTTCCCGATGCGCAAATTCGCCTGTTCCGTAGCGCGGCGTGGCAAGCGCTTGTTGGTATCGCTATTCCTCGCATCCAGGTAATCGAGACTGGTCTTGACATCAAGGCCCACGATAGCCGCCTGCCCTGTGAGGCTGCTTCCTTGTAGCTTGGCGTGGCTCACATTCTGGGGAATGTAGCTGGTACTCGCGCTGCTAATGATCATGCCACTGATCCGATTGTCGAAGACGGTCAGAGCCGCATGGATTCCCCCCTCGTTCCACACCAGACCGGCTTCTCTGTTTCGGGCAGTTTCCGGCCTCAGATTGGGATTGCTGTAATGCGGATAGTAGAGGTCGTTGAACGTAGGCGCGTGGAAGGCGTTTCCTCCGGAAACCTCAGCACGCAGGGAAGAGGTGATCCGGTATCCATAGCCTGCATAGCCGTTGGTCTTGTTACCAAACTGGCTGTTGTCGTCGTTGCGTACGTTTAGCTGTAGAAGATGGCTGCCAAAGGCAGCGCTCCATCCAAATTGGGCAGAATTGATGGTGCGGCTCTTGTCGTATTGCCCTTGGGCTAGAGCTTTCTGCTGCAAAGATTCCAGCGCCGCCATGAAGCTGCCGACGGTGGTTAGCACATCGTTCTGCCAGCTTTCCTGATCCTGGGTCGTCTTGTAGCGAGAGCCTTGGGGCGAGTAGAGACCAAAACTATTGTAATCGTCTACCGACTCGGCGAAACGCAGGTTACTGGTCCAGGCATCGGAAAAGCGGTCGCGACTATACGCACTATAGGCCGACTGTGAAACGTCAGCGCGGGTGTCAAATCCGGGTCCTCCTTCGTACCAGTTGCGTCCATCTGTATGGAAAACCCTAACCCCCAATTCATGGCCGTCCATTGGTCGAAACGCCACAGTTCCCGTCACGCTTGCGTTGCGAAAGCCGTCTGCCGCCCTCGCCGGGTCGTAGGTATAGGGTTGTTTGGCTTTGGCGTCGATTGCTTTGATACCGTCCGTACTATCGTAGGCAGTGTGCAGGCTATAGCTCACTGCATCGCTGTTCCCCGAAAAGCCCGCAGCTGTATTCCGGGTCCCGTATCCGCCCACACCGACAAAGACTTCGGGAGCGAACTTACGATCAGCCCGCTTCGTGAAAATTTGAATCACCCCGCCGATGGCATCCGCGCCGTAAAGCGCCGACCCCGGCCCACGGAGTATTTCGACATGGTCGATCTGAGAAAGCGGGATTTGTTCTAGGGACGGCGCCCCGGCCGTGGCTGCGCCGATCCGCACGCCGTCGACGAAGACGAGCGTATGGTTGGCGTTGGCGCCGCGGATAAATACGCCGCTCAGTTTTCCTGCACCGCCGCTGCTATAGACCTGCATCTCGGCTTGGCGGGCGAGCAACTCGACCAAGGTCGTCTGTCCGGCTTGTTGGATTTCATCCGCACTAATTACCGTGATGTCTGCCAACGTTTCGCTGATACGTTGCTTTTGGCGTGTTGCGGTAACGACTATGGTCGAATCGTCGCGTGCGAATCCCAGCGTCGAAATGAGTAAACTGCTTGAGATGACGGCAATGGCCGTCAGTTTCTTGACATTGTGCATAGCTAAACCCCTCTTGCCGGCCTGCGTCCCCGCGAGCCGGTAGGTTGCATTTGGACGCACGCAGAGAGTGAAATGACGGCTTGAGGAGCGTAGAGCCACGCGCCGGCCATCGCTTCCCCGCGATGCTTCCGCTCTTCGATGTCCGTGGCCGGTCTCCGGGCTCGGAAGATTTAATCTGTCGCCTTCCCGAGCTTTTCGCTCAGTGGCATTTCGACAAATTCACGCTTCCTTACCGTTGCGGGGGCAGCACTGGCTTTGCGTCAAACATCGACGCGCACCTGTTTCCCGTTTCACCCAATGTTCAATTGTGAATTGAACGCTCAGGCACCGCAGACATCTGCATCGCAGAATGTTAGCCCTGCGACGCTATTTGAAGTGTATCGCAAATCTGATGCCGCGTGTTATGGCAGAACCATGACGCCACAGTCACAATGCAAAATCAATCCTCACAGGGTCATTCGTGTTCAATCGCGTGAAGCACCTCTGGTAAGACATTGCCGTGGACGGCGCCAAGCAACATGGACGACAGAATATCCTGTTTGCCTCTCACCACCGCTTATCAGAGCTGCGTTTGATGAGGGAACAGGTATAGAGCAGAACTTGCACAGGTCAGCCTCGCCTGGTATCACCTTCAACTGATTCCACGGACCGGAAGCTGAGTGACACGACTATCTTGCCTGACAACGCGACACTCAGGCCTGAAGTTGGGGCAAAAGGCGCGATAGCGCAACCATTCTTTCGCACATTTTTTGTGGCGACCCTGCTCCAATTCATGCAGCCACCTCCTGGATAGCGACAGGATGAAGCAAGGCCTCCATCGCTAAATACCTTCTTGTTCCCCACTTGGTCGCTGCGATGTGTCTGAGCCTAGCCGCGACCAACATCAATGCTGACTTGCCATCTGGAAACGCACCTACGACCCGCGTTCGCCGGCGGATCTCGCGGATGATCCTTTCCATCGGATTGTTTGTTCGGATTTGCCGCCAATGATTGCTTGGGAACGCAAAGTACGTCAGCGTCTCATGCGCGCTGCTGGCCAATAGCTCGGCCGCCTTGGGCAGACGCATGGCCTTGAGCTTTCTGATGACCTCGCTCACCTTGGCACTTGCCGCGGCATGATCCTCCTGGGCGTGAATAGCCTTGAGCATGCGCGCTACGTCAGCCACTTTGCCTGACGGCACCTGGCTGAATACGTTCCTGTAGAAATGAACGACACAGCGCTGCCATTGCGCTTCTGGAAACAGTTCTTCGCCGGCCTGGACCAATCCGATGCAGGCGTCTGAGATGATCAACTGTACTCCCTGAAGACCGCGCTCTTTTAGGTGCCGCAGGAAGCTTCGCCAGCCCTCAAGATCTTCCTTCTGGCCTTCGGCGACACCCAAGATCTGTCGGTAGCCATCAGCCCCAACGCCTATGGCGACCAGTACCGAAACGTTACGTACCTCTCCCGACCAGGTGCGCTTCAGTATCACGCCGTCCAGATAGACATAGGGAAAGATTCCCTCGATCTGCCGGTTGCGCCAGGCCTCGATGTGTTTGTAGATCTTCTGGTTGAGGCGGCTGACCGTCCCCGAACTCACCCGGGTACCCCAGAGAGCTTCGGTAATGTCCTCGACACGTCTTACGCTCACGCCCGCCAAGTACATCTCCACCAGCGCTTCTTCGACTGATGTCTCCCGTCGCCGATAGCGCTCGATAATCGCCGTCTCAAACGGCAACTTGCGCAGCTTCGGCACCTGCAGTGTTACTTCGCCCGCCTTCGTCGCCAGTTTCCGCTCGTAGTGGCCAGCTCGCGTATCAAGCCTCTCTGTCGAATGCTCGTACCGCCTTGCCCCACAAATCTGATCTGCCTCGGCGTCCAATAGCCCGTTCAACGTCTCTTCCACGCTCGATCTTACTACCTCGTCAATGTGCCCCCTGATCTGCCCTGCATCGATCCGAATCGCACTTCCCAACGCCCTCGTTGTATCCTCTTCCACGGTGACCTCCGGTTTCTTCTGACAATGTTTGCTTGGCAGCTACATTCAATCAGAACGAGGTCACCACTTCAAAAATGTGCGAAACATAGGTTACGTTATCAAAGGCGCATTGTGCACCCGCTATCAAAACATAGTAGTCATTGGATTCGCACAATTTGCGCAACTAATCGATATCGTTCCAGTAGAACATCCGCCCAAGCAGTTCCCACCGACTATTCCCCATTTGCCGTTCAATTAACGGAGGTGATTCTGGAACCTATGGAACTAGCCTCACCGCCTCAATTCCCAGCACGTGAAGGTTGGCATGCGATCCATAAAACAGAAACAGATGACCGTTAGCTGTACTGATGCGTCTCGGCAACTATTGCCGCGCATTGGACTGATTGAGAATTCTGCGTACCGGTGCCCGGTCAACGCTTTCACGAATGTCGGTCGTCTTTTCTATTCCAAGCCGTTTGCATTTTGTCCAATTGATTCAAGCCAAGTACTTCAGCAATTCCATCCCAAGAGTACAGACGTTGCCCTTCAGTATCACCCCGCACGGAATACGAATCGACGCCGCTCAAGTAGTGCCGCTTGCGAAAAACCAAGAATGGAGCCAGCTTGTCGAAGTACTCTTGCTTCCAACCCCGTCCTTTTTGCTTGAAGATAAACGGGGAAGAGGCAGCGTAATTAAGCACATCTGGAGCATACAACAGCGCACAGTTTGTTCGCTGTTCATAGAGAGCTACATACTGCAACTCAATTGTTGGCTTGCTTCGGCGCATGCCGCTAAGTCGCAAGGCAAGAAACACGCTGATGTGGTCCCATGATTTCTGAGTTGCAATAGCCGTCTTGCTGTTGGCATGCATTTGGATTCGCCTAAGCGTTACCATCCACTATTGTCAGTGTTTTGAGCAGTTCACTGCAGACGTTCGAAATGCCGTCATAAGCCCACGCACTCCCCTCTGCCAGTTCAACCAGATACGTATCGTATGGGAATGCGAAATCGATCAGTTCCGAGCGTCTCTGTTCTGGTTATCTGCAACGTCGTATGAACAACTCCAACAGCATACGACAACTCACACCACTTACTGCAGCTGTAGAAACCGCTCGCGGCTAACATGAATAAAAACGCACTCGCAACTTGCAGTCATAACGCCATTCGCCCAAACTTCTCCCGTCAGGAAGTTCTTGCGCCCCACCACCCGCTTTACTCGGGCTATTAGCTGCAGTTCGGTACACAACGGCGTCGGTCTGTGCAGCTTCGCAGTCAACGTTCCAGTTACGCCCGGTTGGCCGGTCATGACTTGCGCTACGCCGAGAAATTGATCGAAGAGCGCGCATACAAAGCCACCGTGAACGGTGTTCGGTGGTCCTTCATACTGCCAGCCCAGAGTAGCTCGGCCGTGGGCTGTGTCTCCATCGATCCAGGTCTTGAGTGGGGGCGAGATCGGATTGCATTTCCCATCGAGTGGGTTGAGTTCGTAAGAAATCCGCTTTAGGTTGCCATGGCGACCGTCTTTGTGCTCCGCAAATGCTTTGCGACCCAGTAGAACTGGTGTCGCGTTTAGCACTTGTGACTGCTGCTTTAGAACTGCTGCAACCTCTCGCAGAAACTTAGCGTCTCGCGTGGTCGTTACCAGACCGCCGATCAGATCTCTTACAGCCTCGGCTAACTCGCGCCTTGCAGCCCAGTCGTCGTTGATGGGAGCCTTGCTGGCGGGCGATTCGAATGGGTTGAAATTATTGCCTTCGGACATCTTCTTTTTCCGATTCTGAACCAGAAATTGGGATTATGTTGCCAATCGCCCAACCCCTACGCTAACCGAAAAAAACCATCTTCCTCGATCATGTACCCGTCGCTCATGAGCTTCTCCAAATGAGCAAGAAGGGAACGCCTAGCCATCGGATGCATACGTTCGGGAACATCATCATATACGCGACTCAGGAGCGCTTCGATATCTGATGGCCCCAGCTCTTCGATCATCGCGACAACCTTTCTTTCCCGCATCAACCGATGCTCTATGTTCTTGTGTAGCACCCTGTGCACTTCATCCATCAAGTGCCCATGACCTGGGGCCAGCCATTCCAAGTCCTCTTGCAGCAGGGCTCGGAGTGATGAAAAATAGGCCTGCATATTGCCATCGGGCGGGGTGATGACCACGGATGAGCCTTGCATAACGTGATCGCCAGTAAACAGCGTCTTCTCTTCCTCGAGCAAATAGCAAAGATGATTCGAGGCATGGCCGGGCGTGTGTATCACGCGCAGCGTGGCCGCATCGCCGATGGCAATCCTATCTCCATGGAAAAGAACGCGGTCAGGTTGAAAGGCGCTGTTGGGCCACTCGTTGGTCAGCGCAGGTTGACCGAGCACCTCGGCTCCAGTCAAGGTCTTCAGTAGTGCGGCGGCAGGAGAGTGATCTCGGTGTGTATGGGTGACAAAGATCGAGCGAATTGGGCCAGGTGCTACGGCAAGGATCCTCTCAACATGTGAAGCCATTTCTGGACCCGGATCGATTACAGCCCATTCGTTGCTACCGCCTCCGCCTACCAAATAGGTGTTCGTGCCCGGTCCCGTCATTACATTGCCATTTGGGACCGTCAGGCGCATCACCCTTTGCGACAGGTGCACTGCTCTGTCATACTCGATTTCGCAAACAACATCGCCACGGCCTTCGGGATCGAGGCGTGCTACCTCCGCGTAGGCAGCATCGCCCGGAATCAGCGTGCGCGGTCCGCCGGAACCGCGTGCCCGGCGCGGCATCTTCATCTCAATATCGCGAAGCTCCAACGCATTCTGAAAACAAGCAGCGGCTGTAGAGAATCGTGCCAGCGATTTCAAGGTGTAGATGGTCGCCGGCCGCAACTTGAATTCGACTGCGCGCGCTAGCGCTACCGCCGGGCTCAGCCAGTAGTAGCTCACCGCTTCCTGTCCATCTGGCATAACCGTTTGACCCGCTGGGGCAATCGTCAAGAAGAAGCGAGTGTCAAAGCGTTTTGGCAGGCCAGGCGGAGTCAACCAATGGCTGTAATAGGCCAAGTGGTCAATGGCAAGCCTCAGTTTGAGATTTCTACATGCCTCGGCCAGCTTTGTTTCACCTGTACGCAGGCGATGGCGCAAACTGGCGAAGGTGACACTATCAAGACCATCGACATCGACCCATCGACCGTTTGGCCCGTAGGCAAAGAGCAGGCCGGCTTCCTCAAAACACTCGCGGATGGATGCGACGAAGTAGCTCAGACCGTGCTCATTTATCCCAAGCCTGGCGCTCGCAGTTTGATCGTCAATACCTTCGCAGTACTTATAGGCGCTGCGATCACCATCTTCGACCACGCCGCCAGGAAATACGCAGGCGCCACTATATAGGTCGCCGGCCCGCTCCGGACGTTGCAGCATCAATACCTCCATACCCGCACCAGAATCCCGCACCGCAACTAACGAAGCTGCACTACGAAGCTGCTTGCCATTGCTCGCAGGACTAGCCAAAGCTGTATCTCTCCGTGAACCGGTCATGATTAACTGAGCTTAGCAAATCACTGCCCAAAACTGGACAGAGCCGTGCTTGTACAACTGCCATGCGGGTAGTAGCCAAGAATGTTTACCCAGAATCCAGAAATCGAGCAGTCGTAGCGCGACTTGTTTCACAACGCTCCTGCGTACAACACCCATTTCCTGGGGAACAGTCGTCGAGTTTCTACTTACCCGCAAAGGGATCTTCAGCCAAAAAGCCCCCGCGCGGTCTATGTGCGCCACCTGCGCCAGCGTTCCACGCCAGATGCTACATGATTGCACCGCTGGCCTCCGATACCAATTCAGAAATCAGCCCCCGTAACCAGCGGTTTCCCGGGTCGTGGTGGTAGCGCTCGTGCCAGTGCTGTTTGACCGCGTAGTCCGGCATCTTGAAGGGCAGCGGGAAGATGCTGAATTCGCCGCGACCGCGCAGCAGCTGGGCCAGGCGATTGGGGATGATCATCAAGAGGTCGGTGCGCTCGATGACGAAGGCGGCGCCGAGAAAGTTGGGGATGGTCAGCGCCGCCCTGCGCCCGATGCCCTGCCGGGCGAGTTCCTGATCGATCACCTGGTGACCGGTGCCGGCCGTGGTGAACACGGCGTGGTCCTCGCGTTCGAATTGCTTGCGGCTGAGGCCGTTGCGGATGCGTGGGTGATCGGCGCTGGCCAGCACGACGTAGTGCTGGCGGAACAGCAACTGCTGGTAGAAACCCGTCTCCAGCTGGGGCATGAAGCCGATCGCCAGATCGGCTTCGCCGGTCTCCAGCCAACTCGAGGTGGTCCTAGCGTCCTTCAGCGCGATGACCTCGATCTTCACCCCCGGCGCCGTCGTTCGCAGCCGGCTCCACAGCTTGGGCAGGAGCACCAGCTGGCTGATGTCGGCCATGCAGATGCGAAAGCAACGTTCCGCCAGCGCCGGGGTAAAGACGCTGCGATGGCCCATGGCAAGGCCGAGCGCGTCGAGCGCGGCGCGGATCGGCTGCACCAGCTCGTCGCTCAAGGGTGTCGGATCCATGCCGCTGCTGGTGCGCACGAACAGCGGGTCGCCGAAGTGGCCGCGCAGTTTGGCCAGGGCGATGCTGACCGCAGGCTGGCCCAGCTCGAGCGCGGCGGCGGCGCGGCTGACGCTGCGGCGCTTGTAGATCTCGTCGAAGACGGAGAGCAGACGATGGTCGGATAGATCCACTTTAGATAGTATTCGAATACCGAATGCTTGATATATCAATCATTGCATAGACGGAGTGACAGAGTGGAGCTACAGTTCGTCCATGGGTGAGGAGATGGAAGACCTGGGACAACTCGAAGACCTGCCCAAGAACTATCGCGTGCAACTCGTCGCGCGCAGCCTGGTGCCGCTTTGGCCCAGCCAGCGCGCCGCACCCAGCCGATCTGTTGGCTTACCCGAAGCTGCTCGAAGTCAAACGCAACTGCCAGGCGCTGCCCGCGCTCGCCGGCGTTGCTCCCGCCCGGTAGACTGAGTTCGTGTCCTAAATAGCTAACCATTACCTAAACAGCGCAACCAAACATGACATCGAAGACCCTCAAGAACATTTTCTACAGCGATATGCTGGTACGCTTCTCACACTGTGACCCGGCAGGCATCATTTTCTACCCACATTATTTTGTCATGTTCAATGGACTCGTCGAGGACTGGTTCAACCATAGCTTGAACATCAACTACGCTGAATTCATTACCAACCGTCACCTGGGCTTACCGATGGTAAATATCCAGTGCGACTTTGTCGCCCCATCGATGATTGGCGAGATCATCACTCTGAGCCTCGAAGTAGAGCGCATTGGCAACAGCTCTATACAGCTGCTTGCACAAGCGCTCTTCGCTGAAAGAGCAAGGGTATCTGCAAGATTGACCATCTGTGTCAATTCATTTTCAACAGGGCGCGCTGTGCCCATTCCGAACGATCTACGCCACCGTTTGGAGGAATTCAAGGAGGGCCGACTTGACCCTGAAGCACCGAGTGCGATCGATGCCGCCATATGCTAGATGCCTATCCTGAATACTTGCTGCTTCTAAGTACTAACCGAACACCGCATCGCCGGTTTGCACCACCGCCGCCCCGCCCCGGGTCACGACCCGGGCCAGCGCCCCGGTATGTGGCGCGAGATGGCCGAAGTAGAAGCGCGCCAGCTCGATGATGCCCTGCAGATAGTCGGCGTCGCCGCGCGCCGTCGCCAGGTCTGCGCGCGCGACCAGGGCCGCGCGGCCCATCTGCCAGGCGCCGCAGAGGGTGCCCAGCAGGTGCAGGAAGGGCACGGCACCGGCCAGCACCTGGGCCAACTCGCCCTTGCCCTGCTCGAGCAGCCAGGCCAGGGTGAGCTCGAGTCGATCGACGTCGGCCGCCAAGGCCTGCCCGAGCTCCGCCAGTTCTCCCGTCGCGGCGAGTTCGCCGGCGACGCCGCGGATCTCCTCGGCGAGCAGGCGCAGGGTCTCGCCGCCCTCGCGCAGGATCTTGCGCCCGATCAGGTCGTTGGCCTGGATGCCGGTCGTGCCTTCGTAGATGGTGGCGATG
>JAHFRE010000182.1 GCA_023258955.1 Sterolibacterium sp.
GTACCCTGATGGGCTTACGCTGAATCGAGAGATGTCGATGGACAACCAACGTTTGATCCTGCTGCTGGTGTTTTCCTTTTCCCTGGTGATGCTCTGGGACGCCTGGCAGAAGCAGGGGCAGCCGCCGCCGGCGGCGACCGTCGCCAAGACCCAGGCCGCCGCCGCCGCCGCACCGGGTGATATTCCGACACCGACGGCGACGACCCCGACCGCGACGCCGGCAGCCAGCGCCAACCTGCCCGCGGTCGCGACGAGCGCAGCGACCTCTGCCGCCAGCGTGGTGGTCGAGACCGACCTGATGAGGGCCGATATTTCGGCCCAGGGCGGCAACCTGACCCGCCTCGAGCTGACCCAGCATCGGGCCACCGAGGACACCAAGAAGAACTTCATCCTCTTCGACAACGGCGAGAAGCACATCTACGAGGGACAGAGCGGTTTGATTGGCGAGGGCCTGCCCAACCACAAGACCCTGTTCAGCTTGCCGGCGGGGGAGCAGCGCCTGCAAGCGGGGCAGGACAGCCTGCAACTTCGGCTGCAGGCGCCGGCCGTCGCCGGCGTCAAGGTGACCAAGGTCTATACCTTTCATCGCGGCAGCTACCTGGTCGATGTGGGCTACGAAGTCCTCAACGAGGGCGCCGCCCCCTTTAGCGCACCGGCCTATTTCCAGACGGTGCGCGACGGCAAGTCGCCGGAGACCGACTCGCGCATGGTGAGCACGTTTACCGGCGGTGCCGTATACACCGAGCAGGAAAAATACCAGAAGATGACCTTCGAGGACATCGCCAAGGGCAAGGCCAAGCACGTGCAGAAGGCCGACAACGGATGGATCGCGGTGATCCAACACTATTTCGTGTCGGCCTGGCTGCCGCCGCCGGGAGTGGAGCGGGAGTACTTCAGCCGCAAGGTGGGAGAGGACCTCTATAGCATCGGCGTCATCCTGCCGCTGGCGGCGATCGCGCCCGGGGCCAGCGGCAAGCTCGGCGTGCAGCTCTACGCCGGGCCACAGGAGCAGGAGAAGCTGGAGAAGATCGCCCCGGGATTGAACCTGGTGGTGGACTACGGCTGGCTCACCATCATCGCCGCGCCGCTGTTCTGGGTGCTCGAGTTGATCAACCGCTGGGTCGGCAACTGGGGCTGGGCCATCATCGGCCTCACCGTGTTGCTCAAGCTGATCTTCTTCCCCCTGTCGGCGGCGAGCTACAAGTCGATGGCCAAGATGAAGCTGGTGACGCCGAAATTGGCCCGCTTGAAGGAACTCTACCCGGACGACCGGGCCCGGCTCAACCAGGAGATGATGGAGCTCTACAAGCGCGAGAAGATCAATCCGCTGGGCGGCTGCCTGCCCATCGTGGTGCAGATACCGGTGTTCATCGCCCTCTACTGGGTGCTCCTGGGAACGGTGGAGATGCGCTACGCGCCGTGGCTAGGCTGGATCCAGGACCTGTCGGCGAAGGATCCCTACTTCATCCTGCCCCTGATCATGGGGGTGACGATGCTGGTGCAGACCAAGCTCAATCCGCCACCGCCGGATCCGATCCAGGCCAAGGTGATGATGTTCATGCCCATCGTATTTACCGGCATGTTTCTCTTCTCTCCCTCGGGTCTGGTGCTCTACTGGACGGTGAACAACCTGCTGTCGATCGCGCAGCAGTGGCAAATCAGCCGCCTGATCACGGGTGGAAAGAAAGCCGCCTAGGCCGGCGCTACCGGATACCATCGCCGCCATCGCCACCGCCACCGGGCGCGGCGGCATCGGCGTGGTGCGGGTTTCCGGCGGTGATCTGCTGCCGCTGGCCGAACGGATCGCCGGCCGGCGGCCGTTGCCAAGACTGGCCACCGTCGCCAACTTTGTCGATGGCAGCGGCGGGACGATAGACCAGGGCCTGCTCCTGCACTTCCCGGCGCCGCACTCCTTCACCGGCGAAGACGTGCTCGAATTGCACGGTCATGGCGGTCCGGTGGTGCTGCAACTGCTGCTCGGCCGTTGCCTGGAGCTGGGCGCGCGGCTGGCGCAGCCGGGGGAGTTCACCCGCCGCGCCTATCTCAACGGCAAGCTCGATCTGGCTCAGGCCGAGGCGGTGGCGGACCTGATCGCGGCCTCCTCGGCGCAGGCGGCGCGCGCCGCCCAGCGCTCCTTGAGCGGCGAGTTTTCGCGCGCGGTCGCCGCGCTGGTCGCCGCCCTGATCGAGTTGCGCAGCCTGGTCGAAGCGAGCCTGGACTTTTCCGACGAGGACATCGAAGTGGGCGCCGATGTTGACGTCCGCCTGCAGGACCTGCTGCAGCGGCTGGCCGAGCTGCGGGCGCGCGCGCAACAGGGCGCTCTGCTGCGCGGCGGCCTGCAGCTGGTGCTGGCCGGACCGCCCAACGTCGGCAAGTCCTCACTGCTCAACCGTCTGGCGGGAGAAGAGCGGGCGATGGTCACCGCGATCGCCGGGACCACCCGCGACGCGCTGCGCGAAGCCATCCAGGTCGACGGCATTCCGCTGCACATCATCGACACCGCGGGCCTGCGCGACAGCGCCGACCCACTGGAACAGTTGGGCGTGGCGCGCGCCTGGGCAGAGATCGGTCGCGCCGACGTCGTGCTGCAGGTGTACGACGCCGAACTGGGTCTGAGCGACGCCGATCGGGTGATCGCCGCGCAATTGCCCGAGGCGGTACCGCGCCTGCTGATCGCCAACAAGAGCGATCTCACCGGTCTGCCGCCGGCTCGCTGGGAGGAGGCCAGCCAAGTCGGCTTGCGATTGTCGGCCAAGACCGGGGCGGGGATCGAATTGCTGCGCGGTGAGCTGTTGCGCATCGCCGGCTGGACCGGCCACGGGGAGGACGCGATCCTGGCGCGCCAGCGCCACCTGGAAGCGCTGGCGGCGGCGGCGCGGCATCTCGAACTGGCGGCGGGCGAGTTGGGACGGCTGGAACTTTGCGCCGAAGAGCTGCGCCTGGCGCAGGAGGCGCTGGTCAGCATCAGCGGCGAATTCACCGCCGACGATCTGCTCGGGGAGATCTTTTCCCGCTTCTGTCTGGGCAAATAGATGGGCATGGATGCGCTCGCCCTCGCCGGCATGGCCTTCTTCGCCGGCCTGGTCGACGCCGTGGTCGGTGGCGGCGGCCTGATCCAGATCCCCGCCCTGTTCACCCTGTTGCCGGAGGCGACACCGGCGAGCCTGTTCGGGACCAACAAGTTCTCCTCCATCTTCGGCACCGCCAGCGCCGCCTGGCGCTACGCCAGGCGCATCGAGATGCCTTGGCGCGTGGCGCTGCCGGCCGCCGCCGCTGCCCTGCCCTGCTCCTACGTCGGCGCCATGGCCGTATCGCTGCTGTCGCGCGAGCTGTTGCGGCCGCTGATCCTGCTGCTGCTGGTGGTGGTCGCCCTCTACACCTTCTTGCGCCCCGACTTCGGCAGCGTGGACCAGGAGCGGCGCCAGGGGCGCCGCGAGATGTGGCTGGCGGCGGGATGTGGCGCGTTGTTGGGTTTCTACGACGGCTTTTTCGGCCCCGGCGCCGGCAGCTTCATGATCTTCGTCTTCGTGCGCTTCTTCGGTGTGGACTTCCTGCGCGCCTCTAGCGCCGCCAAGGTGGTCAACATGGCGACCAACTTCGCCGCCCTGCTCTACTTCGCCGGCCACGGCCAGGTGCTGTGGCGTTTCGCCATCGTCATGGCGCTGTGCAACGTCGCCGGGGCGCAGTGCGGTTCCCACCTCGCGCTGCGTCACGGCAACGCCTTCGTGCGGCGCATCTTCCTCGGCCTGGCGACGGCGTTGATCGCCAAATTCGGCTACGATACCCTGGGTTGAGCTATGGCGGGCGCGGCCGATCTGGCTTATGATTCACAAACACGCTGTCCACGATCAGAAAACGTATCGTTAACTCTGGAGACATAGATGAAGAAGAAACTGTTGCTCGCCACCCTAGTCTGTACGGTCACGGCCTCGCTGGCCTGGGCCGACATCAACGTCGGGGTCAGCGTCTCGGCCACCGGCCCCGCCGCTTCGCTGGGCATCCCGGAAAAGAACACCTTCGCCCTGATGCCGACCAGCATCGCCGGCCAGAAGATCAACTACATCGTCCTCGACGATGCCTCCGACACCACCAAGGCGGTCACCAACGCCAAGAAGCTGACCAGCGAAGACAAGGTCGATGCGCTGCTCGGTTCGACCACCACCCCGAATTCTCTGGCCATGATCGACGTCGCCGCCGAGAGCGAGACGCCGATGATCTCGATGGCCGCCTCCTCCAAGATCATCGAACCGATGGACGCCAAGCGCCGCTGGGTGTTCAAGACGCCGCAGAATGACGCCCAGATGGCGATCGCGATCGCCGAGCACATGGCACGCGCCGGCATCAAGAGCGTCGCCTTCATCGGCTTCAACGATGCCTACGGCGAGGGTTGGTGGGGAGAGTTCAGCAAGGCGGCGGAGGCCAACAAGATCAAGGTCGTCGGCAACGAGCGCTACAACCGCTCCGACCAGTCGGTCACCGGCCAGGTGCTGAAGCTGATGTCAGCCAACCCTGAAGCCGTGCTGATCGCCGGTTCCGGTACCCCGTCGGCGACGCCGGCGGTGGGGCTCAAGGAAAAGGGCTACAAGGGCATCATCTATCAGACCCACGGCGTGGCCAACAACGATTTCTTGCGCGTTGGCGGTAAGGACGTCGAGGGTACCTGGCTGCCGGCGGGACCGGTGCTGGTGGCGACGCAGCTGCCTGACAGCAATCCGCTGAAGAAATCGGCGCTCGAGTACATCGCCAAGTACGAGGCGGCCTACGGCGCCGGCAGCGTGTCCACCTTCGGCGCCCACGCCTGGGACGCCGGTCTGCTGCTCGCCAACGCGGTGCCGATCGCCCTGAAGAAGGCCAAGCCCGGCACCAAGGAGTTCCGCGCCGCGCTGCGCGATGCCCTCGAGATGACCAAGGAGGTGCACGGCGCCCACGGCGTGTTCAACATGTCCGCCACCGACCATCTGGGTTTCGACAAGCGCGCCGCGGTGATGGTCAAGATCGAGAACAACAAGTGGAAGCTGGCGCAGTAATGACAGAGAGGGGGCGCGCCGCGCCCCACTGAGCTTTTCGGGGCGCTGTGGCTGAGACAGCGCCCCGATCGTTTTGGAGTTGGCCGTCGCATGGATCTGCAAATCACGCTGTTGCTCGGTCAGGACGGCATCACCAACGGCGCCATCTACGCCCTGCTGTCGCTGGCGTTGGTGCTGGTGTTTACCGTCACCCGGGTCATCTTCATCCCCCAGGGTGAATTCGTCGCCTACGGCGCCCTGACCCTGGCCAGTTTCCAGGCGGGCAAGACCCCGGGAACCCTGTGGCTGCTCGCCGGCGCCGGCATCGTGGTGGCCCTGATCGACCTCAGGATAGCGCTGGCGGGCGGTGCCAGACAGCGGATCGGGCGCATCCTGGGGTGGAACCTCGGCTATCCGGCAGCGATATTCGCCCTGATCTTTTTCGGCAAGCCCGAGGGCTGGCCGCTGGCGGCCCAGGTGCTGCTCTCCCTGGCGCTGGTGGTGCCGCTCGGGCCGATGGTCTACCGCCTGGCCTTCCAGCCGGCGGCGGAGGCCTCGGTGCTGGTGCTGTTGATCATCTCGGTGGCGGTGCATCTGGCCCTGGTGGGCTTGGGCCTGCTCTTCTTCGGCGCCGAGGGCTCGCGCACGCCGAGCTTCAGCGACGCCGCCCTGCAGCTGGGCAGCATCACGGTCAGCGGCCAGACCCTGTGGGTGCTGGGCTCCAGCCTGCTCTTGATCGCCGCCCTCTACCAGTTCTTCGGTCGCACCATCTACGGCAAGGCCCTGCGCGCCACCGCCATCAACCGCACCGGTGCCCGGCTGATGGGCATCTCGACGGTGATGGCGGGCAAGCTGTCCTTCCTGTTGGCGGCGGCGATCGGTGCCTTCTCCGGCATCCTGATCGCGCCGATCACCACCATCTACTACGACACCGGCTTCCTGATCGGCTTGAAGGGCTTCGTCGCGGCGATCATCGGCGGTCTGGCCAGCTATCCGGTGGCCGCCGCCGGCGCGGTGCTGGTCGGCCTGCTCGAGGCCTACTCGTCGTTCTGGGCCAGCGCCTTCAAGGAGGTGATCGTGTTCACCCTGATCATCCCGGTGCTGCTGTGGCGCTCTCTGACCACGCACCACGTCGAGGAGGAGGAATGATGGCCGTCAGTCAGCGCGGCGCCCTGCTCGCCTTCCTCGCCCTGCTCGGCGCCGGTCCCCTGCTCCTGCCCGAGTTCTACGTCACCCTGCTCAACTACATCGGCCTCTACGCCATCGTCGCCCTCGGCCTGGTGCTGCTGACCGGGGTCGGTGGCCTGACCTCCTTCGGCCAGGCCGCCTTCGTCGGTCTGGGCGCCTACACCACCGCCTATCTGACCACCGCCACCGATCTGCCCAGCTGGCTGGCCCTGGTCGGCGGTTCGCCCTGGCTGGCGCTGGCCCTAGGCCTCGTCGGCACCGCGGCGGTGGCGCTGTTGCTGGGCGCCCTGACCCTGCGCCTGTCCGGCCACTATCTGCCGCTGGGTACCATCGCCTGGGGCATCAGCCTCTACTTCCTGTTCGGCAACCTCGAGTTCATCGGCGGCCATACCGGCATCACCGGCATCCCGGCGCTGCAGCTGGCCGGGGTCGAGGTGAAGAGCGGCCGCGCCTTCTACTACCTGATCTGGACGGCGCTCTTGGCGCTGGTCTGGGCCACCCACAACCTGCTCGACTCGCGCGCCGGCCGCGCCATCCGTGCGCTGAAGGGCGGCAGCCTGATGGCTGAGGCGATGGGGGTGGACACGGCGCGGCTGAAGATCGAGATCTTCCTCATCGCCGCGCTGTTCGCCTGCGTTTCCGGCTGGCTCTACGCCCATCTGCAGCGCTTCGTCAATCCGACCCCCTTCGGCCTGGGTGTGGGCATCGAGTACCTGTTCATGGCCGTCATCGGCGGCGCCGCCAGCGTCTGGGGCGCCCTGCTCGGCGCCGGCGTCATCACGGTGTTGAAGCAGTGGCTGCAGGACCTGTTGCCCAAGCTCCTGGGCAGCAGCGGCAATTTCGAGACCATCGTCTTCGGTGTGATCATGGTGCTGATGCTGCAGCGGGCGCGCGACGGCCTGTGGCCGCTGCTGGCGCGCCTGGTGCCGGTGAAAAGCGGCGACGGGCAGCGCGCGGCGCCGCAGGGCGAGCCCCTGCCGCGGCGGCAGATGCCAGAAGCAGGCACCCTGCTGCTCGAGGTGAAGGGCGCCACCAAGCGCTTCGGCGGCCTGGTGGCGTGCAACGAAATGCAGCTGACGGTGCGCGCCGGCGAGGTGCTGGCGCTGATCGGCCCCAACGGCGCCGGCAAGAGCACCATGTTCAACCTGATCTCCGGGGTCGCCCCGTTGACGGCCGGTGAGATCGTCTTCATGGGCGGCCGCATCGACGGCATGAGCGCCCGCGCCATCGCCCAGCGCGGCATGAGCCGCAGCTTCCAGCACGTGCGCCTGCTGCCGACCATGAGCGTGCTGGAGAACGCCGCCATCGGCGCCCACATGCGTGGTTCCAAAGGGGTGGTGCCGGCGGCGCTGCACCTGGAGCGGGTCGAGGAGGGTCGCCTGCTCGCGGAGGCGGCGCGGCAGATCGAGCGGGTCGGCCTGGAGAAGCAGATGTTCGAGCAGGCCGGCAGCCTCGCCCTGGGTCAGCAGCGCATCCTCGAAATCGCCCGGGCGCTGTGCGCCGACCCCTGCCTGTTGCTGCTCGACGAGCCGGCGGCCGGTCTGCGCTACCTGGAAAAGCAAGCCCTGGCCGATCTGCTGCGGCGGTTGCGCGCCGAGGGCATGGGCATTCTGCTGGTGGAGCACGACATGGATTTCGTGATGGGCCTGGCCGATCGGGTGGTGGTCATGGAGTTCGGCCAGCGCATCGCCGAGGGCCTGCCGGAGGAAGTGCAGCGCGATCCGGCGGTGCTCGAAGCCTACCTCGGAGGTGTGGAATGAAC
>JAHFRE010000183.1 GCA_023258955.1 Sterolibacterium sp.
CCTGGCGCGCTTGCCCGGGCGGCGCGATCGCCTGGCGGCCGAGCTGCACCAGGCGATCGGTGTTGGTGAAGCTGCCGGTCTTTTCGGCGTGGGCCGAGGCCGGCAGCACCACGTCGGCCAGCGCCGCCGTCTCGGTGAGGAAGATGTCCTGCACCACCAGGTGCTCGAGCCCGGCCAGCGCCGCTCGGGCGTGGGCCAGGTCGGGGTCGGACATCGCCGGATTCTCGCCGACGATGTACATGCCGCGCAGCTCAAAGCGGCTGGCCGCGTCGAGCATCTCGACCACGGTAAGGCCGGGCGCGGGATCGAGGCTCGCCTGCCACAGGCGCTCGAACCTGGCTCGCACCTCGGGCCGGTCGACCCGCTGGTAGTCGGGATACATCATCGGGATCAGGCCGGCGTCGGAGGCGCCCTGGACGTTGTTCTGACCGCGCAGCGGATGTAGACCCGTGCCAGGGCGGCCGATCTGCCCGCAGAGCAGCGACAGGGCGATCAGGCAGCGGGCGTTGTCGGTGCCGTGCACGTGCTGCGACACCCCCATGCCCCAGAGGATCATCGCCGTCTTGGCGCCGGCGTAGAGGCGCGCCACCTCGCGTATCGTCGGCGCGGCGATGCCGCACAGCGGCGCCATCGCCTCGGGCGTGAACGCCGCGATGTGCGCCGCGAATTCCGCGTAGCCCTCGACCCGCGCGTCGACGAAGGCGCGGTCGACCAGGTCTTCGGCGACGATACAATTCATCATGCCGTTCAACAGCGCCACGTCGGCGTCGGGCTTGAACTGCAGGTAGTGGCTGGCGTAGCGCGCTAAGGCCGAGCGGCGCGGGTCGGCGATGATCAGGCGGGTGCCCGCTCGCACCGCGTTCTTGATCCAGGTCGCCGCCACCGGGTGGTTCACCGCCGGATTGGCACCGATCAACAACACCAGCTCGGCTTGCGCGACGTCGCGCACCGGGTTCGACACCGCGCCCGAGCCGATGCCCTCGAGCAGAGCGGCCACGCTCGCCGCGTGGCACAGGCGGGTGCAGTGATCGACGTTGTTGCTGCCGAAGCCCACCCGCACCAGCTTCTGGAACAGGTAGGCCTCCTCGTTGCTGCCCTTGGCCGAACCCAGGCCGGCCAGGGCGCGCGGGCCGTCCCGGTCGCGTATCTGGCGGAGGCCGCCGGCCGCCTTCGCCAGCGCTTCCTCCCAGCTGGCGACGCGAAACAGCGCCTCCGGATGTTCGGGGTCGAAGCGCAGGTTCGCGTCCTTGGCCACCCCTTCGCGACGGATCAGCGGCTGGGTCAGGCGGCTTGCGTGATGGACGTAGTCGAAGCCGTAGCGTCCCTTGACGCAGAGCCGCCCTTCGTTGGCCGGACCGTTCTTGCCCTCGACCGAGAGGATGGTCTCGTCCTTGACCCGATACTCGACCTGGCAGCCGACGCCGCAATAGGGGCAGAGCGAGTCCACCGTCCTCTCGGGCAGGACATCGCTGACGCGCGCCGCCGACAGGGCGCCGGTCGGGCAGGCCGCGACGCACTCGCCGCAGGCGACGCAAGAGCTCGCGGCGAGCTGCTGCTCGAGATCGAAAACGATGGTCGCGGCGGCGCCGCGCCGCGCCATGCCGATCACGTCGTTGCCCTGGATCTCGCGGCAGGCGCGCAGGCAGCGGGTGCACTGGATGCAGGCGTCCAGGCGCACGGCGATCGCCGGATGGGCGAGATCGTCGGCGACCCGCTCTCGCGGCGCGAAGCGCGAGGGACCCAGATGCAGCCGGCGCGCCCAGTAATCGAGTTCCGAAGCAGCGCCGCTGGCGCTGACGTCGGCAGCGAGCAACTCGAGCACCATCTTCTGCGCGTGCACGGCGCGCGGGCTGTCGGTCACCACCGCCATGCCCGGTTCGGGCGCGCGCGCGCAAGAGGCGGCGAGCACCCGCTCGCCCGCGATCTCGACCACGCAGGCGCGGCAATTGCCTTCGGGCCGGAGACCCTGCTTGTGGCACAGCCGGGGGATGACCACGCCCAGCCGATCGGCCGCCGTCAGTATCGATTCCCCGTCGTGGGCGACGACCTCTTTGCCGTTCAAGCGAAAGCTCACGCCCATCATTCGATCTCGTGGCGGAAGTGGCGCATGACGCTCAAGATCGGATTGGGGGCGGCCTGACCGAGGCCGCAGATCGAGGCATCCATCATCAATTGGGACAGCTCGGTGAGCAGCCCCTGGTCCCAGCGCGGCGCGCGCACGAGCTGCGCCGCCTTGGCCGTGCCGACTCTGCAAGGCGTGCATTGGCCGCAGGATTCGTCGGCGAAGAAGTCCATCAGGTTGGTGCAGGCGTCGCGGGCGCGGTCGTGCTGCGAGAGCACGATGATCGCCGCCGAACCGAGCGAGGCGCCGTGCGGCGCCAGGGCCTCGCTGGCCAGGGGCAGGTCGGCGAGGCTCTCCGGCAGGATGCCGCCCGAGGCACCGCCGGGCAGGTAGGCGTAGAGGCGGTGGCCGCGCTGCATGCCGCCGCAGTGTTCGTCGATCAGCTGGCGCAGGCTGATGCCGGCGGCGGCCAGGTGCACGCCGGGCTTGGCGACGCGGCCGCTGACCGAGTAGGAGCGAAGACCCTGCTGGCCGTTGCGGCCCGAGCTCGCCCACCAGTCGCCGCCGCGCACGAGGATCTCGCGCAGCCAGTAGAGGGTCTCGAGGTTGTGCACCAGGGTCGGTCGGCCGAAGAGTCCTCTTTGCGCCACGTAGGGCGGCCGCAGCCGCGGCAGGCCGCGCTTGCCCTCGAGCGACTCGATCAGCGCCGACTCCTCGCCGCAGATGTAGGCGCCGGCGCCGCGGCGCAGGTGGATCGGCGGCAGGGCGCAGGGCGGATCTTGCTCGAGCCGCTGCAGTTCGCACTCGAGCAGGCGGCGACAGCCGGCGTACTCGTCGCGCAGATAGATGTAGATCTCGGACAGCCCCACGCTCGCCGCGGCGATCAGCATGCCCTCGATGGCGCGATGCGGATCGCGCTCCAGGTAGTGGCGATCCTTGAAGGTGCCCGGCTCGCCCTCGTCGATGTTCACCACCAGCAGGCGCGGCGCCGGTTGCTCGCGCACCACGCGCCACTTGCGCGCCGCCGGAAAGCCGGCGCCGCCCAGGCCGCGCAGGCCGGCGGCCTCCAGGGTGGTGATGACTGCTTCGCCGCGGGCGAGATCTTCGAGGATGTGCGCTACCCGCGCGTAGCCGCCGGACTTGCGATATTCCGCGTAGCCGATGTGCGCGGGTAGCTTCGCCTCGATTTGGCCGGCGGCGAGCGCCGCCTCGACCTTGCGCGCGCTGGCCCGCTCGATCGGATTCCTGCCCACCACCGCCACCGGCGCCTGGGCGCAGCGGCCGACGCAGGGTGCGGCGATCACCCGCAGGCCCTCGCGGGCGGCGATCGACTCGAGCAGCTCGCGCGCCCCGGCCATGGCGCAGGGCAGCGACTGGCAGACCCGGACCGTGATTGGCGGCGCCCCCGCGCCAGCCTCCCGCACCAGGTCGAAGTGGTGGTAGAAGCTCGCCACCTCATACACCTCGACCGGCGCCAGCTTGAGTTCCTCGGCCAGCGCGCGAATCTGCGCGTCGGCGATCGACCCCTGGGCGTCCTGGATGCGGTGCAGGAATTCGATCAGCAGATCGCGCCGGCGCGGCGCGTCTCCCAGCAGGCTGTGCAATTCGTCCATGTCGGTCAGGCTACAAGTAGCCTTAAGGCTATCATATGCGCCTGGCGCGGTGCGTCGCCCACCGCCTTTGTCCGTGGAGAGAATATGACCCTCTGGTGGTTGAGCTACCCCCTGCTCGGGGCCTTCGTCGGCTTCATCGCCGGTCTGTTCGGCGTCGGCGGCGGCCTGACCCTGGTGCCCCTGCTGTTCATGCTCTACTCGGCCCAGGATTTCCCGCTGGCGCACGTGATGCACCTGGCGCTTGGCACCTCGATGGCGACCATCGTCCTCACCTCGATCTCCAGCATGCGCACCCACCACGCCCACGGCGCCGTGCGCTGGGACATCGTGCGCTCGATGGCGCCGGGCCTGGTCTTGGGCACCCTGGGTGGCTCCCTTGTCGCCAGCGGTCTGCCGACGCGGCCGCTGGCGATGATGTTCGCCATCATCGTCTACATCGCCGCGGCGCAGATGGTGGCCGACTTCAAGCCGAAACCGAGCCGCGCCCTGCCCGGTCCCTTCGGCGTGTTCCTGGCCGGCGCCATCATCGGCATCGTCTCGAGCGTGGTCTCGGCCGGCGGCGGCTTCATGTCCATCCCCTTCATGGTCTGGAGCAACATCAGCATCCACAAGGCGGTCGGCACCTCGTCGGCGCTGGGTCTGCCGATCGCCCTGGCCGGGGTCATCGGCTACATCTTCAGCGGCTGGGGCGCGGCCGGGTTGCCGCCCTATTCCCTGGGCTACGTCTATCTGCCGGGTTTTGTCGGCATCGTCGCCCTGTCCTTCCTCACCGCGCCCCTGGGCGCCCGGCTCGCGCACAAGCTGCCGGTCAAGCAGTTGAAGCGCGCCTTCGGCGTCTTCCTCGCGCTGATGGCGACGAAGATGGTGTCTACCCTGTTCGGCTGAGGCCAGCGAGCAGTTCGCCGAAGTCGACGATGCCGGGGTAAGCATCGCTCGGTTTTTGCGCCCGCCGGGTGTCGGGCCGCGTCACCGCCAGCAGCCGCCCCATGCCCCAGACGCGCGCCGAATCGAGCACTGCCAGATTGTCGTCGACCAGCAGGGTGCGGCTGCGGACAAAGGGAACGCGGTGCTGCAAGCGGGTCCAGAAGGCCGGATCCTCCTTGGGCAGGCCCAGCTCGTGGGCGCTGATCAGGGTGTCGAAGCGCGCCGCCAGTCCGGTGCGCTGCATCTTCAGCGCCAGGCTCTTCTCGTGGGCGTTGGTCACCAGGACGATCTGCTTGCCGGCGGCGCGCAGGGCGTCGAGAAAGTCGGCGACGTGGGGATGGACCGCGATCAGGTGCGCCACCTCCTCCTTCAAGCGCATGATGTCGAGGTCGAGTTCGGACTGCCAGAAGTCGACCGAGTACCACTCGAGGGTGGCGGCGCGCTCGCGGTAGCGGCTGCGCAGCTCGGCGCGCGCCTCGTCCAGCGAGATCGCGCGCGCCTCGGCGTAGCGCAAAGGGATGTGCTCCTGCCAAAAGTGGTTGTCGAAGTTGAGGTCGAGCAGGGTGCCGTCCATGTCGAGCAGGACGCAATCGAGCTCGGCCCAGGGCAGGTCCATCACGGCTTCGACAGATTGTCGCGGAGCAGGTTCTTCTGCACCTTGCCCATGGCGTTGCGCGGCAGCTCGGCGGCGAAGACCACCCGCTTGGGCAGCTTAAAGCGCGCCAGGCTCGCCGCCAGTGCGGCGATCACGGCGGCCTCGTCGAGTCCGGCGGCGTTGGTCTGGCGCACCACCACCGCCGTCACCGCCTCGCCGAAATCGGCGTCGGGAACGCCGACCACGGCCGACTCGAGCACACCGGGCAGGGCGTCGATCACCTCCTCGATCTCCTTCGGATAGATGTTGAGGCCGCCGCTGATGATCAGGTCCTTGCTGCGGCCGACGATGGCGACGTAGCCCTCGGCGTCGATCTTGCCCAGGTCGCCGGTCTTGAACCAGCCACCGGGCCGGAATTCCTCGGCGGTCTTGTCCGGCAGCCGCCAATAGCCGGCGAAGACGTTGGCGCCGCGCACCTCGATGCCGCCGACGGCGCCGCCCGCCACCGGCTCGCCGCCCTCGTCGACGATGCGCAGCTCGGTGCCCGGCAGGGGAAAGCCGACCGTGCCGGGGCGGCGCTCGCCCTCGTAGGGGTTGGAGGTGAACATGCCGCCTTCGCTCATGCCGTAGCGCTCGAGGATGGTGTGGCCGCTGCGCTGGCGAAATTCGGCGAAGGTCTCGGGCGCGAGCGGCGCCGAGCCGGAGATGAACAGGCGCATCCGGGCGCAGGCGGCGCGCTCGAATTCGGGCAGGGCCAAGAGGCGCGTGTAGTAGGTGGGCACGCCCATGAACACCGTCGCCCGCGGCAGCAGTTGCAAGACGCGGCGGGCGTCGAACTTCGGCTCGAAGAGCATCGCCGAGCCGTTCAACAGCGCGCAGTGGCTGGCGACGAACAGGCCGTGCACGTGGAAGATCGGCAGCGCGTGCAGCAGCACGTCGCCGGGCTGGAAGCGCCAGTAGGCGTGGAGCACACGGGCGTTGGCGGCGAGGTTGCCGTGGCTCAGCATGGCGCCCTTGGAGCGGCCGGTGGTGCCCGAGGTGTAGAGGATGCAGGCGAGGTCCTGCGCCCGACGCGCGACCGTGGCGAAGGCGTCGCCGTGCGGCGCCGCCGCGTCGATCAGCGAGCCGTGGCCCGCGTCGTCGAGTTCGAGCAGGCGCGGCCGCTCGCCCGCGAATGGCTCGAGCAGCTGCTCGAGCAGCGGCCGCAGCTGCGGCCGGCAGACGACCAGCCGCGGCGCCGCGTCCGCGATGAAGTGGGCCAGCTCGTGGCGCTGGTAGGCGGGATTAAGTGGCACGAAGACGACGCCGGCGCGCAGGCAGGCGAGGTAGAGCAGCAGCGCCTCGGGCGATTTTTCCACCTGGGCGACGACGCGATCGCCGGGGACGAGGCCCAGTTCGACCAGCAGATGGGCGATGCGCGCCGAGGCATGGACCAGGTCGCCGTAGCTCCAGACGCGGCCGTCGCCGAGCAGCAGACAGGGGGCGTCGGGGTCGGCGGGAAAGCCCTCGGCGAGGATGGCGTAAAGATTTTCGTTCATCAAGGGGGCTTTCTAGTGCGTATCAGGTCCTAGTCGGGCCGCGGCCGCCCCTGGCGGCGCACCGAGGCCGCGGCGGGAATCTTGCCAGTGGCGACGAAGGCCTCGACGTTGGCCTCGATCGCCTCGGGATCGTAGAGGTAGTTCACCATCAGGCCGCAGGACTGTTTCATGCCTTTGGCGCTGGTGTCGGCGAGCCAGTTGATGCGTTCGATGCGGGCGCCGTTGCCCAGGTGGAAGCGCGCCACCGGGTCAAAGGGCCGGCCTTGGGCGCGCGCCTCGAGCAGATAGCGGGCTGCCAGTTGGGTGAGCGGCTCGCGCAAGCGGCGCGCCAGCTTGGCGTCGGCGCGCCACTCGCCCGCAGCGAGCGTCGCGGCATCGAGGTCGACCCCGGCCGCGGCGAGATCGCCGGGGTTGGCAGCAAGCCAGTGCGCGAACTGCGGCAACGGCGACAGGGTCGCGAAGTGCTTGAGACGCGGGAAGTCGCGCTGCAGATCGTCGATGACGCGCTTCAACAGAAAGTTGCCGAAGGAGACGCCGCGCAGACCGGGCTGGGTGTTGGAGATCGAGTAGAAGATGGCGGTGTCGGCGCGCTTGCTTTCAAACACCGGCGCCTGTTCGTCGAGCAGCGCCTGGATGCTGTCGGCGAGCCGGTCGATGAGCGCCACCTCGACGAAGATCAGCGGCTCCTCGGGCATGCGCGGGTGAAAGAAGCCGTAGCAGCGTCGATCGGAGTCGAGGCGATTGCGCAGATCTTGCCAGGAACGGATCTCGTGCACCGCCTCGTAGGCGATCAGGCGCTCGAGCAGCGCCGCCGGCGAGTTCCAGCCGATGCGCTGCAGTTCGAGAAAGCCGACGTCGAACCAGGCGCCCAGGCGCGACTCCAGCTCGCGATCGAGAGCCGCCAGCTCGGCGCCCTGATCGAGATAGCGCAGCAGGTCGGCGCGCAGGTCCACCAGGAACTTCACCCCCTGCGGCAGGGCGTTGAACTGGGTCAGGATGCGCAGCCGTGCCGAGCGCAGGACCTGGCGCAGGCGCGCTTCGGCATCCCATTCGGCGCCGCTGCCTATCGCTCGCTGGTAAGCGGCGTGCGCCTCGGCGACGGCCACCGGGTCGGGGCGAAACTCGTGGGCGATCAGGCGCAGGAATTCGCAGCGACCCTCGTCGTCGAGTCGCAGGTAGGCGGCACCGAGGCGCGCCGCTCGCTGCCGCGCCGTCACTT
>JAHFRE010000376.1 GCA_023258955.1 Sterolibacterium sp.
CAGGGCAAGACCCTGGCCATCGTCGCCCACAGCCCGGCGGTGCAGGAGTTGCTCGACTTCTACAACCTCGCGGGATTCTTCGGCGATCCGCTGGTGATCCCGGCGCCCAAGGTAAACTGAAGCCAAACGCGACCGACCCGGCTCGCGCGCAATCCACACAGAGCAAGCAGATCGAGGAAAGAGTCATGGAAGAGATACTCGGCGTCTTCATCCAAGAGTCCAGGGAACAGTTGGAGGAGATGGAAGCCGGCCTGCTGCGCATGGAACAGGGCGACCACGACCCGGAGACCCTCAACGCCATCTTCCGCGCCGCGCACACCATCAAGGGCGGCTCCGGCGTTGTCGAACTGACCATGATCGAGCGCTTCACCCACGGCGTCGAGAACGTGCTCGACAAACTGCGCAACGCCGAGATCGGCGTCACCGGCGCCCTGATCACGGCGCTGCTGTCGGGCTGCGACCACCTGGGCGCGCTGCTCGACCTGGCTGAGCAGGGCAGCACCGAGCCCGCCGCCGATCTGGCGGCAGCGGGAGCCAAGCTGACCGAAGAGCTGCGCAGCTTCATCGGCGGCGCCGTCGCCTCCGCCCAGGCCAAGCCGGGAACGCCGGCCGAGAGCGCGGCGGCGGTGGAGAGCGAAGGCGGCGGCGAGACCACCCACGATTGTTGGCACATCTCGGTGCGCTTCGGCCGCAACGTATTGCGCAACGGCATGGACCCGGCGGCGATCTTGCGCTACCTGCTCAACCTCGGCGAAATCGCCCACATCACGACCATCGCCGATGCGCTGCCTGCGGCCGAGGATCTCGATCCGGAGGCGTGCTACCTCGGCTTCGAAATCAATTTCCGCAGCCACGCCGAAAAGAGCGCCATCGAGAAGGTGTTCGACTTCGTGCGCGACGATTGCGAATTGCACATCCTGCCGCCCTACAGCAAAGTCGTCGACTACATGAAGCTGATCCAGGAGCTGCCGGAAGAGACCATGCGCCTGGGCGAGATCCTGGTCAAGAGCGGCGCCATCACCCAGGAGGAGCTCGACGAGGGACTGTCGGCCCAAATGGACCGGCCCAAGCCCGAAGAGGGCGCCAGCGCACCGCACCTTGGCGACATCCTGGTCGAGCAACACACCATCCAGCCGGAAATCGTCGAGGCGGCGATCGCCAAGCAGAAGCTGGTCACGGAGAAAAAGGCCGACGAGGCGCGTCTGATCCGGGTGCACGCCGACAAGCTCGACCACCTGATCGACCTGGTCGGCGAACTGGTGATCGCCGGAGCCAGCGCCAATCTGCTGGCGCAACAGAGCAAGCAAACGGTGCTGGTGGAGACCACCTCGGTGCTGTCGCGTCTGGTCGAGAACATTCGCGACTCGGCGCTGCAGTTGCGCATGGTGCAGATCGGCGAGACCTTCAACCGCTTCCATCGCGTGGTGCGCGACGCCGCCAAGGAGATGGGCAAGGAGATCGAACTGGTGATCCGCGGCGGTGAGACGGAACTCGACAAGTCGGTGGTGGAGAAGATCGGCGATCCGCTGATGCACCTGGTCAGGAACGCCATGGATCACGGCATCGAGCCGGCCGCGGCGCGCATCGCCCGCGGCAAGCCGGGCAAGGGCCGGGTCGAGCTCAACGCCAGCCACGATTCGGGCAACATCATCATCGAGGTGGCCGACGACGGCGGCGGACTCAACAAGGAGCGCATCCGCAAGAAGGCGGAGGAGCGCGGCCTGATCAATCCGGGCCAGGCGATCACCGATCACGAACTGATCAACCTGATCTTCGAGGCCGGCTTTTCGACCGCCGAAAAGGTGACCAATCTCTCGGGACGCGGCGTCGGCATGGACGTGGTCCGCCGCAACATCCAGGCGCTGCGCGGCAATGTCGAAGTGCACACCGAGGAAGGACAGGGTTCGCGCTTCACCATCCGTCTGCCGCTGACCCTGGCGATTATCGATGGCTTCCTGGTCGCGGTCGGCGACGCGTCCTACGTCATTCCGCTGGACAACGTGGTCGAATGCTTGGAACTGCACGGCGACTACACCCGCGGCAATATGCTCAATCTGCGTGGCGAGGTGCTGCCCTTCATCCGCCTGCGCGAGTTCTTCGACGTCGAGGGCGAGGTGCCCAAGCGCGAGAACGTGGTGGTGGTATCGGCCAGTGGCCAGAAGGCGGGCATCGTGGTCGACGCCCTGCTCGGTGAATTTCAGACGGTGATCAAGTCCTTGGGCAGCCTGTTTCGCCACCTGCGCGGCATCGGTGGCTCGACCATCCTCGGCAGCGGCGAGGTGGCGCTGATCCTCGACGTCCAGGCGCTCACCGAATTGGCCGGCCAGCATGAAGAGGGCCGCCTCAACAAGCTCAGGCGGGGCGAACTGCCCAAGCTGCTCACCCAGGAACAGGCCTGACCCGGTGCCGGGACAACGCCCGCGACACCGCCCCTGACCGATGAACAAAGCCATCCCCGAAAGGAACGAGCCGCCGGCCATTACGGCGGCCGAGTTCGCCCAATTCCAGGCGCTGATCTACAAGATCGCCGGCATCAGCCTCGCCGATTCGAAACAGGTGCTGCTGGTCGGCCGCCTGACGCGACGCCTGAAGTACCATGACTTCAGCAGCTTCAGCGAATACTATCGCCTGCTGGCGAGCGGTTCCGATCCCGACGA
>JAHFRE010000377.1 GCA_023258955.1 Sterolibacterium sp.
GACAGGAGCAGGGCGGCGCCGGTGGCGGCGATGCGTATCATGGCGAGCGGCGGTCTCATGGCTGGGCCGAAGATTATCACGGGAGTCTGCGATGGATGAGCAGGAATTCAACCGGGTCGCTGACGCGATGCTGGCGCGGATCGAGCAGGGGCTGGAAGCTTCGGACAGCGACATCGATGTCGAGTTGGCGGCGGGCGGCGTGCTGCAATTGGAGTTCGCCAACGGCAGCAAGATCATCGTCAACCGGCACGCGGCGGCGCGCGAAATCTGGATCGCGGCCAAGTCGGGCGGCTACCACTTCAAGCCGACGGCGGCCGGATCCTGGGTGGCGTCGCGCGACGGCGAGGAACTGTTGACGGTCCTGGCGCGCTGCATCGCCGAGCAGGGCGGCGGCGCCATCGATCTGGCTTAGGGGCTCGGCACCGCCGCCTTGGGCTTCACCTCGAGCGCGTCGCCTTCGGGCGGCGGCGGCAGGCTCTCCTCGTAGGCGAATTCGGAGATGGTGCGGCCCGCGGGATCGGTGGCGTGGATGCTGATCAGGCCGGGTGGCGCCTCCAGGTAGGCCTCGGCACGGCCGGGCAGCGCCTTCTCCATGAAGCCGATCCACATCGGCAGCGCCGCGGCGCCGCCGGTCTCGCCGTTGCCGAGCTTTTTCGGCTGATCGAAACCGATCCAGGCGATGCCGACCAGGGTCGGCTGGTAACCGCAAAACCACGCGTCCACGTAGTCGTTGGTGGTGCCGGTCTTGCCAGCGAGGTCGCCGCGCTTCAAGGACATGGCCTTGGTGGCGGTGCCGCGGCGGACCACGTCGTGCATCATGCTGTCCATGATGAAGGCGTTGCGCAGATCGATCACGCGCCGGCTCTCGTCGCCGGCGACCACCGGCTGCGCCTCGGCCAGCACCGCGCCCTTTTCGTCGAGGATCTGGCGGACGATGTAGGGCTCGATCTTGTAACCGCTGTTGGCGAAGATGGCGTAGGCGGCCAGCTGCTGCCAGGGGGTGACCGAGCCGGCACCCAGGGCCATGGTCAGGTAGGGCGGGTGCTTTTCCGCGTCGAAGCCGAAGCGGGTCACGTAGTCCTGGGCGTATTGCGGACCGATGGACTTGAGCAAGCGGATCGACACCATGTTCTTCGACTTCGCCAGGGCGGTGCGCAGAGTCATCGGCCCTTCGTACTTGCCGTCGTAGTTCTTCGGTTCCCAGGCTTGTGAACCGGTCTCGGCGGCGGAGACGACGATCGGTTCGTCCGGTAGCACCGATGCCGGGGTGTAACCCTTCTCCAACGCCGCCGAGTAGATGAAGGGCTTGAAGCTGGAGCCGGGCTGGCGCCAGGCCTGGGTCACGTGGTTGAACTTGTTGCGGTTGAAATCGAAGCCGCCGACCAGAGCGGTGATGGCGCCGTCGATCGGACTGGCGGCGACGAAGGCGGCTTCGACCTCGGGCAACTGGGCGATCTGCCAGGGCTTTTTGGCCTCGCGCATCAGGCGGACGATGGCGCCGCGGCGCAGGCGCTTGTTGGGCGGCGCCTTGTCGTCGAGCATCCGCTGCGCGAACTTGAGGCCGTCGCCGGTGACGCTGACGGTCTCGCCGCCGCGCAGGTAGGCGCGAACCTCCTTGGGGTTGGCCTCCAGCACGATGGCGGCGACCAATTCGTCGTCGTCTTCGACGTCCACCAGCGCCTCTTCCAGGTCCTCGTCCTGGTCGGACTTGATCGCGGCGAGGTCGACGTAGCCCTCGGCGCCGCGGTAGCCGTGGCGCCGGTCGTAGTCGAGTACGGCTTTGCGCAGGCTGGCGTAGGCGGCCTGCTGCTCGGCCAGGGTGATGCTGGTGATGACCGAGAGGCCGCGGCTGTAGCTGTCTTCCTGGAAGCGCTCGTAGACCATCTGTCGCGCCATTTCGGCGACGTACTCGGCGTGCACCCCGAAGTCGTTGACGTCGCGCTTGACGTGCAGCGCCTCGGTCTGGGCGCCGAGAAACTGCGCGCCGTCGATCGTCCCCAGTTCGTGCATGCGGCGCAGGACGTACATCTGGCGCAGCTTGGCGCGCTTCGGATTGGCCACCGGATTGTAGGCCGAGGGCGCCTTGGGCAGGCCGGCCAGCATCGCCGCTTCGGCCGTCGTGATGTCCTTCAGCGCCTTGCCGAAATAGATCTGCGCGGCGCTGGCGAAGCCGTAGGCGCGCTGCCCGAGATAGATCTGGTTGATGTAGAGCTCGAGAATCTCGTCCTTGGACAGATTGGCCTCGATCTTGAAGGCCAGCAGCGCCTCGTAGAGCTTGCGCGAGAGGGTCTTCTCCTTGGACAGAAAAAAGTTGCGCGCCACCTGCATGGTGATGGTCGAGGCCCCCTGGCGCTTGCCGCCGCCGCTGAAATTGGAATAGGCGGCGCGCAGCACGCCCAGGGTATCGACGCCGCCGTGCTGGTAGAAGCGTTCGTCCTCAGCGGCGAGGATGGCCTGCTTCATCACCGCCGGCACCTCGGCGATGCGTACCAGGGCGCGCCGTTCTTCGCCGAACTCGCCGATCAGATGGTGGTCCGAGGTGAATACGCGTAGGGGAATCTTCGGCTGGTAGTCGGTGATGATGTCCAGCGAGGGCAGCTGCGGATAGGCGAGGATGACGACGATGCCGACCAGGGCGCAGGCGGCCAGCGCCAG
>JAHFRE010000184.1 GCA_023258955.1 Sterolibacterium sp.
TACGGCTACGCCATGGAGTATCCGGTGCAGCGCTATCTGCGCGACGTGCGCTTCACCCTGATCGGCGGCGGCACCAGCGAAATCTTGAAACTCATCATTGCCAAGGAATTGAGCTCATGAGTCGTCCCATAAAAGTATTGCTCGCCAAACCCGGCCTCGACGGCCACGATCAGGGTGCCAAGATCGTCGCCCGGGCGCTGATGGACGCCGGCATGGAGGTCATCTACACCGGGCTGCGGCAGACGCCGGAGGCGGTGGCCAGCATGTCGCTGCAGGAAGACGTGGACGTGATCTCGCTGTCCTCGATGGCCGGTTCGCACCTGCCCTTCTGCAGGACGCTCAAGCCCCTGCTCGAGGCCAACGGCCTGACCGACAAGCTGTGGCTGATCGGCGGCAACCTGCCCAAGCAGGACCACCAGGCCTTGCGCGACCTGGGCTTCACCGGCATCTTCCCCACCGGCGCCCGGCTCGACGACATCGTCGCTTTCATCAGGGAACAGGTCAAATGAACAAGCCCGAGAAGACAGCGGGCGTCGCGCCCGAGGCGTCCAAGGTTCTCAACGAGTCGGGCATCGAGGTCAAGCCGTTGTACACCGCGGCCGATGTCGAGGCCAGCGGCGGCTACAGCATGGTGGGGCTACCCGGTGAGTATCCCTTCACCCGCGGTATCCACCGCCTGATGTACCGCAAGCAGCCGTGGACCATGCGCCAGTACGCCGGCTTCGGCAATCCGCGCGACACCAACAAGCGCTTCAAGTACCTGATCGCCAACGGCCAGACCGGGCTCAACGTGGCCTTCGACCTGCCCACCCAGATCGGCCTCGACTCCGACGATCCCCTGGCGGTCGGCGAGGTCGGCCGCGTCGGCATGTCGATCGACACCCTGCGCGACTTCGAGATCGCCTTCGACGGCATCGACTTGGAGAAGATCACCGTCTCGCTGACGGTCAACGGCTCGGCGGCGATCCTGATCGCCATGTACCTGGCGATGGCCGAGAAGCGCGGCTACGACGTGAAGAAGCTGCGCGGCACGGCGCAGAACGACATCCTCAAGGAGTACGTCGGCCGCGGCACCTGGATCTTCCCGGTGGCGCCCTCGGTGCGCCTGGTCGGCGACACCATCGAGTACTGCGCCGCGCACGCGCCCAAGTACTCGCCGGTGTCGGTCTGCGGCTACCACATTCGCGAATCGGGCGCGACCCCGGTGCAGGAGATGGCCTACGCGTTTTCGATCGCCAAGGCCTACGCCGACGAGGTGCTGCGCCGCGGCCTGTCGGTCGACGAGTTCGCCGGCCGCCTCTCCTACAACTTCAACATCTTCGGCAACATCTTCGAGCAGGTGGCGAAGTTCCGCGCCGGTCGCGGCCTCTGGGCCAAGATCATGAAGGAGCAGTACAACGCCCAGCAACCCGGGTCGATGTGGCTGCGCATGATCGCCGGCGGCGGCGGCGGCGGCCTCACCTTTGAGCAACCGGAAAACAACATCGTGCGCGGCGCCTACTACGCGCTGATCTCGGCGCTCTCCGGTGCCCAGACCATGGCCTTGTGCTCCTACGACGAGGCCTACACCATACCCACCGAATACTCGGCACGCATTTCCTTGCGCACCATGCAGATCCTCGCCGACGAGATGGGGCTCACCGAGACCGTCGATCCGCTCGCCGGCTCCTTCTACGTCGAGACCATGACCAACCAGATGCGCGCCGAGATGGTCAAGGAGATGGCAGCGACCGACGCCGCCGGCGGCATCGTCAAGCTGATTTCCGAGGGCCGCGTGCAGGCGCGGGTCTCGGCCCAGGCCTACCAGCACCAGCGCGACCTCGAGTCGGGCAAGTTCCCCAAAATCGGGGTGAACCGCCAGCGCATGGAGGAGGAGGAAGAGCACCCGGTGGAGTTCCATCCCTACAACGAAGAGGACGCCCGCACCCAGGTGGCCAACCTCGATCGTACCAAGGCCGAGCGCGACGCGGCGGCGACGGCCAACGCCCTGCGGCGGGTCGCGGCAGATGCAGCAGCGGGGGTGAACCTGATGCCCGCCATCGTCGAGGCGGTCAAGGCCTACGCCAGCGTCGGTGAAATCACCAAAGAAATGGTCCAAGTATTTGGGCGGTTCAACGAACCGATCCGTTTTTGAGGACTCAATCATGAGTAGCACAGGGCAACAGCAGGAGCGGACCATGCAGGAGATAAGCAGCTATCTGGCACCTCGCCGTTTGGACCAGGCATTGCAGGCGATGGCCGATGGCGCCGCCACGGTGTTGTGCGGCGGCACCGATCTGGCGCTGCAGACCGAATCGGGTGCGCGCCATTACAAGGCGAAGCTGCTCAACATTCGTCGCATCGACGGTTTGACGGGCATCGAGGTCAAGGCCGACCAGGTTCGCATCGGTGCGGCGACGACGGTCAGCGACATCCGCGGTAACCCCGAGCTCGCCACCATAGCGCCGGTGCTGGTCGAGGCGGCCGAGCACTTCGCCAGCGAACAGATACGCAACGCGGCGTCGCTGGGCGGCAACATCTGCAACGCCTCGCCGGCCGGCGACATGATCCCGCCCCTGCTGGTACTGGGGGCATCGGTCGAACTCGCCTGTTGGCGCGACGGTGCGGTGCAGACGCGGCTGATGCCGCTGGAGGGATTCTTCGTCAGCCCCGGCAAGACCGTCAAGCTGGCGGAAGAGCTGCTGACCGCCGTCGTCTTCGACCGGCCCGCGGCCGACTTCGTCGCCAGGTTCAAAAAATCCGGTCCGCGTCCCGCGCTGGAAATCTCCACCGTTTCGCTGGCGCTCGGCGCTCGACTCAGCAACGGCAAGCTCAGCGAGGTGCGCGTAGCCATGGGCTCGGTGGCGCCGACGCCCCTGCGCGCCCGCCACGTCGAGGCCGTGCTCGAAGGCAAGGCGCTCGACGCAGCAAGCATTGCCGCGGCGGTAGCCAGCGCGGCGGAAGATGCCAAACCCATCGATGACGTGCGTGCCAGTGCGTGGTATCGCGGCCATCTCGTTCGTGTGTTCGTTGAAGAGGTGTTGAATGATGTCCGTGGAAACTGAAATCCGCTTCAAGCTCAACGGCCGCGAGGTTAGCCTGACGGTGCCGGTCACCATGAAGGCCCTGGCCATGCTGCGCGACAAGCTCGGCCTGACCGGAACCAAGTACGCCTGCGGCGAAGGCGAATGCGGCGCCTGCACCATCAAGGTCGACGGCAAGACGGTCAACAGCTGCCTGATGTACGCCGTCGATTGCGACGGCCGCGAACTGGTGACCATCGAGGGGCTGCGCACGCCGGAAGGCCTGCACCCGGTGCAGCAGGCCTTCGTCGACCACGGCGCGGTGCAGTGCGGCTTCTGCATGCCGGGCATGATCATGCAGGCCGACTATCTGGTCGAGAACAACCCCGAGCTGACGCGGGAGGAAGCGCAACGGGGCCTGGAGGGCAACCTGTGCCGCTGCACCGGCTACACCAAGGTGCTCGACGCGGTGGAAGCCGTGGTCGAGGCGAAGAAGTGCTGCGGTCGCTGCTGAGCGCCGCACCCCCGATCTCGGCCCGCATAAGCTTGGAGAAAGCCAAACCATGGAAACGAAAGTCACCGCTGCACCCATAGCAAAGACGACCTTGATCGGCCAACGGGTCAAGAAGCCCGACGCTCCCGACAAGGCGACCGGCAAGACGCGCTACATCAACGACATGGTGTTGCCGCAGATGCTAATCGGCAAGGTGCTGTTCGCCGGCCGGCCCCACGCCAGGATCATTCGCATCGACACCGCGGCGGCGGCGAAGCTGCCCGGCGTCTATGCGGTGCTGACCGGCAAGGACGCCGCCGGCCTCAAGTTCGGCTTCGTCCGCGACAACGTCGCGTTGAAGGACAAGGTGCGCTGCGAACACGACGAGATCGCCGCGGTCGCCGCCGAGACGGAAGAGATCGCTAGCCGCGCGCTCGAACTGATCGACGTCGAGTTCGAGGACCTGCCCGGCGTGTTCACCCCCGAAGCCGGCGCTGCCACCGGTGCGCCGCTGGTGCAGGAGAAATTCCCCGGCAACAAGAGCCTCTCGTTCGAGTTCAAGCACGGCGATCTCGCCGCGGCTGAACGCGCATCCGACTTCGTCGTCGACAACGTGTTCCGCCCGCACCACGTGACCCACTGCTGCATGGGCACCTCCTGCGCCATTGCCGACTTCGATCACAACGGCAAGCTGACGATCTGGACGCAGACCCAGTACCCGTACAACTACAAGATGGATCTGGCGCCGGCGCTGGGCATCGATCCCGGCGATATCAGGGTGATCCAGCCACCCATCGGCGGCGCCTTCGGCTCCAAGCTCGATGTCTACCCCTACGAGCCGATCGCAGCACTCTTGGCCAAGAAGACCGGGCGGCCGGTCAAGGTGATCTATACACGCGAGGAGGAGTTCCGCGCCTCGCCGACGCGCCAGGCGGCGATCATCCACATGCGCACCGGCTGCTCGCGCGACGGCACGCTGACCTTCCGCAGCGCTGACGTCCTGCTCGACAACGGCGCCTACACCTCTTGGGGGCCGACCATCCCCGTCATCATGATGCGCACCACCTCGGGCCACTATCGCGTGCCGGTGGTCGACTTCAAGGCGCAGGCGATCTACACCAACAATCCCTACGCCGGCTCTTTCCGCGGCTACGGCAACGTTCAAACCACCTACGCCACCGCACAGCAGATGGACATGCTGGCCGACCTGGTGGATATCGAGCCGCTCGAATTCCATCTCAAGAACGCGCAGAAGTCCGGCGAATATACGCCGCAGCAATCCTTCCTGCGCGAGTGCGCGCTGGCGGAGTGTCTGGAAACCGCCGCCGCGGCCAGCGACTACAGCCGCAAGCGCAAGGAGTACGCCGCGGCGCGCGAGCTGCCCGGCCGCTACAAGAAGGGCATCGGCCTGGCTTCCTCGATCCACAACGCCGGCGGCGCCAAGATTCACAAGTCGGACGGCATCGGCACCATGCTCAAGGTGGACGATTTCGCCCGGGTCACGGTCATCACCGGCGCCTCCGAAATCGGTCAGGGCATCGACGCGGTGATCACCCTGATCGTCGCCGAAGAGCTGGGCGTGCCGCTGGAACACGTGACCATCGTCAATACCGATTCCGATATCGCGCCGTGGGACGTCGGCGTGCACGCCTCGCGCACCACCTTCATCGCCGGCAACGGCACGCGCCGCGCCGCAAAGAAGGCCAAGGCGCAGATCCTCAACGCCGCCGCCAAGATGCTCGGCGAACCACTCGAGACGCTCGAACTGCGGGGTGGTTCGGTAGTGCGCGACGCTTGCGGCACGCCACTGATCGAACTCGAGCGCCTGTTGCGGCGCATGCACTTTCAGACCGAGCCGGAACTGGTGATGGTCAGCGACTACTACGAGCCGAACAGCGAACCGGAAGGGGCGAAGCACGTCTCCGACCACTCCGCCGCCTATTCCCACGCCGTGCACATCGCCGAGATCACCGTGGACACGCTGACCGGCGAGATCAAGGTGGACAAGGTCACGGTGGCGCAGGACGTCGGCCGCGTCATCAACCGCATGGGTCTGGAAGGCCAGATCGAAGGCGGCATCGCCATCGGTCTGGGCTACGCTCTGAGCGAGAACATGCGGCTCGAACAGGGCCTGCTGAAGAATCCCTGCTTCCGCGATTACAAGCTCATCACGGCGCCAGAGATGCCGCCGCTCGACCTGCACTTCATCGAGAGCAATTGCGCCGAAGGGCCTTATGGCGCCAAAGGCATTTCCGAGTTGCCGACCATCGTCATCGCGCCGGCCATCGCCAACGCGCTGCACAACGCGACCGGGGTGCGCATCTTCAATCCGCCGCTGTCGCCGGAAAAGGTCGCCCGCGCCATCTTTGATGCGAAGCAGGCCGGCAGCTAGGACGGCTCGCCAGCGTATGAAGTTGCAGTACTACGCCTGGCTGCGCGACAGCATGGGCTGCGACTCGGAAAACATCGCTCTGCCGGACGAGATCAAGAATGTGGGCATGTTGCTCGACTGGCTGCCGACCCAGGGCGAGCGCTTCAAAAGGGCGTTTGCGTACATCGATGTGGTGCTGGTCTCGGTCAATCTCAACTACGCGGAACGCGATTATCCGCTGCGCGACGCGGACGAAGTCATCCTGTCGCCGCCGATCGCCGGCGGCTGAGCGGCGCGCCGCACACCCTTTCTGAAATGGACGATCTAGCGGAGGCAGCATGAAGCGTCGTACCGTACTTTCCATGGAGCAGGCGCTGTCGATGCCCTACGCCACGTTGCGCTTCGCCCAGCTCGGCTGGCGGGTGATCCGCATCGAGTCGACGCCGAGCGGGGAGGGCTTGCCCGGCGACCCCAACCGCTACATCGGCGGCCGCGTCGTCGATGACGACCGGCGCAGCTATTTCATCGCCCCCAACGTCGGCAAGGAAGCGATCGCGCTGAACCTCAAGGCGCCCGAAGGCCAGGCGATCGTGCGCCGGCTGCTCAAGGAGCTCGAGGTCGACGTGTTCTGCTGCAACACCGTGCCCAAGCGCTACAAGCAGCTGGGCATAGACTACGAGACGCTCTCCGCCGCCAAGCCGGATCTGATCTGGGCCGGCATCTCGGCGATGGGACCCGAGTATCCAGAGGTGCCCGGTTACGATCCGGTGATCCAGGCGATGTCCGGCTACATGGAACTGACCGGCCCCGGCGACGGCCCGCCGACCCTCTCCGGCGTGCCGATCATCGACCTCAAGGCCGGCGACGAAGTCTATGCGAACGTCATGCTGGCTCTGGCCGAGCGCGCCGAGACCGGCCGTGGCAGCCGCATCGACGTCTCCATGCTGCAGGCCGCCGCCTCCTGGCTGATCACCACCCTGCCGCTGCTCGACTTCGACTGCGACCCCAGCGAAATCACCCGCTGCGGCAACGAGCACCGCAAGTTCATTCCCACCAACGTCTATCCGACCAAGGACGGCTTCATCTACATGGCCATCGGTAGCGACGTGCAATGGCGGCGCCTGTCCGAGCTGCCGCGCTTTGCCTCGATCGCCAACGCCGCGCGCGTCACCAACGAGGGGCGGCACCAGGAGCGCGCCGCCATCCACCGCGACATCGGCGCGGTGACCAGCCGCTACGCGGCGGTGGAGATCGCCGCCGACCTCGCCGCCGCCACCATACCGCACACCCCGATCAACGACATCCCGGCGGTGCGCGAGATGGCGGCGATCAAGAGTCGGCTGACGACCACGGTGACGCCCGCGGGCAAGACCATCCACATGCAGCCGACGGCGGTGGACCGGGCAGACGGCCCGGGCGCGCTGGCCTTTCCGGCCAAGTACGGACAGCACACCCGCGCGGTCCTGGCCGAGGCCGGGCTCAGCCCCGCGGAATGTGCGACACTGCAAGAAAAGGGAATCATCGCTTGAACCATCGTCATCTGCCAACGGAGAGAACCATATGAAAATTGCAAGCAAGCTGGGGCTGGCGCTGCTCGCCGCCGCCGCGCTCACCCTGTCGTTCACCGCCACGGCGCAGATCAAGGTCGGGGTCATCACCTCGGCCACCGGTCCCGCCGCCTTCGTCGGCATCCCGCAGAAGAACAGCCTGGCGCTGCTGCCCAAGAGCGTGGGCAACGTCGCCATCGAATACCTCTACTACGACGACGCCAGCGACTCGACGCAAAGCGTGACCCTGGTCAAGAAGCTGCTCTCCGAGCACATCGACGCCTTCATCGGCCCCTCCGCCTCGCCGGTGGCCATGGGCGTGCTGGGCTTCCTCGCCGAGGCCGGCACGCCGATGCTGGCGCCGGTCGGCACGCCGGCGGTGGTGCTGCCGATGGACGACAAGAAGCGCTGGGTGTTCAAGACCCATCCCAACGACGACGTGGTCGGCGACGCGCTGGTCGAGCACATGGTCAAGACCGGGGTCAAGA